>DALYUO010000004.1:40822-51877 GCA_031981225.1 Pararcticibacter sp.
AGACAGGACACCCCTTCAGTGGAACAGATCATGCGTGCGGCTTTGTATAAAGAGCTCAAAGGACTGGAATACAGAGAGCTGGAATTTCACCAGGAAGATTCGCGTATCTGCGAACAGTTTCTTCAGATCGACCGCCACCGTCCCTACAGTTTTCAGATGTACCAGAAGTACATCTCGCAGATCCGGGCAGAGAACCTGGACCGGCTTTGTGTGGAGCTGAACAAACTGGCCGTAGGGATGGGAATAGAAGACCTGAGCAAGCTTCGCCAGGACAGCACCGTGGTGGAAAGCGACATTCATTACCCGACCAATAACTCCCTGGTATGGGACTGTATCAAAGAAAGCCACCGGTTGCTGGAACGGCTCAGCGGGGACCTTAACAAGTTCCGTTTTACCGATTACCGAACCGGGGCCAAACGGACGTACTTTAAGATCAATAATACCAAAAGCGGGGATAAACGCACTGACCTGTTTAAAAAGCAGTTGCAGGTGATGACCGGATGCATTAACCAGCTATCAAATGCGGTAAAAAAAAAGTCTGGTTGTAGCCTGAAGGTTCTTGCCATACTGGTAGAAATGGAAAGTTTTCTGGTGTTGATGAAACAAGTGGTTGCCATGGTGAGGAAAAAAGAACTACAGGGAGAGGCCGTACCTCATGACGAGAAGGTCTTTTCCATATATCAGCAGCATACCGATATCATCGTCAAAGGCGCAAGAGAAGTGCAGTTCGGCCATAAGGTGAACCTGGCAGGGGGTAAGAGCGGGCTGATCCTGTCCAGTGAAGTGCTCAGGGGCAACCCGGCAGACAGCACCCTGTACCAGCAGGGCCTTCAGCAGGTCATCACCGCTTACGGGGTAGTACCGCGCGACAGTGCCTGCGACGGAGGCTATGCTTCGGCAGCCAATAAAAAGGCAGCCGAAGAAGCCGGTGTTATTAATATTGTCTTTAATAAGGTGACGGCCAGTATGAAAAACAAGGTCAGCAGCAGTTCGATGGAAACCCGACTGAAAAAATGGAGAAGCGGCATAGAGGCAGTGATCTCCAACCTTAAACGGGGCTTTAAACTGCGACGTTGCAATTGGAGTGGCTGGCAGCACTTTGAGGCCAAAGTGAAGTGGAGTGTGATCGGCTATAACATCCGGGTGATGACAGCAGCCGTTTTGGAGCGGATGAAAGGTCTTCAGGCAGCGGCCTGAAGTAGAAATAACGTTAAAAATAAAGAGGATCAGTGGATAAGTATGCCTGAAGACAGGCGGTTGTTTAATTTACTAAACTAAAAATAAATAATATGAAAGAATAGTAAAAAGAGAGATCAGCCCTCGTCGCAGGGAACCCGGACTAAGAAGCGTTTTTCCGGACCTGCTTAATCTCCCCTCTTTTTACTGACTTTATGGACGGACTCTAGTTAGTTAGATAAATAAAACAATACTTTTTCTCAACTGTATCTATTTAAGATTAAGAATGAAAAAGAAGGCAGCAATATTTATGGCAGCATTTTATCTGTTATTAATAACAGGGGGATATGTGTGCATTATAAGTTGCGGTTCTAATCATTTAATAGAGCTTGTGGCATCAAATGATTCTTCTAAAGGCCATAGCCATGACGCTAAAGAGAAGCACAGCGAAGCTAAAAGTGAAAAACATTGTGATGGCGATGAAGATTGTTCATGTTGCAAGAAGCATGGAAACTATTCTGTAAAAGAAAACATCAAGCCTGATACTAATTTCCAGATTCTTGAATTACCCGCTATAGCTATTAATGATGGAATTGGGACTTTTTCTTCTATCTATTCTTTTCAACCAACTGCAAATAAATGGCCTAAAAATCATGCACCGCCACCACCTGGTACTTCAACACCCATTTTTATAAAACTACATTCTCTCCTGATCTGATTCCTTTAGAGCTAACCTTAAGGGCATACCATTCATTTGTATGGTTTTGCCTTTGCTTTTCTATTTATGGTTAGCCTACCCTCTTTTTTCTTTTTCAGAATTACTGTAAGGGACAGTTTTTTCATTAAGCTTCCCCCGAATATTTAAAACCATTTAATAACTATTAAATAATACAACTATGAAAATTAGCACCTTATGTATAGGAACACTTGCGCTTGCCTTAAGCTTTTCAGCATGTCAGAATAATGCTTCAAAATCAGACAATTCTTCTATGGACATGTCAGATAGCAGCCACATGAATATGGACAGTACAGCTACCAGTTCAGGAATTATGGGAGCTATGGATAAAATGATGAAAGACATGCATCAAATGGAAATGACCGGAAATGCAGACTACGATCTTATATCTATGCTTAAATCTCATCACCAGGGAGCTGTAGACATGGCTAAAGTTGAATTAGAATCAGGTAGTGAACCAAAGCTCAAGCAAATAGCTCAAAATATAGTGGATAAACAGTCCAAAGAGATACAGATGCTTGACGATATGCTAAAAAGTGCTGATAAGTCGAAAAAGGACTACGAACCGTCTGACAAGAACAGCGGATTAGGAAAGGACATGGATGCCAATATGATGAAAATGATGGAGATGGATCATGGTACGCCAGGTTCTGTAGACCATGAGTTCGCCAGTATGATGATTAAGCACCACAAGGATGGAATTGATATGGGTAACATTATCGTCAAGCATTCAAAAATGGCCGAATTCAAATCCATGGCGCAAAAAATGATTGATGATCAAACAAAAGAAATTGCTGAATTGGAAACAGCAATGAGCCAACACTGAGTAATTTAATTTCACTATTTAAAGCTTCGACCATGTTTAGTGACTTTCCCAACTTACATCCCTTGGTAGTTCATTTCCCTATTGTATTAATACTTTTAAGTGTTGTACTACAGGGTATATTGCTGTTTAAAGATTATTACCAAATAAAATGGGTAACACTTGCAGTCATGGGAGGAGCTTTTTTAGGTTCCATTTTCGCAAGCTACGTGTTCCATGCACATATAGGAGAACTAAATCCCAATGCTACTAAAGTCTTTGAGCGGCATGAGCAATTTGCTTTTTATACTGTTTGGATGTCTGGATTAGCCTTCCTTTTACAAGGAATTGGACTTTTTTATAAATTAAATCAGAGGTCATTTGGAGTATTAGTATTTGTAGCTGCTTTAGCCTCAGCGATTTTGGTTTCCGTAACAGGACACCAGGGCGCTCAATTAGTTTATGTAGAAGGAGTTGGGCCGCAAGGCAAGAATCTCATGAAGGGCCATTCCCATTCTGAAGGGATGGAAGATAGTCATGACGGTATGGACATGCATTCTGGTGATACTACAAAAGGGATGAAAAACATGGATCATCATGGCAATATGCAGATGGATTCTGGAAATACCATGCCCGGCATGGATCATTCAAGAATGGATATGCCCGCTGGCAATAATAGTATGAAAGGCATGGATCACTCCAAAATGAACATGCCAAATAATAAAACCCCTAATAAAGGAATGGAAGGGATGGATCATTCCAAAATGAATATGCCAAACAATAAAACCCCTAATAAAGGAATGGAAGGCATGGATCATTCTAAAATGGACATGTCAACCAATAAGACAGATATGTCTGGAATGGACCATTCTAAAATGAATATGCCGAACAGCACCACTAATAAAGGTATGGAAGGTATGGATCATTCTAAAATGGATATGGGTAGCGGTATGAAAGGTATGGGACAGATGAAATATGACTACCTGATTGATCCATCTAAACCTTATGATAATAATCCTGCCAGGGAGCAAACTAAGCCGAAGCAATAGATACTGGAAATATTAATAAGCTATAAATGAAAAAGATTCCTATTTACATATTGTTGCTTTTACCCTTCGGGATAAATACTCTGTTTGCCCAGGGTAAAGCAGCAATTCCTGCTTCACCGTATAAAGGTAAGAGGGTTGTATATGATTTAACTGTTGCGGATACCATGGTAAATTTTACAGGCAAGCACCGGATGGCTATTGCTGTCAATGGTTCTATACCCGCACCAACGCTAAACTTTATTCAGGGTGATACGGCTGTGATTAGGGTTCATAATAAAATGAAACATGAGACTTCTGTCCATTGGCATGGGATCCTCTTACCTAATCGTGAAGATGGAGTTCCCTATTTAACCACAGCTCCTATTAAACCAGGAACGACCTACACCTTTACTTTTCCGCTTATTCAAAGCGGAACTTATTGGTATCACTCACATACTATGCTTCAGGAACAATCAGGTTTGTATGGCTCAATTGTCATCAAGCGCCCTGATGAGCCTCCGATGAAGGATTATGTGCTGTTATTATCTGACTGGACTGATGAAAACCCGCATCAGGTACTTCGTTACCTTAAACGGGGTGCCGAATGGTATACCATTCGCAAAGGTGCCTTGCAGAGTTACGGCGAAGCAATTGCAGCTGGTTACTTTAAAGATAAAGTAAAGCAGGAATGGCAGCGCATGACGCCTATGGATGTTGCCGATGTCTACTACGATAAATTCCTGATAAACGGAAAAGAGAAGGCTTACATTAAAGATGTAAAGCCAGGAGAAATCATAAAACTTCGAATAATCAATGGATCTTCATCTACTTATTTCACCACTCAATTTGCCGGAGGGCCCATGCAGGTAGCTTCTGCTGATGGTATAAATGTAAAGCCCTTAATGGTAGATAAGGTCGAGTTGGGTACGGCTGAAACATATGATGTTATTATAAAAGTTCCGGAGAATGGAGCATATGAATTTCGTGCTACATCCTGGGATATAACTGGCCACGGTTCTGTTTTTATTGGTAGTGGCATGGAAGTAAAAGCACCCGATTTACCAAGGCTGAATTATTTCGCTATGATGCGGGAAATGAATCAAATGATGAGTAGCATGGATATGAGCGGAGGCGGCATGAATATGGGTAATATGCATGATATGCAAGGCATGAATATGGGCGGTAAAGCTGATTCTACAAAAAAGGCATCACCCATGAATCATGAGGGGATGAACATGGGAAATCAAAATAATAAAGACCCTAAGCCACAAGCAATGAATCATGGCGATATGAAGATGGATTCGGAAGGTAATATGCCTGGCATGTTCATGCCGCCAATGAATGGAACTGATGTGGTTCTAAACTATAATATGCTGAGCAGCATCAATCCATCAGTCCTAGATTCTACTAAGCAATTCAGGGAAGTAAAGCTCACCCTTACTGGGAATATGCTTCGTTATATCTGGTCTTTCGACAATAAAACTCTTTCACAGTCAGATAACATCCTTATACGGAAAGGAGAAAACGTACGCTTTGTATTAACCAATACTACCATGATGCGCCATCCAATGCACCTACATGGTCACTTTTTCAGGTTTGTAAATGCTAATGGAGCTTATTCACCCATGAAGCATACGTTTGATATAAAACCTATGGAGACAGTAACCATAGAATTTTATGCAAATGAAGAGAAAGATTGGTTTTTCCATTGCCACAACTTGTATCATATGATGAGTGGTATGGCCAGAATAGTCAGTTACGAGGGGAGTGAGAAAAATGAATTTGCCCGGAATGGGAATAAAGAACTGAAAAGAGAAGACACCAAACTATATTCCTGGCTTGACCTTTCCGCACATTCACAAGCCGCATTTGCTAATTATACACTTTCAGGCAATAGAAGTGCTTTGGAGATAGAAGCCCGAGCGACCTACAAAGGTGATTTCGAAATTGAAAACCATTTTTTGAGATATATAGGAGAACAACAATGTTAATTATCATCAGAATGCCCCCACCTATTCTCAATAAAAGGTTACCACCTAAAAGTACAATAAATCAGTCGTTTTCAAAACTATCTTGTGAAGGCTCATTGGTCATTTGATCCTCACTTTTCCTGGGCCTCCCTCTTTTCACCTGATTGACTTCCTCGTTTTTATACAGGTCCTGCACCTCAGTCAGATTTTTTATCCGGTAACTTTTGCCTGTCACCCTAACAATTACTGCATGGTGAACAATCCGGTCAATGATAGCCGAAGCCATGACTTTATCTCCGAAGAGTGCTCCCCAGTCTTCGAAGTTCCTGTTAGTAGTGACAATTAGAGATCCGTTTTCATATCTGTTTCTGATTATTTCAAAGAAGTCATCCATTCCATATTGAGGCATTTTTTTAAAGCCAAGCTCATCCAGTATCAGCAGGTCGGGCTTCAGGTATTTTTGCATGGTATAATTATAAGAACCGTCGGCCCGCGAAGAATAGAGTTTCTCCATCATTTCGTTGGTGTGGACGAAAAGGACCTTTTTCCCTTTTTTGACAGCTTCCAGGCCAATTGCATGAGCCAGGTGCGTCTTGCCAACACCCGGTTTTCCCATCAGTATGATGTTGCTTTTCTGATCAATAAACCTGCAGGAGGCCAGATCATAGATCAACCGTTTGTCCAGTTCAGGCTGAAAGGAAAAATCATAGGCATCGAGTACCTTCTGTGTATGCAGCCTGGAATCCTTTAAGCGGCTCTGGTATCCGTTGGATTGCCTTCTGGCAAATTCATCCTCTACCAGCAGTTCAAGAAATTCCAGGTAGCTGATCTGGTTCTGCAGGGCGTGTTTGTTGCGCATTTCCAGTCCCTCTACCATTGAAGATAGTTTAAGTGCTTTTAGTTGTGCTTTTAGTGCTTCCATATCTGTTGATTTAATTACGTGTAAGATTGTCATATACCCATAGATCATGGCCATAGCCTTCCGTATAGGTTACCGGTACTTCCAGTGATTCATCCTGGCGGTAAAGCCCGCTCTGGCATATTCTTTTGATATGCTGATAACTCAGGGCATTAAACCTGATGGCTCTTTTACAGGCCCGGTTGATAATGTCATCATCAAAGCTCTTCTTTAAATGAAGAATGCCTCTTGTCATGGCATGCCAGTGGGTAGGAACGTTTTTTTCCAGAAGCACAAACATCTGAGAGGCATAAGGCCCTATAGCTGCCATGCGCTGATGATATTCTTCTCTGCTGACGGATTTCTTATACTCAGGTTTATGTTCCTCTAAAGATATATAGGCCCCAAGGCCCTGACTGATGGAATGCAGGGCAATCCGTGTCCGGTTATAAAATATCTTCAAAAGAGTTCCGTTGCTTTCAATCCTGACATACATTCCGGCATATTGGGCAGGAACGGAATAATAGTTGTAGCGATAACTGATATGTGCTAAACGGCTTACTTTTCTGCTGCTGATATCTGTAATCTGGTACCGTACTGCCGGAAGTACCCCTAATGACTGTTTTTCGGTACTGTTAAATACCTCTTGGGGGACTTTTCTTGTAGTTCCGTGTACCCGCTTATTGCATATCTGCTCGTTCCATGCTTTAAGCTCATAAATAAGCTTCTGGTAATCTGATCCCCGGAAGTTCTTCAGGAAGTTGTTTTTTACATACTTAATAGAAGATTCAATCTTACCTTTGTCTGTTTTATGTGTAATTACGCATAATCAGGATTATGTACAATTTATTAATATGTAAAAACGTCGAAATAAATGATTGATAACAAGTTATTTAAGAATAAAAAGATTACATAATATTATAGACCTTGCCTTAATGCAATTCCGCATAGATAAATTTTCATTTAATGAACAATTATTATTCCTCTTTCGAGGAACTGACAGATGCCGCGTCCCGTTATCTCAGGGATATAGGCAGGAGCAAACAGACCTTGTCCATTTACCAATGGATTTGGAGCAGGATAAAGGCGTATATGGAATCAAAGGGAATCAAGCAGTGCAATTCTGCAATAGTGTCGGACTACCTGATCGGGACCTATGGCGACAGATCAGTTTCCGACCTGAGCCATCACCAGAAACATTGTTACCGCTGTGCCCTTTGCCTTGCCCAGTTTGCTGAGACTGGCAGAATGATCGAGGTGATAAACAGACGGGAGCCCATCGTGTTGACAGGGGAATTCGGAGCCCTCATTAGAGAGTACGTTGATTACAAGAAATCCCTAAGGTTATGCCAGAAGACGCTGCAAAGTTATCGTTATTACCTTTATCGTTTCCATCTGTATTTGCACGTGCAGGGGATCAGTACACCGCAAGCGCTGTCTCCGCTGGCCATCATGAACTATGTATCCTCATTGCTGCCAGAGGCAGCGGGGGCTAAGCATCTTGCTCTATCCATCATACGGAACTTCCTGGCTTTCTTGTTCGGGCTTGGCAAAACCGGAAAGGATCTATCCCTTGTGATACCCCGGGACAATTATAAAAAGCGAGCTAAGCTTCCATCGGTTTATAGCAGGGAGGAGGTAGTTACAATCCTTGGGGCCGTCGACAGGAGCACTCCCACCGGTAAAAGAGATTATGCGTTGATTATGTTAGCCGTGCGGCTGGGCCTGCGGGCTTCGGATATCAGCGGGTTGAAGTTCAGTAACCTGTTCTGGTCGCAGAACACAGTTTCCTTCCGCCAGCAGAAAACCGGAGAAACCATCAGACTCCCGCTTACAGCAGACGTCGGGGAAGCGCTTATAGATTACATCCGGTATGGCCGTCCCTCCTCCAGCTCCCCCTTCGTTTTCCTTGAACGGCTATTTCCACACGGCCCTATTGATTCCAAACGGGTATCCAAAACTGCAGACCGTGCCATTCGGCAATGCGGTGTAAAAGTGGGAGAAAGAAAACACGGGTCACATGCTTTGCGGCATACGATGGCCAGCATGCTTTTGGAAAGCCAGGTGTCAATGCCCATCATCTCGGGTATTCTTGGCCATTCCAGTATCCAGACATCCATGTGTTATCTCCGGATAGATATTGAAGGACTCAGACAGTGCGCCCTGGAAGTACCTGAAGTTCCAGCCTCATTCTACATCCAGAAAGGAGGTGCTTTTTATGAATAGCGGATATATGAAACGTGGAGTTCTGGCTCCGCTGATCTACGACTTCCTTGCTATGCGCAATAATCTTGGCTATAAATCCGGCGCTTCAAGATACAGTCTTTTTGCATTCGACAGGTTTGCCATGGAAAGGGGATTACATGAAATCACCATCACGCCGGAACTGGCCACTGAATGGTGTAACCGGCGACCGAACGAGGCCGTGGATACATGGAGCCACCGCAACTGTTTTCTAAAGCAGTTTGCAGTGTACTTATCCAACCTCGGATATGAAACCTATATCCCGCCCGTGGTAAATAAGCCAAGGCAGAATACCTTTATTCCATACATTTTTTCCGATGATGAAATTGGTGCAATCTATGCAGCCTGTGATTCGCTGACCTTGTATGACCGGCATGCCAGAACCAGCATCATGATACTTCCGGCATTAATGCGAATGCTGGCTTCGACCGGAATACGGATTGGAGAGGCTGTAAAACTCACTATGGATGAGGTAAACCTGCAACAGAATTACTTGTTGTTACGGAATACCAAGAATGGTGCGGATCGATTAGTCCCGATGTCTGAGTCACTTGCCGGGATATGCCGGCAGTACCTGAAGTACCGCGCATTATTGCCCGCCAACAGTAACTACTTCTTTATAAGACTAAATGGATTGGGCTGCCGGCCGGATAGCTTCTCATTATGGTGGATAAAGATCCTTAAAGCTGCCGGTATAAGACGACGCGGGCTGACTGCCGGGCCCAGAATCCATGATCTGCGGCATAGCTTCTGTATTAAGTCATTGTCACACTCGCTCAAAGAAGGCAGGGATCTATATTATATCCTGCCGATTCTGTCCGCTTATCTGGGCCATAAGTCGCTCGCTGCGACAGACCGGTATATCCGAATGACCTCGGAGATGTACCCTGAATTATTGGGAAAAACCGACAGCATCTGTTCTTACATATTTTCTGAAGTCAATTACCGGTGATCAACATGAAACAGACAGCTTTTGCAAAATACCTCAGCCAGTTCATGGTAGCCTACCTTGTGGGTGAACGTGGCTATTCCAGGCATACGATCAGTGCTTACCGGGACTCTTGTCTTCATGCGGGACGTTCATGGCTTAAACGCTGACCGTTTGGAGTTTGGGGATATTACACGGGAGCGGATGATCCAATTCCTTGATTGGTTGGAAAAGGACAGGCATTGCGCTGTCTCCACACGCAACGCCAGGCTGGCGGCACTCCATTCCTTCTTCCGGTTCCTTACTTATAAATATCCCGATCACATGGAGCATTGGCAGTCCATACTTTCCATGAAAGTGAAAAAGTGCGCTGCAACGGACATGGTCTACCTGACCGCTGACGGCGTGAAGCTGCTACTAGCCCAGCCCGATATATCGAAGAAGAAGGGGCGGCGCGACCAGATGCTTATGTCACTGATGTTTGAATGTGCAGGACGGGTGCAGGAAATGGCGGATCTTGTTCCTGCCAGGGTCAACTTCGGGAAACCGGCGTTGTTAACGATAAAAGGAAAAGGGAACAAAATACGGTTAGTGCCCCTTACTGAAAAGTTAGCTGAGGTATTAAAGCAGTATATGCAGGAATATGGATTGTTGCGGGACCAGGCGACCGATTACCCCCTGTTCGGAAATGGACGAGGGGATAAACTGACCCGGATGGGAATAGCTGCTATCATTCGAAAATATGCGGATAGGGCAAGGAACGTGAATCCATCCCTTATCCCTATCGGCATAAGTCCTCATTCACTTCGTCATTCCAAAGCGATGCTCCTTCAGCAAAATGAGGTAAACATTGTTGCTATCAGAGACTTCCTTGGCCATGCATCTGTAACGACCACTGAAATATATGCCCGAATTGATAACAAGCAGAAACGGGAAGCTCTTGAAAAAACCAGTCTGGTGCCGGAATCGTCGGAACAACCGGTATGGCAGAATAACAAGGGGTTGTTGGATTGGCTTGAAAGTCTGGGACGATAGCCGTATATTATGTAAACTATCCGGCGATAAATTACTCGAAATCATTGCGTTGCCCCGGATAGTTTACATATCATTAAATTGCACATAATCCTGAGGGCGGCGTACCCTGCAGGCAATTGGGGCACAATTGTAATAGGCCAGGAAGGCAGCATATTGTTCCTGAAGAACAGGCTCGTAAAAATCAGGTGTAATAACGCCCGCCTTCAGGTTATCCAGCTTAACCGTCTTGGGTACACCG
>DALYUO010000004.1:51887-57573 GCA_031981225.1 Pararcticibacter sp.
AAAATACTCGAAAGCCTTATAGTGGCATTCAATAAAAGCCGATATCTTCTGGGTGGTAACCAGCCCGTAATAGGCATACCTGCTATGAGAGAGTATCATAGAAAAGACCCATACTTTAACCGGTTTGCCGTGGTTTTGAAAAGTTCCCATATACCCGAAATCCACTTGTGCTTCCTCTCCCGGGGCACTTTGTAAAGGAACATACACCTCTTGCTTCTTCAGCCGCTCCACACAACGGGCCACGCTCGGGTAAGAAATGGTCACACCCTTTTCCTGGGTCAGCCTGCGATGGATCAGGTGTGCAGTAAGACCATCTTCATAATATTCGGCTATCTGTTGCTGATGATCGTCCAGAACTTTAGTCCTGATCTGTAACGCCGGCCCCTCCTGTCCATTCTCAAGGGCTGTCTTTATTCTGCAAACTGTTTTACGACATACCCCTAATTCTTTGGAAATCTGCCTGAGCGATTTCCCTTGTGATAATAATGTTTTAATCGTGTAATACATACCCACTTGATACATGGTGCCAGGATTATTGGTTAGTCCTGACAAGTTAAAAGTTCATCTCAATGTGGTAACCTTTTATTGAGAATTAGTGGGGGTGTTTTATTGATATCTAACACAACAATACTTCGCTCCTTTTATAGGATATGACTTTAGGAGGAATAAAAATCTGGGAGGCTTTTCAAATCCTAATTCAAAAGATGATCGAAGTGTTTTTGATGCTGGCTTTTATTACCTGCTTCCGATGTTGGTCAGGTCTGAATGGCGTGTTGACCACACAGGAAAATTCAGACTCCAATTGGAACGGGAAGATCTTCCGCTTAGCAATAATTTTTTTGCAGACTTAAGAGTAAATACCGATAAAGAATACGCAATAGGGTTTCGATATATGTTCAGCCGCTATCTGTCCCTGAGCACGAATTATGACAGTGATTATAAATGGGGTGCAGGACTGACCTTAGTTTATTAACGCTAAAACTCGAATACATTAATTAACAACTTAAAAGTCGAATCTATGAAAACTACAATCAAAACACTTGCAATGGCAGGATTACTCCTGTTTACCCAGGCCTGCAGCAAAGACAACGATGACCTGATCAAAATTCAAGAGCATGACCAAAATTTGATGATGGGAATTATGCACGCCATGATGGCAAAAATGATGGGTATGCCAATGAGCAAAGACCCGGATGATGATTTTGCTATGATGATGAAAATGCATCACCAGGGAGCCATTGACATGTCTAATGCCGAATTGAAAGACGGAGATGATGCTCAAATGAAAGAAATGGCACAGAAAATCATAGCCGCTCAACAAGCTGAAATCGTACAGTTAGATGCTTTTCTAGCTGTTCATAATCCGCATATGATGTCTATGGAATTTAATGAACAAATGATGAAGGAAATGGGGAAAAACGAAAAACAGGCTGACCTGCAAATTATCAATGGAGATATTGACCACGATTTTGCGATGCTAATGATTGGGCATCATCATGCTGCTATCGAAAATTCCCGTTTGGAATTAATATATGGCCATGATGCAAGTATGAAAGCTATGGCACAAAAAATTATTGATGCACAGCAGGCAGAAATAAAAGAGTTACAGGAATGGCTGTTGTCAGACGGTAAATAATCATATCAATTCACCTATAAAACAATTAATTATGTCACATCAACAATTTAAAGACTGTATTGATGCTTGTGTAGCATGTGCAGTAGCTTGTAGCCATTGTGCTACCGAATGTCTTAAAGAAGACGATGTTAAAATGATGGCTCGCTGTATCCAACTGGATCTGGAATGCGCCTCAATTTGCAGGTCAGCAGCAGAGCTGATGAGTTTAGGAAGTGAATATAGTCACCACTTGTGCCGTGTTTGCGCTGATGTTTGTAACGCATGTGCTGACGAATGTGAAAAACATGCTTCAATGGGTATGGAACACTGCCGTGAGTGTGCTGAAGCTTGCCGCAGATGTGCTGAAGCTTGTGAAGAAATGGCAACAGCCGTTTAATAACCTTGCCAGTCCTGTTCAACAGGGCTGGCTTTTATAACTGATAATGAAGATGATAAAAAACTGTTTAATCTGGCTATTCAAAGCTTTGTTCGTAAAAAAATGCTGTAGGTAAGTTTGTTAACGGTCTAAAGCCAGATTGATATTAGAGAAAATTTATTCATGGAAGACAAAAATAAACATAACAAGCATGAAGCTCAGGGACACTCTATGCATTACAAAAAATTGCTCATCATGACCATACTATCATTTATTTCCATGTACATACTTATGTATGCCATGGTTGATAGATTTGATAATGTTGTTCCCAATATAAATCAATTTTATATGGCTGGCCTCATGGCCTCTCCAATGGTAATAATTGAGCTTTCCTTAATGGGAGCAATGTATATGAACAAGAAACTGAATTCTATACTTATTGCTATCAGTGGCATCGCAATGGTTATATTCTATATGTCTATCAGACAGCAGAGTACTGTTTCAGATAAACAATTTCTAAAATCAATGATTCCCCATCATGCAGGCGCAATTTTAATGAGCGAAAAAGCCAACATAAACGATCCCGAAATCAGGGAATTACAAAGGAATATCATTTCAAGCCAGGAATCAGAGATTAAACTAATGAAAGCTAAATTAAAAGAGCTGGAAAAGTAAGGTATCTCCAAGCCAGAAAACTAACTTCGGGCGATATTAAGCTTAAGTTGGACGTTAAAAGTTAAAGTGATTATATTTGTTCAGATAAACATGAGATCTAAAGCATTATTTCTACTGGTAATTTTTCTGCTAAACACTTTAGTGGGTTTTGCCTGTGCTTTACAGATTGAATATAAATCTCTGGAGAGCAAGGCGGAAGAGCATGTCCACGATCATTCATCACACGCCCATGATTCTGCTTCCTTTGCTGATATAGCACATAACCATGGTTCTCATAAACATTCTGACAACCATGAAACCGCTCATAAAAAGCCTGAACTTAATCACTCTCAATCTGGTTCAGCTGAGGACAGTTCCTGCTGCCAGGATGAAGTAAGCAAATTTTATTCTTTAGATAAAATCACACCACAATCCGGAAAGATAATCGCAAAACCTCCTGTTTTAGATATTACCGGATTTTATTACACTCCACTTGCTGTTTTACCTATAAAAAAGGGGTTTGATAAATATATAGATAATCGACAGCGACCTCCTACAAATGATATCCGAATTGCAATTCAAAGTTTTCAGATCTGATCAATCTTCTCATTAAAGTGAGGTTGAATACGTTTTGCCTGAATATTAGAGACTTTCAGAATTAGTCACTCTTTTACAGTCAACTATTCAGCTTGCTTGACTTGCCAGTCTCTAATGCCTTATTAACGCCAACGGTTCTAATAATAAGGTAGCGACCTACAATTTAAATACGCCTTTTTTTAAAGTTTGCTGTAATTATTAAAAACTTAACTCAAAAAAGATGAAAAAACTAATTTTTAGCATAGCCCTATCCACTATAATTTTGACCGCTTGTAATAATAATTCTACTTCAACAGCCGAAAACGATACCACTAAAAGCGATGAATCGGCAATAACTGCTGATGCTGGCACATCCACTTCCCCGATTAAAGGTATTGTTGACGGATATTTACAGCTATCTCAAGCCCTTGCGCAAGACAATGATAAAAATGCAGCTGAAGCCGGAAAGAATATCGTTGCAACAATGAACAGTTTGGATAAATCATCATTTACAGCTGAGCAGACCAAAGTATATAATGAAATAGAAGTAGATGCCAAAGAGCATGCAGAGCATATTTCTGCGAACGTAGGTAACTTAAAACATCAAAGGGAACATTTTGATATGCTCAGTAAAGATGTTTATGACCTTGTAAAATCTTTTGGTGGAGGCCAAACCCTTTATGTGGCAAATTGCCCGATGTATAATAAAAATAAAGGTGCAAACTGGTTAACCGCTTCGAAAGAAATAAAAAACCCTTATATGGGCACTGCAATGTTAAAATGTGGTACGATTAAGGAGGAGCTACAATAAGAATGAGCCGCATTAAAATAATACTGCTGGTATTTATAGTGGCATTCATAGCTATACAATTTATTCCATCTGTTCGCAATGAAAGCGGACAGGTGGGTAAAAGCGATATCTCAGTTACTCTGAATACACCTGATCAGGTTCAGGCGATATTGGTTACATCCTGCTACGACTGCCATAGTAATAACACAAGGCATCTCTGGTATGCACGAATTCAACCGGTTCGCTACATGCTTGATAAACACGTTAGAGAAGGCAAAGAAGATTTAAACTTGAGTGAGTTTGGGGAATACACAAAGAGAAGGCAAATTAACAAATTGCGCTCAATCGCCAGCTCTGTAAATGAGGGTACCATGCCCTTATCATCTTATACACTAATGCATCAAAGTGCTAAGCTTACGGCAGTTGAGAAAGCACTCTTAATCAATTGGCTAGAGAGAGTTCAAGACAGTTTACAATCTATCAGGTAATTATGTAAATATTAGTGAATGTTCCATATACTTTTGCATTTCATTGTTCCAGCGGTAGCTACGTTTCTTTTTTATAAAAAGGCATTTACAAGATCATTTCTGATTATGATAAGTACCATGGCGGTAGATTTAGACCATTTGCTTGCTGTACCAATTTATGACCCCAATAGGTGCAGTATTGGGTTTCACCCCCTTCATTCTTATCCAGCTATAGCGATATATGCTATCCTGCTATTTTTTCCTAAGGTTCGATTAATTGCAATCGGTTTAATCATCCATATGGCACTTGACTACATTGATTGCTTTTATAAAATTTAGTTTTGCGACAAGAAGAGTGATGAGAATCATTTTTTAATTGGTTGATAATCATGTTAATGCTTGGTTTTTGCTCGCATTTTTGTTAAATAAATATTAGAATTATGAAAAATCTCAAATCACTTTTTGTTTTACTGGCCGTCCTCATTACAGGAGCTGTAAACAATGTCAGCGCACAGAATGCTGAAAATCCAAATAAGATATTTATAGGGGCTAAAGGAGGAGCCTATATGCATGACGGCACTACGCTCGAATACATTGGCAAAGATGATATTCTAAAGAATTCGAATGGGTTAAATGTATATTTTACTGATAAAAAGGGACTCATAACCGATGCAAAGGGGGAAAAAGTGGGAAAGCCTCAAAAGAACGGAATCGTTTACAATACCGAATGGGTAAGTGTACTAGCAAAAGACAAATGGGCTGAAACTTGTGAGATGTTAGATCCTAAAGGGCATTCAGGCAATATTCACAAAAATTACAAACTTCATGCATGTGCAGCTCATTGTTCAGCTTTATTAAAAGAAAAGAAAAAAGAAGCCGGACAGGAGCTTCAGACTACTACAAGTGAAGTTAACCTCTTACCGTAATAATATTTTATTATCTTTACCACGAAATGAAAAGGTTTCTGACCATATTGTTTACTTTTTTTTACTTCACTGCTACTAGTGGCGTAACAGTTCACATGCATTATTGCATGGATAAACTGGTAAAAGTAAATTTTAGGCATACAGAAAAAGAGAACTGCATAAAGTGTAATTCAGCTGACACTACTAAAGCGGAAAATTGCAACAAGTGTGGCAATAAAAATGTTACGTCTAAAGACTGTTGTCAAGACAAGCAAGGGCAGTTAAAGATAGAGAAGAATCAGC
>DALYUO010000004.1:57583-68554 GCA_031981225.1 Pararcticibacter sp.
TTTATGCCCTAACGCTTTTCCATTACACAGGCACATTTAAGAAACTTTTTATTTCATCAAAAGAAAGAGTAGGGCTACCTCTTAGTAACGCTCCCCCCTCAAAAAGTTCGGTCTCTACTTTTATTCTCAACTGTACCTTCAGAATTTGATTTTGTAGATTTTAATAATCGCCAGGCGCTATGTGTCAGGCTTTGGCATTCACTTGCCTCTGTTTAAATTTCAAATCAAAATTCAACAAAATGAAGACTATTAAATTCTTATCAGTTATAATACTGACTATTCTTTCTACCTCTCTATTCGCACAATCGAAAAAAGACACCTTTAATGTTTCCGGTAATTGCTCCGTTTGTAAAGCCCGAATTGAAAATGCAATTAAAATTCCAGGTGTAACCAGTGCAGATTGGAGCGTTACTACTAAGCTTCTAACTGTTAACTACGTTCCATCCCAAATTAAGCTAAAGGCTATACAAAAAAGAATTGCTGAAGCCGGACACGATAATTCAGAATTTGCAGCAAAGGAAGATGCTTATGCAGGTCTCCCCGGATGTTGTCAATATGAAAGGTCAAAGGCAGTTAAAAAAAGCAATGGAGAACATCCTAAGAAGCAGCCAGCCAATTCCGGTCATACTGGGCACATGGGTCATTAAACCTGGTGTTAACAAGTTTTGCATTAAAAAGTGATTTAGCGCCTTGCAAAATTTTAGAATGTCTTTTCCGCCATTAAGAACGAACGGACTAAATAATTCAGCCCTATCCGAGCACCTCAAGAAAAGATTCTAGCTGTTTAATTAAGTCTCGGTGGGGCTGGCTTTAAAAAGACATTCACAGGATCAATTGTAATACATGGCTGTTTGGTACGCCTATGCGAACGGAAGAATATTAATCCAGACGGCAACCGTCGAATTAAAATCGTATAAGAATTATGTTGGAATATGTGAAATTAATTTTGTCGAAAGTTAGTTTTGATAAAATGCTGTTTGAGAAAGAACTAATTAAAGGCTTGAAAGTGCTTAAAAGAGATGAACTGCTTCAACTTAAGAAATGGTGCTGGGAGAGCTTTACTGATATGCACTTGATCATTAACCGGGTGTTTTCTGTATCGTCAGAAAGGTGTGGTTGAGGTTGTTGTTTTTGTTGCGTACGGAATAACAGGTCATTAAAGTCACGGTTGCAGACCGTGCTGATTTCCATACCATTCGCACTGCGGGTTTATCTCCCTCATCCAACACTACGTAACTCGTATAGGAGAAATTATGCATAAGGGAATGTGCATAAGCCATAACTGGTTTTAACAAGTAATAAATACAACGAAGGTGAAAAATATTAGTACTATTATAAAAGACAGAGTTATTTCATTTAAAACGAAACAGGGCTTTTTAATGCAAGTGAAAAGAATTAGTCCTCTGTGGCTGTGGATCATTGCCGGCGCAGCTTTCGGCCTCTTAGTACTTGCACCACTATTGATGATATTAATGAAATATCATTTTGATAAACATCTTTTTCCTTTTAAGGAGGTGACGATTAATTTTTACCGGGAAGCCGGGAATATAGATTTTGTGAGTGGTCTTGTTTCTGTTAATAGGCGGTACACTGAGCTATTTCCTATTCCGTATAAGAACAGGTATAAACAAAAATAATTCAGAGGCTACCTTTTCAGATATATTGTTAAAAGGAGAATCAAACACCATAGAGTTTAAATCCTCTTTTCGGTGGGATTACCGATTACAAAAAACAAGTAAAGAGATTGAGTTCGCAGGCTTAAAAACAATAGCTGCTTTTATGAATTCTGCTGGCGGGATCTTATTAATTGGGGTAGATGATAATGCTTCGATTATCGGCCTTGAAAAAGATTATGAAACTTTGAAAAAGGGTAACAGGGATGGGTTTGAGCAGTATATTATGCAATCCGTTGCCGTATGCCTGGGAACTGAGAATTGTAAAAACGTGCAGGTTTCGTTTGTAGTTAGTAATGATAAGGATGTATGCATGATAAAAGTAGAAAACATTAAAAGCCCGGCTTTTCTCAAGAATCAGCAAAACACTCATTTTTTTGTAAGGGCCGGCAACGGCACCCGCGAATTGAATATTAAGGAGGCTCTCAAATATATTAAAGCTTCAACCAGATATTAGTTTTTTGAATTAGGCGTTTAATTAGGCTCTGCTGAGAAACAAAATTTTCTTTTGAGAAATAGATAGTTATGCAGAAATTAGGCGGCCAAGTGCATAAATATATGAGTAAAGGGTTAAAAAAGTGTGCATTGAGTCCGTCTTTCAATGCTTCTCAACTGGTAAAGGTTTTGAAACCCCATTTTCACAAAACTAAGTTTAGTCGTTGAATAGTGTTGGCTCAAGATTCCCGAGGATGAAATTTGCAATAGCTTATACTAACAGGCAGGCATCCCTCATACTGGGCCGCCGCCGATCAGGATGATTGCTAACAGTGGCACAGATTTCAGAAAACATGTATATTCAGTACTTCCTTGGGTATCCCAGCTTCACAGCAGAACTGCCCTTTGATCCCCTCTTTGTTTGTAGAGTTTCGTAATTAAATTGGCGTCGAGTAGATGAATGCGATTAATGAAAAGATTCTTCACCTATATAATGCAGCTATCTCCGGGAAGCACATTAAAGCAACCCAGGAAGATCAAAAGCCGGAAGATAGCAGTTCAAACCCTGCGGATGAGGCCTCGGGAGGATGTAAAAACGTCATCACTGAGGTTACTTAAGATCCACAACAGGCTGATTTTTACTAAAAAAAGCCAGGTCATATTGACCCGGCTTTAACAAAACACGATGAGAACTTTCTTTAGAATCCTACTACAGCCTGAATTACATAACCATTAAACTTACCTTCATAGCGATAATCAGTAGTCGCAAAATCCTTGTAGTTTTGGGTAACGTACTCCCCTTTGAGAAGGACATTTTTAGTTACAAACCAACCTGCACCTAATGCTACCCGGTCAATTTTAACCGGATCTGCTACATTCGCCAATTCTGCTTTCACTGTATTGTAACGCGCACCGACGAATAGATTTTCATTTTTTCCGAATCTGTAAACCCCATCAATAGCATACTGATCAACATCTCTCATTGCAGTTTCGTTAGCGTTTCTTCCACTTGCTTTTTCAAACGTACCAAACACTTCCAGACCGGCGGCTTTAACAAAACCGTTAAGTTGAAATGCATTCACTTTCTTTCCAAAGCCAGGAGTAAAACGCCCAGAGGTAGCTTGAGAAGCGTAGCTGGATTTAACTGCTGGAGTTGTAGGGGTAGCCGGAGTAGCAATAGCTTTTTCCATAGCCATGAAATAGTTAGAACCCGTACGATCACCACTATATAATGTGTTACTTCCAGAACTGCTATTAGTATAATAGGAAGCAGCAACTCTGACCCGTAATTTTTCAGCCAGTTGTTTGTCATATCCTCCTTTTAAATAAATAGATGGGGATTGGAATTGCAACAATATAATGGACATTCAGTTAAGCTGCAATCATTTGTTTGTTTAAGGTTTTTCCGTACTCATCAGGTGACATATATCCCAAGGCAGAATGTAGCCTTTTACGATTATACCAAGCCTCGATGTATTCAAAGACCACCAGCGCTGCCTGCTGTTTATCAGTAAGCTTATGCTGGTAGATACATTCTGCTTTAAGCGTTTTAAAGAAGCTCTCAGCGACGGCATTGTCCCAGCAATTTCCTTTTCTGCTCATACTCCTTGTAATCAACGGGTTTTTCTCTAATAGGTTCCTGAATTCATTGCAAGCATATTGGATGCCTTGATCTGAATGGAATATCAGATCCTGAGTTACCGGTCTGTTTTTCTGTGCCATATTGAAGGCTGGGATTACCGTATCAATCGCTTTCATAGTTACACTTAGAGCCCAACCAATTACCTTTCTATCACCCAGGTCTATTACTGTTGTCAGATACAGCCATCCCTGTTTTGTTTTTATATAGGTAATATCAGATACCCAGGCAGCCCCTAGGGTGCCGGGCACGAAGTCCCGGTCCAGTATGTTCTCGGGTATAGCAAATTTATGATTGGAATCCGTTGTCACCTTGAACTTCTTCTTCACTACGCTTCTTAAACCGGCCTTTCTCATCATTCTGGCGACTCTGGGTCTAGATACTTTAATTCCTTTTCGATTTAACACTCGGGTAATCCGGGGACTTCCATACAGATTTTTATTGTCTTCAAAGGCCTCCATTATCTCCTGTACGATTATTTGGTTCTCTTTCGACCTGTTTGATGGGGTACTCCCTAGCCAGGCGTAATACCCCGCTCTGCTTACTTTGAACACTAAACACATTTTCTCAATGGGAAACATCCTGCGGTGATTCTTTATGAACCCGAATATTTGCCATCGCTCCTGGAGAAAATGCTCACAGCCTTTTTTAAGATGTCGCGCTCCATCTGCGTTTCACGCAGTTCCTTCTTTAATTGAGCCACCTCTTGTTCTGCTGCTGTCAGTGAAACCTTTCCATTACCCGGAAAGCTATGATTCTGTTTGCCTGCATACTCCCTCCTCCAACGATACAACAACGAAGGGGGAATATCCAGCTCTTTAGCTAATGCAGACAAGTCGTTTCTGGTATTACTGAGCTCAACGCTCATCAGCTTGAACTCCTTGGGGTAAGTTTTTCTTTCTCTGGACATATTTCGTAAGTTATTAAATTCTCTTAACTTACTGTCTGCTCAAATGTCGTACGTTTATCTAATAACATTACGCATGGATTAAGGCTGCTCAAATGTTGGTAGAAAAACCGTAGCAACTCCAAAACTCCTTCTCTTTTCAAAAAAGCCAGAACCACAAGAAAAGCGATTGATTCGATTATTTAACCACGTTCTCCTACTCAGTTAATCAAATAATGACAGAACTTTACATAAAGAATATGGTCTGCCAATGCTGCATTCATGTTGTTAAAATGGAGGTAGAAAAAGTCGGCTGTACACCAATAAGCATTGATTTAGGTATTGTAAAAATTAAAGAAGATTTGACTGATAAGGTCTTAGATAAGATTGCTGAAGGACTTCAGAAATATGGATTAGGCTTGATAAACACACTAAAAAGCATTACTGTCGAGAAGATAAAAACTATTATAATACGATATATCAATTCGGCTGATATCCTCCCACAAAAAATAGACTGGTACAATATAATTTCAAGCCAGCTGAATCAGAAATACTCGCCTAACCAAATAGGTAGACTATTCCCTTCTGTCGAAGGCGTTACGCTGGAACATTTTATTATTACGCAAAAGACGAAGCTGGCAGAGGAATTGATATTTCAAAATGAACTAACTCTTAAAGAGATCTCCAAAAGACTAGGCTACGCCAGTTTGCCCCATTTATCTGGGCAATTCAAAAAAATAACCGGTTTTACTCCTACACAATATAGAGCACGAAGAATGCAACAGGCTCTTAAAAACTAGATGCTCTAAAAAAGTACCGCGGAAACTTTAAATAATGTAATTCTTTCCCTGAATTATATAAAGTTTCTGGATGTAACAGAAAGTAATTTTGCAATATAAATCTTTGTTATGTCCACAGATACAGTATTACAGAACCAAAACACAACACTTAAAACAGTAAGAAAAACATTCCCTGTCACAGGTATGACTTGTGCAGGATGTGCAATCAGTGTTGAATCAATACTCAAATCCGCCGGAGGGGTAACTGACGCAGGAGTTAACTTTGCTAATCAAACTGCCTGGGCAGAATTTGATGAAGTAAAAACCAACCCTTCTGAGCTTCAAAAAACCATCCGCTCAATAGGATATGATATTATCATTGACGTTGAGAATCCTTCTGAAGTTCAGGAGGAGATGCAGCTAAAGCATTATAATGAAGTAAAGCATCGCACAATTTGGGCATCAATTCTTTCCTTTCCTGTTTTTATAATAGGAATGTTCTTTATGGATATGCCATACGGAGCGTGGATTTCTATGATTCTCACAGCGCCAGTTCTCTTTTGGTTTGGCCGTAACTTCTTTATTAATGCCTGGAAGCAGGCTAAGCATGGCAAGGCAAATATGGATACCCTTGTTGCATTAAGCACTGGTATTGCATTTTTGTTTAGTGCCTTTAATACCATATACCCTGAATTCTGGCATGCCAGAGGAGTCCATCCCCATGTTTATTATGAAGCTGCTTCAGTTATTATAGCCTTCATATCATTAGGGAAGCTTCTGGAAGAAAAGGCGAAGTCAAATACTTCATCGGCAATAAAAAAATTAATGGGCTTACAGCCAAAAACCGTCCGCATTCTGGTTAATGGAAAGGAACAAGATGTTCCAACGGCATCGGTAGAACAAGGGAATATAATTGTATTGAGACCAGGAGAAAAGGTTCCGGTTGATGGCACCGTTATTTCGGGTTCATCCTATGTCGATGAAAGTATGATAACCGGAGAACCAGTACCTGTCCTAAAACAAAAAGATGAAAAAGTATTTGCAGGAACGGTTAACCAGAAAGGAAGCTTTCAGTTTATTGCTGAGAAAGTAGGAAGCGATACATTGCTTGCCCATATCATTAAAATGGTTCAGGAAGCCCAGGGAAGTAAAGCTCCTGTCCAAAAGCTGGTTGATAAGATTGCTGGAATATTTGTTCCTGTAGTAATGGGTATTGCAATACTCACGTTCATCACCTGGATGCTTATCGGAGGAGATAATGCCTTTACTCATGCCCTGCTTACCTCCGTAACCGTACTAGTAATCGCATGCCCCTGCGCATTGGGTCTGGCAACTCCCACAGCTATCATGGTTGGTGTTGGAAAAGGTGCTGAAAACAACATTCTTATAAAAGACGCAGAAAGTCTTGAATTAGGACATAAGGTAAATGCTATCATCCTTGATAAAACAGGAACTATAACTGAAGGCAAACCGATGGTAACCTCATTGATCTGGCATGGAGATGAAGAGTCGAACCCGATGTCTAAAATCATCTTGTATAGCATGGAAACATTATCTGAGCATCCCCTGGCAGAGGCTGTAGTTAACAAACTTAAAGAAGATAATATATCTGAAGGATTTGGGTTGTCAGGGTTCGAAAGCATCACAGGCCGTGGTGTCACAGGCAGCTTTGACCATATGACTTACTATGTAGGTAACCGGAAATTAATCGAGGAAAATTCTATTAAGCTAGATGAATTCCTAAGTCATAGTGCAGATACCCTTCAACAACAGGCAAATACTGTAATTTATTTTGCTGATTCCAATAAAGTATTGGCAGTCATTGCTATTGCGGATAAAGTAAAAGCTTCATCTAAGGCGGCCATTGAAGCCTTGAAGGAGATGAATATTGATGTTTATATGCTTACAGGAGATAATAATCAAACTGCGGCGGCCGTAGCCAGGGAGGTGGGAATATCGCATTTTAAAGCTGAAGTATTGCCATCTGACAAAGCCGATTTTGTAAAAGAATTACAATCTAAAGGCAAGGTGGTCGCTATGGTAGGCGATGGGATCAATGACTCACATGCTTTGGCCCAGGCAGATGTAAGTATAGCCATGGGTAAAGGGTCTGATATAGCAATGGATGTAGCAAAAATAACATTGATAACATCGGACCTTCAATCCATACCGAAAGCATTAAAGCTGTCTAAGAAAACTGTCCAAACGATTAAACAAAACCTTTTCTGGGCATTCATTTACAATGTTATCGGAATCCCTTTAGCAGCCGGAGTGCTATATTCTTTCAATGGCTTTCTTCTTGATCCCATGATAGCCGGAGCAGCCATGGCTTTAAGTTCGGTATCTGTAGTTAGCAATAGCTTAAGGTTGAGAGCGGCGAAATTATAATCATGCACGACAGATTTCACAAGTGGGTTCTGCGCGAAGTAGTACAGGACACAAAAGATGCAATGACGTTTTTTTTCGATACTGAGGGTCAGTATTTTAACTTCAAAGCTGGTCAGTTTATCAATATCACTCATTGCATTAATGGAGAGAACATTACGAGGTCTTATTCTTTAAGTTCATCGCCTAATGAGAATTATCCTTCTATTACAATCAAAAGGGTGAAGGATGGTATAATGAGTAACTATCTTTTTAATAACGCCCAAAAGATTGAGAACTGGGAAATTGAAGGACCTTATGGGAACTTCGTGTTGGAAGAACCATTAAATAAAACCACAAAACTATGCTTCATGGGTGGCGGAAGTGGCATTACACCATTATTTTCAATGATGAAGGCCCTTATTGAAAATGTCAATTCTCCATATCATTTAATCTATGCAAATAGGGATCACCAGGACATTATTTTTAAATCACAAATAGAAAGCCTTGTTAAAGATGGAAAAGCAAGTGTGTTTCATGCTCTTACGGGTGATGAATCGTCAGAAGCTTTCGGTGAAGAATTATATAAAGGACGCCTTACCAGACTAATTGTAAAAAAACTAATCAGGCAGAAGTTTGAAGACCCTCTAAATGTGCTCTATTTTATTTGTGGCCCTGAAAAACTAATGGAAGTTTATAATGAGGCATTACAGTCCATAGGTGTCCCTGAAGAGCAAATTTTCCAGGAAAAATTCTCCATTGAAAATGAAAAAGCAGATGAATTCTCTTTACCAAATGAACCGCATGAAGTTCTAATGCATGTTTATGAATCTACTGCTTTGGTTGATGTTAAAGCAGGTCAAAGTATTCTTAACGCAGCATTAGAGAACGGACTTCCCGTGAAATACTCTTGTCAGAATGGTACCTGCGGTACTTGCTGGGCAAAATATTCTGATGGAGAAGTAAGAATGCTGAAAAACTACGCACTTACAAAAGAAGAAGTTGATGAGAACTACATTCTTCTTTGCCAAAGTTATCCTATGAATAATAGTTTAACTGTATATGTCGGCTAAAAATTCAAGAAATTATATAATTCTTTAAAGGTATTATATAAAGAACAAAGCCCTTATCTGGGGTAAATTTGTACTAAGGAAACAGAATAAATAACGTTAAAATATATAAGATGGAAGCATTAAAATTCAAAACAAATATCAAGTGCACAGGCTGTTTAGCGAAAGTTACACCTGTCTTAAATGAAACCGTGGGTGAAGATAACTGGGAAGTAGATTTACAAGATCCTAATAAGACCCTTACTGTTGTAGCAAATGCGTCAGAAAATGAAGTCGTAGCTGCGATTAAAGAAGCGGGCTACGAGGCTGAAAAGGTTTAAGTTTAGATATATTGAAGGAAAGACCCTCGCGTGAGGGTCTTTTTATTTAGTTTATTATTCTTACTGGTCTTAATTTAAAATGGACATCACACATATTAAGTATGCTGGAGATGATGGCAATCCTCTTTATGCAAGCACTTTGGGCTCAGGTCAGCCTATAATTATGCTCCATGGAGGAGGTCCAGACCGCCAAAGTATTATTCCATTTGCCAATTTGTTAAAGCATGAGTACCAAGTGATCTTCCCGGATATTCGAGGGTATGGAGAATCTCATTGCATTGACGAATCTAAACATACCTGGGCTCAATATGCCAACGATGTATTGTCTCTGATTAACTTCTTAAAGCTTGATAAAATAACAATAAGTGGTATGGGGCTCGGAGCTTCTATTTCCGAAAGATTTGCTCTCTCATATGCCGACAGAGCATCAGCTCTCATTTTAATCAGTCCTGAAACCTTGGATAAGGATGGTGAAGGATCTTCACAAGAAGAAATAGAAATGCTAGCACAGTGTGGCGAAGTTGCCCTAAAGGTTGGACTAACGGAAGCCTGGAAACCGTTTTTACCTCATCTTACGCGGGTAATAAACTCTATGGTACAAGAGGCGATTCCTAGAACAAACGCAGCGAGTTTTGCTGCAGCATTGGCGATTGTCTGCAACAAAAGGCTAGAAAGCCATGTGCAATTATCCAAAATTGTGGCTCCCATTCTCATTATTCCGGGGAACGATGACAGACATTCTTCAACCATTGGACAGCAATATGAAGCATTGATACCAAATTGTACTTTAGGGAGGCCCATTCCGTGGAATGAAATAGATTCAGTAGAGCAGTTTGCTGCAAATGTGGTACCTCAAATTAATGAATTTCTAGCAGGACTGTTCTGAAGTTAAAAAATGGAGAAGCAGGAAATTAAATCTGTGAGCTTTTATAGTAATATTCTAATCTATTAACCTCTGTCTATCACATATATGGAGCCATAATCTATAATACTCCCCTGGCGCCTCAATGTATTGATGATTAGTATTCCTGTCATATTAGTTACTTTAAAGAAGCAGGTTATGAAGCTGCGAAAGTTTAGATTTAGTCGATTGAGAAAGTAAAGCTTCCTTTTTGAGGCCTTCTTTTGCTTAAAATTCAGGAATTATGAAATTAACGATCTATAAGAAGTTATCTTTATACGGATCTAAATAAAACAAGCTATGTTAAGATTAATACTTTCCCTTCTTTTGGTTATTCCGTTTAAATTAAATGCTGCGGATATTAAGGGTCAGCAACCCAATGTTGCAATTGATACCAAAGGCACTGTCAGGCTTGCTTATGGTGAGGGAGAAAAAATTTATTGCATTACCTCTGCAAATAACGGTGCAACTTTCTCAAAACCGGTGCTAGTTGGTCAAATAACAGGCATGCATTTAGGGCACACTCGAGGCCCGCAAATCGCTTCTTCAAAAAGCTACAGCTTGATAACTGCAATTGACAAACAGGGTAATATTCATTCTTATAAACTTAATCATTTAAATAAAACCTGGACTAAGTCGGCTAATGTGAATGACAAAAGCGGGTCAGCTGTAGAAGGTCTTATGGCTCTTACTGCCGATAAAGACGATAGTTTTTACGCAACTTGGCTTGATATAAGATCTGAAAAAAAGAATAATATCTTCTTTTCCTCCACAAGCGGCAAATCATCCAAATGGTCAGAAAATTTAATGGTCTATAAATCACCTGATGAACATGTATGCGAATGTTGTAAGCCAAATATTTCGTTCAATAATAACAAACTGGTAATTGGCTTCCGCAACTGGC
>DALYUO010000005.1:0-3293 GCA_031981225.1 Pararcticibacter sp.
CTGGCAGAATGAAAAGCTGCTTGTTACCATTGAAGAGGCTTTGGAGCAACACGGGAAAGCTCCGGGACGCAGAAAGGCATCTCAGCCGGAAGAAGACTCCATTCCGGTTATCGGCGAATCGGAGGTTATGGACGACATCTTTTATAAGATAAAGAAGATTGCACCAACTGATGCCAATATCCTGATCCTCGGTGAGAATGGTACCGGGAAGGATCTGATAGCGCAGGCGATTCATCGTCAGTCGCTTCGAAAAGACAAGCCTTTTGTAAAAGTAGACGTTGGTGCCTTGACGGAAAGCTTGTTTGAAAGCGAGTTATTTGGACACAAGAAAGGCGCGTTTACCGATGCCAGAGAAGAGCGAACTGGTCGTTTTGAAGCTGCAAACGGAGGCACTCTGTTTCTTGATGAGATCGGCAACATCAGTTTGCAGCAGCAGGCGAAGCTCTTAAGTGTTTTGCAGAACAGGCAGATACAAAAGTTGGGCAGCAACGACCCGATTCCTGTGGATATCCGGCTGATTTGCGCAACCAATGTGCCGCTGCAGGAGCTGGCAAGTGACAGTCGGTTCCGGAAGGATTTGATCTATCGCATTAATACCGTAGAAATAATGGTCCCGCCTTTACGTAAAAGAGGGAATGATATTGTCCTGATAGCGAAGCACTTCATCAAGGTATACAGCAGTAAGTATATGAAAGCGCTGCCCGAACTGGATCAGAGAGCAATAGATAAGCTGATGCAGTATCATTTCCCGGGTAACGTACGCGAGCTGCAATACACTATAGAGCGGGCGGTAATTATGGCGGAAGGCGACTGCCTTTCAGCTTCAGATCTTATTTTCTCGCCTATCGAGTCGGTTAGCAGTAAAGTACAGCAGGAGGAGGATACCAATCTCGAGAATCTGGAGAAGAATACCATTATGCGCGTGATTGAGAAGCACCAGGGGAATATTAGCCGTGCCGCTAAGGAACTTGGCATCACCCGTACGGCCTTATACAGGAGATTGAGTAAGTATGATATTTAGGGATTAGTATCAGGATGCTAGTATCAAGTATCAAGACTAAGTATCAAGATACTAGTATCAAGTATCGGGATACAGCGGGGCAGTTGCAAAGTACAATCCATAACTCATAACATAGATAAATCAGAAACATACATATTCACAATTCACAACCCATAATTCATAACTCCTAATTCATAACCCATAACGCCTATAAACAACCCCATGCTTCGGATTCAATGGAAAATACTATTCAGGGTGCTACTGCTCTTTGTTTTTGTAAGCGCAGTGTCGTGGGTGATTGTGAAGGGTTGGTACAGTTATCTGTTTTTGCTGATACCTGTCGTTATTTATCTCATATATAATTTATGCAGATCGCAGCTGCAGGTATATAATGAGATAAACGACTTTGTTGAAGCTGTTCATTATCGCGACTTTTCAAGGAATTTTGATATCCGGCATGCTCCTTCAAATCTTAAGCCCTTGCGTAAGGGGTTTAATTCGATCAATTCAATTTTAAAGCAGATTTCACGGGAGAAGGAGACACAGTATCAATATCTTCAGCAGATACTCGAGATGATTGAAACGGGTATCGTGTCGTATGAAGAAGAGGAGGGCGAAATATTGTGGATGAATGAATCGCTTAAAAAGATGTTAAGGCTCCCTTATCTTAAGACCATTCATTCTTTACTTAAAAGAGACGGTCATCTATACGACGAAATACTCACTTTAGCCCCCGGAGAGAGCCGGATTGTGTCGATCCATCCTGAAGCTGCGTCTTTTAAAATCCTCTTATCAGCGACAGCATTTCAAACCGAGGGCAGGAAGTTTAAGCTTATCGCCTTTCAGAATATCAACGAAGCGCTCGATGAAACGGAGGCAAAGGCATGGCAGAAACTACTTAGTGTCCTCACTCATGAGATCATGAATTCTGTGGCGCCTATATCGTCGCTGGCTGATACATTAAAAAAACGGTTGGAAGGTTCCGTTTCCAATCCTACCGAAGACCCATGTACAACGGATGATATAAGGGTTGGAATCGAAGCGATTAAGCGAAGGAGCGAGGGTCTGTTGAAATTTGCCGAAACATACAGGACGCTTAACAAAATAATAACGCTTAATCTTAAGACGATCTATGTTCGCGACTTATTTGAAAACCTGTATCAGCTGATGCAGCCTACCCTGGATAATAAGAACATCGAAATGGACATCATTTTAAAGGATCCGGGATTGCAGGTAGAAGCAGATACTAATCTGATTGAGCAGGTACTTATAAATCTGGTTGTAAATGCTATTGATGCCGTCAAAGAACGTCCGAATCCTTTAATTTCGCTTTCCGGCAGCCTTTCCGCAGGAAAGAAAACTACCATTCAGGTAGCCGATAATGGATGCGGGATTTCTCCCGAAATACAGGAACAGATTTTTGTGCCTTTTTTCAGTACAAAGAAAACCGGCAGCGGAATAGGCTTAAGTTTATGTAAACAAATCATGCTTTTACACAAAGGAAACATTCAGGTGCAGTCGCGCGAAGGCGAGGGAAGCGTATTTCTACTTCAATTTTAAAAAAAAAATTATTTTAAGAGAATTCTTCTTATATTGGAGCAAAATTTATACGTCTATCTGAAAGAAAAGTATATCAGTTCAAATATTCTCCTCAAATAATAAATAAGATCATTACTCCATTCCCCCAACTCTCAAACAATTACTAGAATGAAAATTTTCGTGGCGAGTCTGCCTTTTAAATTAGAAGAAAACGATATTAGGGAGACTTTTGAAGAATACGGTGAAGTATCTTCAGTAAAACTTGTACTTGATAAAGAAACCGGTCGCAAGAAAGGTTTCGGTTTCGTTGAAATGCCAGATGAAGAACAGGCAAAGAAAGCGATTGAAGACCTAAATGGCCTTGAAATTTATGGCAGGGCTATCGCGGTAACTCAGGCCGAAGAAAAAGCAGGCGGCAATCGCAGAAGCGGTGGCGGCGGCGGTTACGGTAATAACCGTGGCGGTGGCTATAATCGCGGCGGTTATAATAAGGGCTATCAGGACAGAGGCTCTGATCAGCACTAAACAGACTTAAAGAGGATTCTTTAGAGTCCTCTGCCTTATTATTATATTCTTATCCGGATTTTTTTCGGATAGGAATCCTTTTTGTTCCCCTTATCCTTTTCCTCTTTTTCCTTGCTTTCGACTTAGGTTTGCCTTTTTCTCTACATTAAGGAGGTGTAAACAATAGGATAATTTTTCGTTAAAAATTTGCCTCCGGAGATGTCTCAGTTTATTATTATTTCCTTAGCTT
>DALYUO010000005.1:3319-9201 GCA_031981225.1 Pararcticibacter sp.
AAAAGGTTTAAACAGACGATTTGAGAAAAAAAGTTTACAATATTCAGGAATTGTGGGTGCAAATTGTTGAAGAAAGTGATTCTAAAGCTTTTGAAAGCCTTTTTTATGCTTTAAATCCACGTTTAATTAAGTTTTGTCTTTTTTATGTGCATAAAAAAGAGGTCGCTGAGGAGATTGTATCGGATACCTTTGTGAAGAGCTGGCTGCAAAGAGGTGAGTTGACCCATGTTAAAAACGCGGAAACCTATCTGTTCATCGCAGTGAAAAATCAGGCATTAAACTATATTAAGCGTTTTTCAAGCATTCACATGGTTGCAATTGATGAGAGTACAGCCCGACTGGTTGATACATATCGTCCGGATAGAGAAATGGAGAAGCGGGAATTAATCTTCAAGCTGGACCAGGCTATCGAATCGCTTCCGCAGCAATGCCGCATAATTTTTCGCCTCGTTAAAGATGAAGGGATGAAGTATAAGGAGGTGGCGGAGATATTGGGGATATCGCCCCGCACTGTTCATACCCAGTTGTTCAGAGCAATGAAAAAACTGAATGCCGAGATGACCCCCTATGTGAAATCGGATTATAGTCCCCATGCCATCCATATAATCCTCTCTGTTCTTTTAGTTTTAAGTTATACGTCTTAAGTTTTAAGTTATACGTTGCAAGTTTTAAGTTATACTTGATGCCTTTAGCTGCGTGAACCTCTTTGTTAAGACGTATTAAGGATTTATCAAGTAATTTATGCTTAAATTTTATTACGTACTACTTATTACGTACCACTTACTACTTATAACTTACTACTTACCTCCGGCGTAAATATTTTTTCAGTTGTTGTAAGCACTTTTTAAAAAAATATTGTCCTTACCAAAAAGGGCATACGCTCAGTAATTAATTAATGAACGACGACAGATTTATAGAACTGCTTTTAAAGGATCTTGCAGGAGAAATGCTTCGGGAGGAGAGAGAGGAGCTTCGGCATTTCCTGAAGGATGAAGAGTGTCTAAAGAGATATAAACTGTATAGAATGTACTGGTCGGAGTATGACCCCGCATACACTGATAATGAAACGTTATTTCACAATGTCCAGATGCGGATAGGTGAACAGGAGAACAGCCTGCCGGATGTTAAGGCCGATCAGCCAGGACGTTCATCATTTATTTACATGTGGAAGTATGCTGCCGCAATTATTCTTATTGGTGTGTGTTCTTTTCTTTTATACAGGACTATCGGGTCTGATAATTTAACCAGTGCGGGGGCGTGGAAGGAAAAGACAACGGCAAGGGGAAGAAAAGTGTCGTTTGTTCTTCCCGATGGGACGCACGTCTCGTTAAACTCCGATAGTAAAATCAGGTTTCCTGAGTCTTTTTCAGGTAAATCGAGGGAGGTTTACTTGTCGGGCGAGGCTTTCTTTGATGTAAAGAAAGACGCCTCGCATCCCTTCATTATACATGCAGGGAAGATGAATGTAAGGGTTTTAGGCACCGCATTTAACGTGAAGGCCTATCCGAATGAATCATCCAGCGAAACGACCCTGATCCGTGGAGCGGTTGAAGTTACCCTGAAAGACCGTCCGGAAGACAAAATCATTCTAAAGCCGACGGAGAAGTTGATCGTAGATTATTCAACATCAAAAGCTCCTATTGAAAAAATAGAAGAAGAAGAGCCGCAAAGGAGAACAGCTCCAAGCAATGCCCTTACACAGATCACTTACATGCAGAAACAGGATACCACTATTGTTGAGACATCCTGGGTTCAGAATAAGCTCATTTTCAAAAATGAGGACTTTGCTGAAGTAGGCAGAAGTATGGAACGCTGGTATAATATAGACATTCATTTCAGGAATGAAGGTCTTAAAGAATTAAGGTTCAGCGGGAATTTTCAGACTGAAACCATTGATGAGGCCTTGATGGCTCTGCAGGTTACAGAACCATTTCGGTATAAAATAGAAGGAAGATCAGTATACATTTATTAATAAACGACACCGGATTCTATGATCATTGCTAACTTAAATTACTATATGAAAGAAAAGAAAGATACCTAAAATCAAGAAGGGGGATGGTTGGCACCTTTCCCCCCGTAAAAAATGACATGAGTTTAATCACACAACCTGTTGGCACCAGGTTGTATCGTTCACCTTTTAACTTAACAAAAGTATGAAATTTTTTGTACACCCAAGGGGTGTGAGGAAATGTTACGGACTTTTAAAATGTCTGTTAATCATGAAATTAACGCTTGCACTAATACTTATTTTGAATTTCCAGGCTCTGGCAAGTGTGTATTCACAAACCAAAGTTACCTTAAACTTAAAATCGGCGGATTTTAAACAGGTGCTTTCAGCTATAGAGAAGAAAAGCAGCTATCGTTTTGTTTTTAGCGAACGGAAGATTCCTTCGGGCAAAAAGATGGACGTTAATGTAACGGACGAAGACGTGTTGAGCGTTCTTGACCAGGTGCTGGAGAACTCCCTTTATACCTATAATGAGATGGCTAACGGCCTTGTGGCGATAGTGCCCAAAGGGGAACTGTTTAATGCGATCAGGATAACGGGACGTGTAATCGACGAGACTGGTCAATCTTTGCCGGGGGCGTCGGTTAAAATAAAGGGATCGACGGGCGGCGTTTCAACCGACGCAAACGGAGCCTTTTCAGTAAACGCACCCGATAATGCTGTGTTGGTTGTTTCGTATATAGGTTACCAGGTGCAGGAGGTAACGGTTAAAGGAAACACATCGCTTACTATAAAACTGGTTCCTTTAAACAACAGCCTGAATGAAGTGGTTGTGGTAGGTTACGGAACACAAAAGGCCGCTAACCTGACAGGTTCAGTTGCTACGGTGTCTGCGAAAACTTTAGATGACAGACCTTTAACTAACCTGGCTCAGGGACTGCAGGGAACTATGCCGGGACTGACTGTTTCAATGGTGAATGGTTCGCCAGGACAGGGTGCCACGTTTAAATTAAGAGGACAGGGAACTTTATCGGGTAACGAAAGTCCGCTGGTATTGGTAGATGGAGTAGTGATGGATCCCAACCTGGTGAATCCCGAAGATGTCGAAAGTGTTACTGTATTGAAAGATGCGGCTTCGGCAGCTATTTACGGGGGAAGAGGCGCATTTGGTGTAATCCTGATAAAAACAAAGGGCGGAAAAGAAGGGAAAACAAGTGTTACCTATTCGGGCAATTATTCGCTTTCACGGCCTACCAGGATGCCAGAGTATCTCAATGGCCCCGAATATATTAATATGTTCAGAGATGCCGTCAGGAGGGCAGGCGGGAATAGTTACAATTATACGGATGAAGACTCCGTCCGGGCTACTGCATATCTTGCTGATCCTGGCAGTAATTTACCAGTGTATCCTGATCCTGCCAATCCACGGAAGTACCGGTATGTTGGAAGTACAGACTGGATAGATGAGTTATATCCAGGGTATCAGCCTCAGCAGCAGCATAATCTCTCGTTAGCTGGAGGAGAAGGAAAGACAAGTTACATGGCGAGCCTGGGTTATTTCAATCAGGAAGGTTTATTAAAAGAAGCCGACCAGCAGTATGACAGGTACAATGCTACCTTGAAGCTGAGCAATAACACAACCAAGTGGATGGACCTTAATTTCAAAGCTACGCTGAACCATAGCTCTTACGATACTCCTAATGGTACCCAGTTTGTAAATGAGACATCACAGACATGGTCGTTTATTCCGACGGATTTAACTCCGTTAATGCCGGTTTACCATCCCGATGGTAATTTTTCAGGACAGGGTAACTACACTAATATGGTGGCCTTAATGAAACAGAACGGTCGTCAGAAGTATGATATAAACGATCTCTGGATGACCGGTGGGGTAGTGTTAAAGCCACTCAAAAATGTCAGGGTCGTAGCTGATTATACATGGAACGGGTATTTCTATAACAGGACCCAGCATTACAAGGCATTTAACGAATATGGGGTTGATGGAGTCCTTCTTGGAACCTATCCCTGGACATCCCCTAGCCGCATATACCAGACGAATAGCAGCGATACTTACTATGCATTAAACGGCTATGCCGAGTATGAAAATACTTTTGCGAAAAAGCACTACTTCAAGGCTATGGTGGGTTATAACGAGGAGCAGAAGAAGAACAGGAGCTTTAACGCAACAGCAAAGAATCTGATAGATCCCACATTGGAAAGTCTTGTTCCAAATTATGATCCGAACCCTATTGTTGGGGGAGCTTTGTCTGAATGGGCTGTTAGTGGTTCCTTCTTCAGACTTAATTATATTTATGACGACAAGTATTTACTTGAAGTGAACGGACGTTACGATGGGACTTCAAGGTTCAGGAGAGGCGACCGATATCTTTTCGTTCCATCCGTTTCTGCTGGCTGGCGTGTTTCGGAGGAGAAGTTCTTTGAAAAGTGGAAAGGCTATGTGAACAACCTGAAACTACGCGGGTCTATGGGTACCTCAGGGAATCAAGCTACTTCAACGACCTATCCTTACATTGCCACGATGCCCACAGGGCAGACAGGGTACATATTCGACAACGGTCTGACGAGCCCGTATGTAGGAGCTCCGACATTAGTAAATCCTGGTTTTACATGGGAAAAAGTTGAGACGTTTAACGTTGGACTGGATGCTTCTTTTCTGAAGAACAGGCTGGGACTTAGCTTCGACAGATACAGACGTGCAACCAAGGACATGTTGTATGCCTCAGCACCTCTGCCCGCCGTACTGGGAGCAAATCCTCCTCAAACAAATTCAGTGGATTTAAAAACCACAGGATGGGAGTTAAACCTGACATGGAACGACAGGGTAGGAGATGATTTCAACTATAGCGTTGGCTTTAATCTGTCGGATTATACTTCCAAAATAACGAAGTTCGATCTTAACCCGACGAACCTGGTCTCTACTTTCTATAATGGCTATAAGCTAGGGGACCAGTGGGGGTATACCACTGCCGGCTTTTTTCAGTCCGCCGAAGAAATCAGCAAGTCGGCGTCGCAAAAAGAGATCTGGAATGGAACATGGCTTCCGGGCGACATCCGTTATGCTGACCTTGACGGAAACGGAACGATTAACGTAGGTGATAACACCCTTCAAAATCCGGGCGACCGCAGGGTCATAGGAAACACGACTCCCCGCTATCAGTTCGGATTGAACCTTTCTGCCGATTACAAAGGTTTTGATGCTACACTGTTCTTTCAGGGAGTGATGAAGAGGGACGCCTGGTTATACGGAGCATATTTCTGGGGCTTCACCGATGAATGGTCAGTTCCGTTGAAATATAACCTCGATACCTGGACTCCTCAAAACCCGGATGCTTATTATCCTGGTATAATCAAATGGAGCAAACCAAGTACAGGCAGAATGCTGCATATGCCCGGTTAAAGCAAGTAACCGTGGGGTACACACTTCCAAAAGCACTGACAGGAAGAGCAAAGATCAGCAGGGCGAGAGTTTATGTTACGGGTCAGAATTTATTCGAAATAACAGAACTGCATGATGCATTTGATCCGGAAGTCCTGAACGGACAGACTTATCCACTGAGTCGTTCGATTGCATTTGGATTGCAGATAGGGTTATAATTTTTTCATATTAACTTTTTAGATGATGAAAACAAGACATATTGTATATATATCATTTGTGATACTGCTGGCATCCGCCTGTAAAAGGGAAGATTTTCTCGACAGGTTTCCTTTGGATGCAATCAGTGAACAAACCTACTTTAAGAATGAAAATGATCTGAAGCTGTATGTAAACCGGTTATATGATTACTTGCCGGTTCAAAGAGCGAGGAACCCTACAGCTGAGGATAGTACCGATGCGCGGTCGGACAACTATGCAATGGGAAATATTAACACCTTTTTGTCTAGCCAGTACGTGGTACCCCCAAGCGGGGGCGGT
>DALYUO010000005.1:9344-10306 GCA_031981225.1 Pararcticibacter sp.
TATTGGGATAAGGTAAAAAGGTTCGGCGCTGTGCCATGGCTTTCTTCTGATCTGAGCGATACCTCTTCAATGGCTTTATACGGACCGAGACAACCGCATAAGGTGGTTATGGATTCTGTTCTTGCCGATTTAAATTATGCAGTTACCAATACTGCGGAGGCAACCAATACAAACTTTGCTGGCAGGATAACCAAAGATGTTGCCTTAGCGTTAAAGGCGAGGATCTGTTTATGGGAAGGTACTTTCAGAAAGTATCATGCCCTGGGAGATGAACAGAATTATTTGCGTGAGGCTGCTGCGGCAGCAGAAACTTTAATGAACAGCGGCCGGTATCAGATTTATAAGACCGGTAACCCCTCTTCCGATTATTATAATCTGTTTATTCAGGAAGAGCTTAAAGGGAATAAGGAGGCTATTCTGGCCCGGCGGTATATCAGGAACGTAAGTATGCACAACCTGACGCGTGATATCTCGAACGTATGGCCGGCACTTACCAAGAATTTTGTTCGTTCGATCCTGATGCGGGACGGACGGCCGACATCTCTTAGTCCTTTGTACCAGGGCGATGATACGCCGGACAACGAACAGATGAACCGGGATCCGAGGTATACACAAATCATTGCTACCAGAGGGTTTTCTTTCACCAACAATGCTGATGGTACGAAAGATCTGATGACACTGCCTCGCATTCCTTCGGTGGTTACGGGATATGCTCTTGTCAAAAATTATAGTCCGGATCCACTTCAATGGGTGCAGAGCCAGTCGACGCTTGATCTGTTCATCTTCAGATATGCAGAGACACTGCTGATCTTCGCAGAGGCTAAGGCTGAACTCGGAGAAGCTACTCAAGCGGTCATTGACCGGACCATCAACGAAATCCGAAGCCGCGTGGGAATGGCAAACATGGTTATTGCGACCCTGGTTAAAGACCCCCAGTCGGATTTTCCGACTCTTCCTGTACT
>DALYUO010000005.1:10316-20617 GCA_031981225.1 Pararcticibacter sp.
GAAAGGCGGATTGAACTTGTTGGAGAAGGACTAAGATTCGACGATTTGTTGAGATGGAAGGCTGGGGAACTAATTGAAAATCCGGAAACGATATTAGGTATGAAGTTAACCCCTGCGTTAAGGGCTCAATATCCTGCAAGCCAGATTAGCAATGTGCAGGTAAATGCAAATAATTATATCAGAGTGTACCCTAATATTACTGCGAGGGTTTGGACTGATAAGATGTATCTGTACCCAATACCAACCGATCAGCTTACTCTTAATCCGGCTTTGCTGCCGCAAAACACAGGTTGGTAACAGTAATTCATTAAACAGAATAATAATGAAGAAGATATTTAAATATACATTGCTAGCGGCTTTTATTGTAGTAGCTGCGGGCTGCAAGAAAGAGGATTCTTTTACTGACAAAAATGGAGATGTACGGATCTACATGTCGCAGGCGGTATCGGGACAGTTTCAGGAAATTACAGTGAGCAGAAGGGCGCCGCTTCAGTCGGATACCTCTTACGTTTTCGACGTTAATGCATTTTTTGCCGGTTCAGGGTATTTGAATGCACCCGAAGATGTGAGGGTAAGTTTTGCAGTGGATTACTCAAAATGGGATTCGATCAACACTGCCAGAGTAAATGCCGGACAGCCTGCATACGAAAAGATACCTGATAACATATTTTCATTTTCGAATACCAGTTCTGTAATAAAGGAGGGCACTTCCATCAGTGAAAATACCGGGTTTGCTATTAATGGAAAACAGATCACTGAAGGACATAACTATATGATTCCTATTAGTATTTCTGAGGTAGGAGGCGGGTTTCCGCTGAACAGGACCCTGGCTACAACCTATTTTGTTGTAAAGGTGACGCCTCCCGTTTATCCTGAGATGGACCGGTCTGCATGGACTATTCATGCGGTTGACTCGGAGGAAGCAAGCGGAGAAGGCCCGGATAACGGGAGAGCGATTTTTGCCCTGGATGGAAAGTTAAATACCTTCTGGCATACCCAGTGGGACGGAGGTGAGCCGCCGCTTCCCCATCATATTGCCATTGATATGAAGACGACAAAAACCTTGTCGGGACTCTATTTAACGGCAAGGCAGAATGCGCCGAATGGTGCTCCCAAGACTGTGGTAGTTGATGTCAGCACCAATGGCTCCACCTGGCAAAATGCGGGAACTTATCAGCTGCAGGTTACCAACGCTAAGCAGTCGGTGTTTTTCTCGCAGGCTTATTCTGTGCGATATTTCAGAGTAACCGTTACTGCTACTAATGGCAATACGAATATTACATTCTTTGCAGAAATATCAGCATTCTAAGACGCAGGGTAGCCGGACAGGATTATTTTCTGTCCGGCTACCCTGTTTTCCTGTATTATGTGTCTTTGTTTGTTAAGGGGATATATTGGAGGTATTGAAGAGGTTTCAAGAAAATGGTTGGTGAAATGCTGATATATTTGTTTAACGCTATTGAAAAGAAAATGAAATTGATTTATAAAACTCTCCTGCTTTTTTTTATTCTGATATCTTTTAATGCGTCAGCACAAAAGAAACACACCTTCGAAATTAAGAATGGCAGCTTTCTTTATGATTCGAAGCCCATTCAGATCCACTCAGGAGAGATGCATTATGCACGTATTCCAAAAGAATACTGGCGGCATCGTCTGAAGATGCTGAAGGCTATGGGGCTGAATGCAGTAGCCACTTATGTCTTCTGGAATTATCACAATACCGCTCCGGGAGTATGGGATTTTAAAACGGGGAACCGTAACCTGGCAGAGTATATTAAAACTGCTGCTGAAGAGGGTCTTTTGGTAATACTCCGGCCAGGTCCTTACGCCTGCGCTGAATGGGAGTTTGGAGGTTACCCCTGGTGGCTTCAGAAGAATCCGGGTCTGGTGATACGTTCGAACAATCAGCCTTTTCTGGATTCGTGCAAGGTTTATATAACGAAGCTTGCTGAGCAGGTAAAGAACCTTCAGGTTAGCAATGGAGGTCCGGTGATTATGGTTCAGGCGGAGAATGAGTTCGGCTCCTATGTTTCTCAGCGTAAAGATATTCCACTTGAAGAGCATAGAAAGTATAACAAGGCGATCTTTGAGATGTTGAAGAATGCCGGGTTTAACGTTCCCTTCTTTACCTCTGACGGCACCTGGCTGTTTGAGGGTGGAGCGATTCCGGGAGTGTTGCCTACGGCGAATGGTGAGAATAATATTGACAACCTGAAAAAGGCGGTGGATAAGTATCATGGAGGTATGGGGCCTTATATGGTGGCAGAGTTCTACCCCGGCTGGCTTGACCATTGGGCTGAGCCGTTTAACCGTGTACCCGCTGCCGATATCGCGAAGCAGACAGAGAAGTATCTTCAGAACGGGATCAGTTTTAACGTCTATATGGCTCATGGAGGCACTAATTTCGGGTTCACTTCGGGCGCTAATTACAACGAGGAACACGACATTCAGCCCGATATTACCAGTTATGATTATGATGCCCCGGTATCTGAAGCAGGCTGGGCAACAGAAAAATATATGGCGATAAGGGACCTGATGAAGAAGTATGTGAAATACCCTATTCCAGCTGTCCCTGAGAAGATAAAGGTTATCGAAATTCCGGAAATAAAGCTAACAAGAGCTGTTGACGTACTTGATCTTAAGAAAACAATAACACCAGTAGGTGGTGATAAGCCTCTAACCTTTGAAGAACTCAATCAGGGTTCGGGATATGTATTGTACAGCAGGAGGTTTAATCAGCCGGTTAATGGTAAGCTGCAGATAAAGGGGCTCAGGGATTATGCCGGCGTTTATGTGAATGGAAAAAGAGTGGGTGAACTGAACCGTGTTCAGAATAAGTACGAACTCGATATTACTATCCCCTTTAACGGGACTCTCGACATTCTTGTAGAGAACATGGGGCGGATCAATTATGGAGAGCAGATCATTCACAATACCAAGGGCATTATTTCTGATGTGATGATCAACGATTTTGCGATTACAGGAAGCTGGCAGATGTATAAGATGCCATTCGATGTTCAACCTCAGACAGGTAAACTTCCGGAGAAAAATATAGAAGGCCGGCCGGTATTATATTCCGGTTCTTTTGAGTTAGCGGAAACAGGAGATACTTTCCTCGATATGAGTAGCTGGGGAAAGGGAATCGTGTTTGTTAACGGGCATAATCTGGGGCGATTCTGGAATGTTGGTCCTCAGCAAACGCTGTATGTTCCTGGTTGCTGGCTCGCAAAGGGAAAGAATGAGATCGTGATTCTTGAACAGCTCAACCAAACAACTCATAGCACTGTCAGGACGGTAAAGCAGCCGGTACTCGACTCTCTAAGTGGCAGTAATTAAGATGATTTTGTTGCTATGGTAAAAAAGCTTTTAACGATACTATTGGGTTTTTCGTTCTCCTTTGCGGAAAACAGTTACGCTCAGGAGCCTAAACCCTGGGGGCCGGTCCCTTCGCCTGCGCAGTTGCAATGGCATGAAACCGGTATGTACTGCCTTATTCATTTCGGCCCGGACACTTATACAGACAAAGAATGGGGATATGGCGATGACGATCCCGCGATCTTTAACCCTCAAAGTTTTGATGCCCTTCAGATTGTTGGCGCTGCAAAGACAGGTGGTTTTAAGGGCGTTGTAGTTGTGGCTAAACACCACGACGGTTTCTGCCTGTGGCCTACTAAAACCACAGAGCATAATATCAGCAAAAGTCCCTGGAAGAACGGGAAGGGTGATATGATCATGGAGTTCAAAAAGGCTTGTGATCAGCTCGGAATGAAGCTTGGCCTCTATTGTTCGCCATGGGACAGGAACAGCCCCCTATACGGGACTCAGGCCTATGTAGAGATATATAGAGAACAGCTGAAAGAACTGTATTCCAATTACGGGCCTGTGTTCATGTCGTGGCACGATGGCGCCAATGGAGGAGACGGCTATTATGGCGGTGCTCGTGAGAAGCGTACAATAGACAGGACTACTTATTACGGGTGGGATACCACATGGAAGATTGTGAGGGACCTGCAGCCCATGGCGGCCATCTTCGGAGATGTTGGGCCTGATGTACGCTGGGTTGGCAACGAGGAAGGACATGCAGGAGAAACATGCTGGCAGACGTATACCCCTCATGCGCCGGAGGAAGGGGCTGTGCCTGCTAATGGCTTTGTAAAATACTGGGAGGCGGTTGAAGGGCATCGCGACGGGAAGTACTGGATGCCGGCGGAATGCGATGTGCCGCTCAGGCCGGGATGGTTCTATCATTCGGCGGATGACGCTAAAGTGAAATCGCCTTATGTTTTGCTGGATCTTTATTTTAAGAGCGTTGGCAGAGGGGCAGGACTCGACCTCGGACTTTCGCCCGACAGGAGAGGGATACTGCATGAGAATGATGTACAGGTTTTGAAGGAGTTTGGCGACATACTGAAAGAAACGTTCGGTACTAATCTGGTGAAGGGGGCGAAGCTCGAAGCTTCTAACGTAAGGGGCAACAATCATAAGTTATTCGGTACATCTTTTTTGACCGATACAGATCCTTATTCGTACTGGGCAACTGATGACGGTATTAAAACTCCGGAGCTTACTGTTGATCTTGGGAAGAACAAGACTTTCAATATTATAAAGATCAGGGAGAATATTAAACTCGGACAGCGGATCGATTCGTTTACGGTTTATGTTTTAAAGGATAAGCGCTGGGAGCCGATTGCCGGAGCAACCAGCATAGGTTCAATGCGCCTTATACGGCTTCCGCAATACCTCACTGCCCGGAAGATACGTCTCCGGATAGACCGGTCTGCAGCTAGTGCTGCGATAAGCGAAATTGGTTTATATGCGGAACCTGTTCATTTGACAGCGCCCGAAATTACAAGAGACAAAAATGGGTTTGTTCAAATGAAAACCTCTGCCGCTGTTAGCGGCATTCATTACACGACTGACGGCACTGAACCCACTGTTCTTTCGCCTGTCTATAGCAAGCCGTTCCTGTTAAAGTCGCACGGTGTGGTTAAAGCCAGGGCGTTTAAGGACCGCCTGGCGGGTGAGCTGAGTGTGAAAGAGTTTGGAATAGCTAAAACATTATGGAAGGTAGTGTTTCCTGTAAATGGAAATCTATCAGCACTTATTGATGACAATGAGCGAAGTGTGGCAGAAGTGTCCGGAAAGGAAGGTGCCGTTACACCTTCGTCGCCGGCAGAAGTTGTAATTGATCTTGGTAAGGTGACGAGGATTCAATCGTTCACGTTTTTTCCTCCGCAGAATAATTTAAGAAGCGGACTTGTTGATCAGTATGCTTTTTACGTGAGTGATGATAACCGGAGCTGGCAGCTGGCTGCCAAAGGCGAGTTTTCTAATATAGCAGCAAACAGGATTGGACAAAAAATAAAATTGAATGAAGCCCTTAGCGGACGCTTCATAAAATTCGTAGCTTTAAACCTGATTGAGGGAAACAAGGCGAGTGTTGCCGAGCTTAGTATTAACTAAGCGGGGAAATGAATTTAAAATATCCGTAGTACCATGGCGGCAGTTAACCGACTACGTTTGGTGTACGGAAAATTGTCAGCAGAATTATATAATACCGTAAATAAGTAAATTAAGAGATGTACAGAAAACTAACAATTTTAATCGTGCTGTGTATTTGTTGTTACAGCGCTACCGCACAAATTAATCTTATTCCTAAACCATCGAAGGTAACTATTCCGGCTACCGGCGGGTCTTTGACATTGAATGAGGGTACTCAACTTGTTGTTAAGAGTCCTGTACTTCAGAATTCTGCTGATTTTTTAAATGACTACCTCATTCAGTTTTATGGTTTTCCTTTAAAGAGCCGTGGGGCTAAAGGAAATGGCAATACTGTTTATTTAAGTTTGAACAAAAGCGGGAAGGAAGCTGGAGGTTACACACTTCGTGTGGAGAAAGCTGGAATTTATATTGAAGGAAATGATGCCGAGGGCGTGTTTTATAGTGTTCAATCCTTAATACAGCTTCTGCCATCTGAGAAAACTTCGGGCTTAAAAATTCCTTATGTTTCAATAAGTGATGCTCCCCGCTTTGCTTATCGCGGTATGCATCTGGATGTGGCGCGTCATTTCTTCCCGGTGTCGTTTGTTAAAAAATATATTGATTACCTGGCTCTTCATAAGATGAACTATTTCCACTGGCATTTAACAGATGACCAGGGGTGGAGGATTGAAATAAAGAAATATCCGAAGCTTACGCAGGTGGGGGGATACAGGAACGGTACCGTTATAGGACATTTTCCCGGAACCGGTAACGATAACAAAAGATACGGGGGATATTATACTCAGGAGGAAGTTAAAGATGTGGTTCGTTATGCTTCGAAGAGATACATTACTGTGGTCCCCGAAATTGAAATGCCCGGGCATGCTTCAGCTGCTATAGCAGCGTACCCCGAACTGAGCTGTTTTCCTGAGGAGTCTACAAAGTTTCCTCCAAAGACAGTATGGTCGGGCGATACTACAGGTAAGCAGGTTCAGCAGACCTGGGGGGTATTTGAGGATGTGTTCGCTCCGACAGAAAAAACGTTCTCTTTCCTTCAGGACGTGATTGATGAAGTGATTCCGCTCTTTCCTTCAAAATATATTCATATTGGGGGGGATGAGTGTCCGAAGGATAACTGGAAACGTTCTGCATTTTGCCAGCAGCTGATGAAAGAGAAAGGACTCAAGGATGAGCATGAGCTCCAGAGTTACTTTATCCAGCGCATGGAGAAGTATATTAACGGCAAGGGGAAAACGATCATCGGCTGGGATGAGATATTGGAAGGCGGCTTAGCTCCGAATGCCATAGTGATGAGCTGGAGAGGAGAAGAAGGGGGCATAGCAGCGGCTAAGCAGAATCATAAGGTGATCATGACGCCGGGCAGTCACGTGTACTTTGATCACTCGCAGGTAAAGCCCGATGATTCTTTAACGATAGGGGGCTATACCACTGTAAGAAAAGTATATTCTTATGAGCCGGTTCCAAAGGAACTTAACGAAGCACAAGGCAAGTATGTGATGGGTGCTCAGGCCAATGTGTGGACTGAGTATATTAAATATCCGTCAAAAGTACAATACCAGATATTCCCCAGAATAAGCGCATTGAGCGAGGTGCTGTGGAGCCCAAAGCAATCCAGGGACTGGACTGATTTTGAGCCAAGATTGCGTGAGCAGATTAAGAGATACGACTTGTGGAAGGTGCATTACGGGACAATTGACAATTGACAATGGACAGTTGACAATGGGCAATTGATGCGTTATGACTTTGTAGGTTATGCTTGAGGTGTGGTTGTTGTGGTAACGGCGCGACGCATAAAAAAATCTGATAGCTAATTTCTGACAGCTGAAAGCTCTTAAGCTGATTATAGCTGTCAGCGTAAGAAATATGATTATAAAGTTCAGGATGTGCAGGCTTTTTAGTTGCCTGTTATTGTTTTTTGTTTCAGGGGCTGTTAGTGGACAGTCCGCTTACCAGTTTAAAGAAGGATATATATTAAAGAAGGTGCACCGTTATGGGCGGGAGGCTTTGTATTCTGATCCTCTTGCCTGGCAACTGTATAATGGGTCTTTAAAGACGCCTGTTGACGGTGCAGTTTTTGGTTCTGACAGTCAGGGCACTGAGCTGAAATGGGAGAAGGCAGTGCCGGATTCTTCGGGAAAATTTGGCGGACGGGGCTATTGGGGGAATGGCTATCTTTATCTTTCGTATTCTTCTGATGAGAGCAGGACTGCCCTTTTGAATATTCAGGGAAACAGCGCTGTTTATGTGAACGGCATACTTCATTTTGGTGATCCTTACCAATCGGGATGGATGTATATTCCTGTTCAATTAAAAAAAGGGCTGAATGAGTTTTATGTGCGAGGACAGTATTCATCTGCCCGTCTTATTTTTCCGGCAAAGGCAATAACGCTGAATACGGAAGATTCCACCCTGCCAAGTATCGTTACAGGTGCTGATAATAGTAAGCTTAAGGCTGCCGTGGTGGTGATCAATTCGGGAAATATCGAGCAGAAAGGACTCTCTATAAGGAGTACAGTCGGCGGAAAAGAGATGATCACTAAAATCCCCTCAGTTCCTGCCTTATCAACAAGGAAGGTGATGTTTAATGTGAACGCAGGTAACGTAACTTCTGCCGGGAAGGTAAATTGCAGGATAGAACTTATAGAAAACGGCAAAACTGTAGACGAGAACAAAGTTGAACTGGAATGTGTGAATGCGACTGATAAGTATATGAATACGTTTGTCAGCGCTATAGACGGCAGTCTTCAATATTTCGCTGTGTCGCCTCAGACAGGAGGATCTGTAAAGGGCGCCTCCCTGTTTTTCTCGGTTCACGGAGCAGGAGTGGAGGCGATTGGACAGGCTAAAGCCTATCAGGCAAAGGATTGGGGAACACTTGTTGCTCCAACTAACCGCAGGCCCCGTGGGTTTAACTGGGAAGACTGGGGAAGATTGGATGCCTTAGAAGTATTGAACATTGCCAGGAATAAGTTTAATCCAGACCCGGACCGGATCTATCTTACCGGGCATTCGATGGGAGGTCATGGCACCTGGTTCTTAGGGGCCACGTATCCCGGGAACTGGGCTTCTATAGCACCTTGCGCCGGTTATCCTACACTTAAAGGATATGGATCAGCCGATGGCCTTATTCCTGATAAAGGAGCGTCGCCAGCAGAACAGATGCTGCTGAGATCGAGCAATCAAAGCGATGTTCCGGCTCTTGCCACCAATTATAAGCCTTTCGGCGTGTATATCAATCATGGAGATGCCGATCCGGTAGTTTCTGTAGAATACGCACGTCAGATGAAGAAAGTACTTGCTGATTTTCATCCTGACTTTAGTTACTATGAATATCCTGGAGGAAGTCATTGGTACGGAAGTGAAAGTGTTGACTGGAAACCCCTCTTCGACTTCTTTAAATGGCACAAACGGCTCGCCGACACAGCCGTTAATGTAGTTGATTTTAAAACCGCCAGTCCGGGTATTTCTTCGACCTATCGCTGGGTTTCGATCCTGCAGCAGACGCATCCATTGGAATACAGCCGCGTTATACTTCAAAGAGATAAAGCAGCCGGAACGATAAGCGGAACGACGCAAAATGTGAAGATCCTGAAGTTCTTACTCAGTGATTTCGGGGCAGGAAAGAATATTACTATTCTGCTCGACTCTCTGAATGCCCTGAGCTATACTACAAAAGGAAACAGCGATAGCATATTCCTTTCAAAGAGAGATAAAGAGTGGGCGTTGACTTCTGCGCCTTCAGCCGATCAGAAAGGTCCGCACCGGTACGGCACATTCAAGGAGCCTTTTGGTAAACGGATGATTTTTGTTTACGGAACGAAGGGCAATAAGGAAGAGAATGAGTGGAGTTTAAATAAAGCACGGTATGACGCAGAAGCCTGGTATTACCGGGGGAACGGAGCAGTGGATATCATTCCCGATAAGGAGAACTCTGAAAACCGGTATGCAGGACGGAACGTCATTATTTATGGTAACGCGTCGACGAACAGTGTTTATAACAAGCTGTTAAAGGGCTGCCCGATACAGGTATCCCGCAATCTGGTTAAAGTTGGCGGTAAAGAATGGAAAGGGGATGACCTTGGCGCTTATTATATCTGGCCCATAAAAAGTACAGGATCCAATTCTGTTGCAGTAGTCGCCGGCAGTGGTCTTAAAGGGATGAAAGCCGCAGAAGCTAATCAGTATTTTGCAGGGGCAAGCGGTTTTCCGGATTTTATGATCTTTGGAATCGATATGCTGCAGTCGGGAAGCAGCGCCGTTAAATGTACTGGCTTTTATGATAACGACTGGAAAATAGGAAAAGAAGTGGTGTTTGCACCGTAGTGTTTTGCTGATTATAAAAATGAGAGTTCTTGTAGTTTTTTTATTAATTATTTCGTGTTCAGTTACAGCCCAGACCACTAAGCCAGTTTTAAGTGCTGCCGGGTACGGTTTAACAAAGAAGCAGGCAGATGAGCTCGGCTCGAGGCTCTGGCAGGCCTGTCTGAAGAGCTTGTCGACACAGCTGAAAAGTGAGTGGGATAGCAGGGAGCTGAGAGTAGGCGATCATTCGCTGAAGTTTAAGTACAAGGTGTCGGGACAGAAGCCGGCAGACGGGCGCAGCCTTTATATCTCTATGCACGGAGGAGGGAATGCGACCCAGGAACTGAATGATCAGCAATGGAATAACCAGATCAGGCTGTATTCGCCTTCTGAAGGAGTTTATGTAGCGCCGCGAGCGCCTACGAACACCTGGAATCTATGGCATGAAGCTCATATTGATACTTTGTTCGACCGGCTGATTGAAGCAGCAGTGGCCT
>DALYUO010000005.1:20627-21878 GCA_031981225.1 Pararcticibacter sp.
AGGTGTAAATCCTAATAAGGTATATCTGATGGGGTATTCGGCGGGGGGAGACGGTACTTATCAGCTTGCTCCACGGATGGCCGATCGCTGGGCTGCAGCAGCTATGATGGCGGGACATCCCAATGAAACTTCTCCTATCGGGTTAAGAAACATAGGATTTACTATCCACATGGGCGCTCTCGACAGTGCATATAAACGGAACGATATCGCCCGCAGGTGGTCGGTAATTCTGGATAGCTTAAGCAAGGATGATCCGGGCGGATATAAGCACTTTGTGCAGTTGCATGAAGGCAGGGGACACTGGATGAACCGGGAAGACTCTGTTGCCGTGCCCTGGATGGCTGCGTTCCGGAGGAATCCGCTACCCGCCAGGGTGGTATGGAAGCAGGACGACGTAAACCATCTGAGCTTCTACTGGCTGGCAGTGCCCCGGAAGAGTGTGAAAACAGGGGGAGAAATAGTGGCTTCCTATAAAGGCAATGAAATAGATGTTGCTAAAAATTACAGTGATACCCTGATCATCAGGCTTAACGATAAAATGGTCGATCTGGATAAGCCTGTGAAATTGAATTATCTGGGTAAACAGATCTTTAAAGGAAAACTTCAACGTAAGGTGTCTGTAATAAAGAAAACGATTGACGAAAGAAAAGACCCTGATCTGATCTTTTCTTCAGAACTGGTAATTGTTAAGGGAAAGGTAATAAAGCAATGAAATATAATCGCCGGAAGTTTTTAGGGATGTCGGCTCTTGGCCTTCCCATTTTATCGTCAGCAAATTTATTTGCTGGCTTAGGTAAGAGCGGAAGTGTCAGTGCTGAGGGACCGCTTGTTATCTCGACCTGGGATTTTGGAGTTGAGGCCAATGCTGCGGCCTGGAAGATTTTAAAGAACGGAGGCAGGGCGCTTGATGCTGTTGAGCAGGGGGTGTGGGTTCCGGAGGGTGACCCCAGGAACCAGACGGTGGGCATGGGGGGATTCCCGGACCGGGATGGAAAGGTGACCCTGGATGCCTGTATTATGGATGAGAATGGTAATTGCGGCAGTGTGGCAGCTCTCGAACATATCGTTCATCCGATATCTGTTGCGAGGAAGGTGATGGAGAAAACTCCGCACGTGATGCTTGTGGGTGAAGGCGCCCTACAGTTCGCGCTCCAGCAGGGATTTAAGAAAGAGAATCTGCTTACTCCTGAATCTGAAAAGGCCTGGAAAGAATGGTTAAAAACTTCGCAGTATAAGCCTGTTATAAATATC
>DALYUO010000005.1:21888-22398 GCA_031981225.1 Pararcticibacter sp.
AAACCAGTATAATCATGATACCATCGGGATGCTCGCTTTAGATGCCAAAGGCAATTTATCGGGTGCGTGTACGACCAGTGGTATGGCATTTAAACTCCACGGCCGTGTTGGTGATTCTCCGATTATCGGGGCCGGATTATATGTTGATAATGAAGTGGGCGGAGCTACCTCGACGGGAGTTGGGGAAGAAGTGATCCGAAATGTAGGAAGCTTTCTGGTAGTGGAACTGATGCGACAGGGATATAGTCCGGAGGAAGCCTGCAAGGAGGCGGTAATGAGGATTATCAAAAAGAAGCCCGAAACTGCGAAGGAAATTCAGGTTGGTTTTCTGGCATTGAATAAAAAGGGCGAATACGGGGCTTATGCCATCCAGAAGGGGTTTAGCTATGCTGTTTGTAATGATAAGGATCAGAAACTGGTGGTGAGGGGCAGGAGTTATTATTGAGTTGCATGTTGTGAGTTGCATGTTGTGGGTTGAAGGTTGCGAAGATTGAGAGGTAAGAATCAAGA
>DALYUO010000005.1:22473-28523 GCA_031981225.1 Pararcticibacter sp.
TATAGAGTCGGCGCTGGCGGCGCAGAGTGGAGGGGCTGACAGGATAGAATTATGCGATAATATGTCGGAGGGTGGTACAACACCGTCTTATGGGACAATAAAGAGGTGTAAGGATCTCCTGGGAATTCCTGTTCTCCCGATCATCAGGCCGAGGGGAGGCGATTTTGTGTACACGGAAGAGGAATTTGAGGTGATGAAGGCTGATGTTCAAATGAGTAAGGATCTGGGGTGTGAGGGGGTGGTGCTTGGCATCTTGACGAGGGACGGAAATATTGATGTGGATCGCTGCTCTGAACTTATCACTCTAGCCAGACCGATGCAGGTAACCTTTCATCGTGCTTTTGATTGTTGTATCGACATGAAGAAGGGACTGGAGGATATCATTTCTTTAGGATGCGAGAGGGTGCTGACGTCAGGGGGAGCCGCGCATGTTTATGAGGGGATAGATGTGATTAAAGACCTTGTCGAACAAGCTGACGGAAGGGTTATTGTGATGGCGGGATCGGGGATAAAGGAGGATAATTTACCGGATATGCTTGTGGGTAGTGGTGGTACTGAGTTTCACAGCACAGCTAAAATTGAAATGAATTCTCGATATACTTTTAATAATACAGCTAATGTAATAGGATCATTTTATCAAACTGATAAAAGCATTGTTAAGATAATGAAGGAGTTGCTGACCCAATAATCAGCTTTTACTAGAAGAATTATAAGGCTTAAGGCTTGAGAAAGATCTCAGGCCTTTTTTATTGGCATTAATTACACATGTTTTCTTGTTCCTTTATAAGTTTTATGAACTTTTATAAAAAATTAAAAAGTTTTTGCTTGTTTGTAAAATATAAGTTAAGTTTACTTTAACATTATGAGTGGTCATTTAAAGAATCAACAGTTTAAAGAAGATATACTGAGAAATGTATATTATAAGGATTGCTTGTCTTTAACGGAACTAAGCAAGTTAACATCTAAAAGTCTTCCTGTGATAACATCAGCTGTAAATGAGCTGGTAAATGATGGTTTTATAATTGAGTATGGTCTTGCCCCTTCAACAGGTGGACGTAGGCCGGCGGTATTTCTTTTTAATAAGGACAAGCCGAAATATATAGTTGCTGTAGCAATGGACCAGCTTGTCACGAGGGTTGCAATATTCGACCTTCTCAAGACCTGTGTCTGTCCTGCGGAACAATTGGATCTGAATCCTTTTGAGGATGCAGAAGGTCTGAGCAAACTGATCATTTTCATAAATAGCTTTGTTGAAAGATCTGGTTTGCCGAAGGAAAAGATACTTGGCGTAGGAGTTGGGATGCCTGGATTTGTGAATTCGGAGAAAGGGATTAACGAATCCTTTTTTTACACGGAAAGAATCAGTCTGAAGGATTATTTGAGTAAAGAGATTGGCTTACCAGTATTCATAGACAACGACTCAAGTTTAATTGCGCTCACGGAGTTAAGATTTGGAGCTGGTACAGATTGCAAGGAATTACTGGTAGTAAATATAGGATGGGGAACGGGGCTTGGTATGATCATTAATGGCCGTCTTTTCCGCGGGCATAACGGCTATGCAGGTGAATTCAGCCATATTCCCCTTTCGAATAGTAATAATTTATGCTCGTGTGGCAAAAGGGGCTGTCTGGAAGTAGAAACCTCTTTACTCGCAATGGTGGAGAAGGCAAAATCAGCCGTTGAATCGGGAGCCGAATCAGTCTTAAAATCGTTGTTTGAAGATCAGACCAAACTTGCGGGCGACCAATTCCTGGAAGCAGCGAGACGGGGCGATCCATTAGCACTATCGATTTTATCGGAGTCGGCGTTCCTTCTTGGAAAAGGGATCTCTACACTTATCCATATTATGAATCCTGAAAAGATAGTGTTAAGTGGCCGGGGTGCTGTTGCGGGAAGAATGTTTTTACCGGCTATTCAGCAGGCTGTTAATGAGTTTTGTATACACAAGATCGCTGAGCAGACTACTGTAGTTGTGTCAGAACTGGGTAGTGAAGCAGAGCTGCTTGGAGCTGCAAATCTTGTTGTTGACAATTGTTCGTTTCGTTAAGTATGCAATAATACAGGAAGTTACAAAAAGAAATATTGAGATAAGAAGAGTACTCTTATTAAAAGCAAACAAATCACAAATTCTTTAACCATTAACAAAATCACTTATGCGTGTAATTATTACAAAACGATTTCTGTTGTGTATGTTGCTGAGTGCTTTCACAGCACTGGTCTCCGCCCAGCAAAGGACTATCACAGGAACAGTAAAAGACGAAAAAGGAGAGCCAGTGCCCTTTGCCTCTTTCGTTGTGAGGGGAACGAAGACTGGCGGGCAGACCGCGCCAAACGGTTCTTTTAGGGTTGTAGTGCCGGGGAACACCGCTGTACTGGTGTTTTCATTTGTTGGTTATAAAACGAAGGAAGTGCCGGTAGGATCTGCTAATAGTCTTAATGTAACACTGGAGTCGGACAATAATGCTTTGTCGGAAGTGGTGGTGACGGCTCTTGGAATTAAAAGAGAAAGAAAATCGCTAGGGTACGCTATCCAGGAAGTTAAAGGCGAGTCGCTTGTGGAGGCAAGAGAGCCTAACCTTGCAAATGCACTTTCTGGAAAAGTATCTGGATTACAAGTTGTAAGGTCCTCGAATGGGCCGGCTGGATCATCGAAAATTGTGCTGAGGGGAAACAATTCTCTTACAGGGAGCAATCAGCCTTTGATTGTTGTTGACGGTGTTCCGGTAGATAATTTTACCGGAGCTACCAATAACGACTTTTATAACCCTTCCAACGATATGGGTAACGGGCTATCCGATATCAATCCTGAAGATATAGAAAGCATGACCGTACTGAAAGGTGGGTCGGCAGCTGCTTTGTATGGTTCACGTGCGGGGAACGGTGTGATTTTAATCACAACCAAGAGCGGGAGAGCGCAGAAAGGTCTCGGCATTAATGTGAATTCTTCATTTGGGGTGGAATCTATTTTTATGAAGCCTGAAATGCAGGATAGTTTTGGTCAGGGAGAGAATGGTACATTCAATCAAAGATCCCGTAGGAGCTGGGGGCCTAAAATCGAAGGCCAAAATGTTCAAAACTGGGACGGACGGCAAGTCCCCTTAACGTCATATGACAATCTTGGGAACTTTATGGAGAGGGGATCATGGTCCAATCAAAGTGTATCTCTGCAACAGCAGTATAAATCGACCTCTGTTTATACTTCATTCAATCATCTGGATAACAGTAGTATTATTCCAGGAGCTGAATTGAAGCGTACAAATTTAACTGCACGTGCAGTTAGCAAATTCGGAGAAAATGATCGCTGGACTGCTGATACAAAAGTTCAATACTCGAGAGCCGATGCAAAGAACAGACCAATTGGTGGCAATAGAAATGAAAACCCTTTTTACATAACTTATTTATTTCCCAGATCACTCAATATTACAGAGTTTGAAAATGCAGTCGATGGTAATAACAATATGTATTGGTATGGCGATGCTTCAACGGAGATCAACCCATATTGGAATACCAGATACAATACAAATAATGATGTCAGAGACCGTTATATCATGAGCGGGTCGCTAAAATATCAGTTTAATTCATGGTTAAGCGGGGAAATCAGAGGTGGCTCTGATATGTATTCAACAAATAATCAAGATAAATTGTATGGAGGGAGCCCTATTGCTGCAAACGGCAGATACTCTATTGGAAAAAATAACTTTCAGGAGACCAATTACAGCGCTCTGTTTACTGCTACAAAGGACAATGTGTTCGGTAAATTAGGAGGTACTGTAACATGGGGAGGTAATTTAATGAATCAGAAATTCAGCCTTTTTAGTGGGTCTAGCGGACTATTAAACGCTCGTGATTTCTTTTATATAAATAATGGCATTAATCCTCCTACAGTGAATGAAGATTTTTATGAAAAAAAGATCAATTCGCTTTACGGATCGGTAGGGTTAAACTGGGACGGGTATGTCTTTCTTGATGGAACTTTAAGGAATGACTGGACTACTGCGCTAAGTCCCGACAATCAATCTTATTTTTATCCATCCGTTAACCTTTCAGTAGTCTTTACAGATATGCTTTCTAGAATGGGCAAGTCTTTACCTGCGTGGGTTAGTTTTGGAAAGATCAGGGCGTCGTACGCTGAAGTAGGTAATGACATGCTGCCCTATCAGTTATATAATACCTATACCATCGGCAAAGACCCTTTGGGCAATACTACAGCCACAAAAAATGGAACTTTGTTTGATCCCAATGTTAAGAATGAGTTAATCAAATCATATGAATTTGGTGCTGAAATGCGTTTCTTGAATAATCGATTCACATTCGACATTGCCTGGTATAAAACAAATTCACTTAACCAACTGATTGATTTACCGATGGATCCTCTCAGCGGATATAATCGAAGAAAGATTAATGCAGGGGATGTTGAGAACAAGGGATTTGAGGCACAGGTAAATGCCAGTGTATTGAATAATCCAAGATCTTTAACATGGAATGTCGGTTTGAACTACTCAACAAACAAGAGTAAAATCAATCGGATCACAGACAATGTCACGCAATACCCTCTTGGTGGTTTTGATAATGTAAGCATTTTAGCTGTTACCGGCTCAGAGTATGGAGATATTTACGGTACAGCGTTTAGAAGAGTTACTGACGAGTCTAGCCCTTTCTATGGGGAGCTTCTGTTAACGGAAAACGGTTTGCCCGTGCATAATCCTGACCCCGTTAAATTAGGCAATCAACAGGCGTCCGGTTTACTAGGGATCACAAACGCCGTTGCATACAGAGGCGTGTCACTTTCATTTTTAGTTGATGCGCGTTTTGGAGGTAAGATATTTTCTTCTACTAACGTGAATATGCAGAGGGCTGGTACTGCGGCTGTGACAGTAGTTAATGGTGCCCGTGAGGACATCATTGTAGATGGAGCAGTGTTAAATTCTTCTAATGAATATGTGAAAAATACAACCGGAGTTGATCCTCAGTTGTATTGGGAAGCAATAGGAATAAATAATCTAGGGATTACAGAAGCGAATCTTTATGATGCGACTAATATCAGGTTGAGAAATATACAACTCAATTATGATTTGCCAACTAAGTGGATTTCCAAAACGCCGTTGCAGAGAGCTCGTCTTGGGTTATCCTGTAACAATGTTTGGATGATCAAAAGCAATACGCATGGCATAGATCCCGAATCAGTGTTTGCTACAGGAACAAATGCCGTAGGCTTCGAAAATGGAAGTGCACCTACTACCCGCAGCTTTTTATTTAACTTAACATTAGGGTTCTAAATTAATCTGAGCGAAAATGAAAACTTTAATCAAAAATTCATATATACTTCTTACAGCGGGGCTATTGATAACATCCTGTAAGAAATTTGACGATCTGAATAACGACCCCTTAGCGGCGAGTGAAGAACAGGTTCAAATAGAATATTTTATAAATAATTCCATTATTGGCGCTCAAATGGATCCTGGTGTGGCAGAGCGTTCATTTATTCTTTATTGGAAAACGGCGGCTCATCAACACAGTGTTTCTGGTTTCGCTACTGGTGGCTACGACGACGGATGGACCACAGAATATTATAACCAGATCTCTGGATGGTTGAATTCAATTAACTCTGCTATTGAGATAGCTCCAAAAAAGGTTGAGGCTGGTGTATCGAAGCCGTACGATAATAATCTTGTTCAGGTTGCGCGTATTTGGAGGGCTTATTTAATGAGTGAGATGTCTGATAACTTTGGACCAATAGCTGTTAATGCATTTCAAGGGGTCAATCCAGGTTTTGATAGTGAGAAAACTGTATATTATTATATTCTGGACGAGCTGAAGGATGCGGTATCGAAAATAGATATTTCCGTAGTCAATCCATCGGGTCTCGACAAACTTGACGCGGCTTATGGCTATAATTACCAGAAATGGAGAAAGTATGGTAACTCGTTGCGTATGCGGCTTGCAATGCGATTGTCTGAAGTAGATGCCGTTAAGGCGAAATCAGAGTTCGAAGCTGCTGCGGCTTCTGAAAATGACCTTATCATCACAATGGATGATGCATTCCAGGTGCA
>DALYUO010000005.1:28533-31817 GCA_031981225.1 Pararcticibacter sp.
CGGGGTAATGAGCCGTACATGGAACACACAATTAATTTCTGCTTCATTAAATAATATTTACCTCGGATTAGGTGGAGTTAAAACCGAGAACCAGGTGGCTGATTCTTTGTACTCCTATATCAGGCCTGCAAATTGGATGGGACTAAAGTTTGCAAACCACTTCACTACGCTGACCAATGATCCGTCCGCAGGATACTGGTTTGACGGCCTGCCATATTCAATTGACCCACGAGCTTATAAAACCTTTATTATACCTGGGAATTTTTCTGATCCTAATTTTACCGATAATGGTACGGACTCAAAGACTACAAAAAGGAATTTGATGAGCGCCAATGGAGAAACTGTTGTAAAAGAAATAGAAGCAAAACATACCTGGAATGCAAGGGTTGCGGGTAATTGGGGTACTAAGGGTGTAATGAATCAGGTAGTAACATTCGAAGGTACAATGCCTCGTTTGAGCAGAAAGTTCAGAAATCATAGCATGAAGAGAATTTTCTTTGCTCCATGGGAGACTTACTTCTTGCTTGCAGAAGCTAACGTACGAGGATGGACAACGCCGGTTGGTGGTAGGGAAGCGTATGAAAAGGGGATCAGTTTGAATTTTTCTTATTGGGGTGTATCTGATTTTCTTGCTGATTATCTGCAATCGGCAAACTACAACAGAGTGGGCACCTCTGTTAGATGGGATCATACAACCGAACCTCCCACAAGCTATACAATGAACTTTAAAGATGGTTATACAGGCACTGACGGTGTTGCGACTGTAATGTATCCTAAAAACGATCTGTATCAAAATGGAAATATCAAAAATGATCATTTAACAAAGATTATTACTCAGAAGTATCTTGCCCATATGCCTTATCTTCCATTGGAAGCATGGAATGATAAGAGAAGATTGGGCTTGCCGTTTTTTGAAAATCCAGCAGTAGAAACCCAGTTGGTTAATATGTCTGCTTTAACACAAGCAAATTATATGACGAGCAGAGTTCAGTTTTTTCCGCAACGCGTGAAATATCCATCTGGGTTGCCAAATACGAATCCGGCCGGATACAAACAAGCGGTTGACTACCTCGGAGGTTCTGACGCAGTTCTGACACCTCTTTGGTGGGCTAAGAAGCAGTAACGAGAAATCAGTAATGTGATACTACAGGGAGGTACTTCATCTTTGGAGTGCCTCCCTTACTTGGTAAAATCGAAGTTTGGATTTTTCATTGTATATTATTGTCGCTTTCAGTAATTGCTAAATCGATATTTTCGGTTAATAAACATCGATAAGAAATTTTACCTCAATTGTGAATGCATAGGTTATTACTGACGTTCCTTTTTTCTTTTCAGGCGGGACTGTTATTTCCCCAACAGAATATCCACCCTCAATCCACAAATTATCAACGGCCCACCGATCCTAAAGTAAAACAGAAGCTCGATAAATGGCAGGATCAGAAATTCGGGATGATCATTCATTGGGGGCTTTACGCAGTGCCGGGAATGATCGAGTCGTGGGCTCTATGCTCAGAGGATTGGATAGAAAGGGATAGCACGCAATCTTACGATGATTTTAAAAAGTGGTATTGGGGATTAAGTAAGGAATTTAATCCTGTAAAGTTTAATCCTGAACAATGGGCTAAAGCAGGGAAGGATGCTGGCATGAAGTATTTGGTATTTACCACCAAACATCATGACGGCTTCTGTATGTTTGATACAAAGCAAACTGATTTTAGTATTGCGCAGGGGCCATTTAAAAACAATCCGCGTGCTGACGTGGCGAAATACGTTTTTGACGCGTTCAGGAAGCAGGATTTTATGATCGGAGCTTACTTCTCCAAGCCTGACTGGCATACTGAATACTATTGGTGGCCCAAGTATGCTACTCCGGATCGTAATAATAACTATGATATCAGAAAACACCCATGGAGATGGAATCAGTTCAAACAGTATACTTACAACCAGATAGGTGAACTGATGCATAATTATGGGGCTGTTGATATTTTATGGCTTGACGGGGGATGGGTGAGGCCATTGGAAACGGTGAATGAGGAAGTTAGATCATGGGGAGCCGCAATACCGGCATGGAGCCAGGATATAGATATGCCGGGGATAGCTTCGATGGCAAGAGAGGCTCAGCCTGGTCTTTTAATTGTCGACAGAACTGTACACGGGCCATATGAAAACTATCAGACACCTGAGCAGAAAATACCTGAAAAGCAACTGGATCATCCCTGGGAAAGTTGTATGACGCTGGGAAACGCATGGGGATATGTTCCAAATGATCAATATAAGTCTGCTTCTCAGGTTATTCATTCAATGATTGAGATCGTAGCTAAGGGTGGTAGCTTACTCCTTGGTGTGGGACCCGGGGCTGATGGTACTATTCCTACCGAAGCAATAAAGCGCCTTGAAGAAATTGGCAAGTGGACATCCGTCAATGGCAGAGCTATATATAATACCAGAATAACTAAGGCTTATAAAGATGAGGATACTTGGTTCACCCAAAGCAAAGATGGAAAAACCCGCTTTGCAATGGTGTGCCTGAAAGATGGATTTCGGTTGCCTAAGGTGATTTCCTGGAAAGGTAACATCCCGAGAAAGGGAAGTGAGATGATCTTCCTGGAAACAGGGAGCAAGGTAAAATGGACTACCGACGGCAATTCAGTGAAGGTAACTCTTCCCGGATCGGCAAAAGCAACACCTGCTTTAGCATTTTCATTCGAAGGAAGGTAAAGGGTATAAATATAATGCGAAAGGGGTTTTTATACATTTCGGTTTTATTGGTTTTTTTGTTTGATTCGGTGAGTGGACAAGTATCGTTTAAAGGACTTGATCACCTATTTACTGAACCGCGGCATTACGTTGCGCGTTATGTTCGTGAACCGCCCGTTATCGACGGAAATACTGAAGAGGATGTTTGGAAGAATGCACCGTGGACTGATTTTTTTAAGGATATTGAAGGGGACAAGAAACCCGATCCACCTTTGAAGACGAGGGTGAAAATACTTTGGAATGACACCTGTCTTTTTGTTGCTGCCGAACTTGAGGAACCTCATGTTTGGGCAAATATTTCGAAACGTGATCAGGTTGTTTTTTACGATAATGATTTTGAGGTGTTTATTGATCCTGATAATAATACTCATCAGTATTTTGAGATTGAAGTAAATGCCCTGAACACTATTTTTGATTTGTTCCTTTCAAAACCATACAGGAACAATTCGGGCGCGCTCATCAGCTGGGATGCTCCCGGCTTAAGGTCGGCGGTGAAGGTGTTAGGTACTATTAATCGTCCCTATGAT
>DALYUO010000005.1:31891-34079 GCA_031981225.1 Pararcticibacter sp.
AAATGGCGATTCCTTTCAAGGCTGTGACTATTGGTAATGATACGAAAGTTCCTGCTGATGGAGATTTATGGCGCATCAATTTTTCCAGAGTGGAGTGGGATAGTGAAGTGAAAAATGGTAGCTACCGGAAAAGGAAGGGTCCTGATGGAAAGAGCTTGCCTGAGCACAATTGGGTATGGTCGCCCCAGGGTGTGATTAATATGCATTATCCGGAACGATGGGGGTATCTGCTCTTTAGCAAAAGTGGATCAGCTTCATTTTCTATGCCTTATAGTGAACTGCAGAGACGGTATTTGTGGCTTGTATATTATCGCCAGAAGGAATACTTTGGAAGAACTAAGAGATACGCAAAGTCTTTGAAAGATTTGGGAATCAGCCCGGAAATTGAAATTGATAGCAAAATTAACAGGCTGACCATGTTTGCCTCGTCGAGTCAGTTTTGTGTGACAATTGATTCGGATAGCGGGGGCGCTGAGATTAATGAAGAAGGACTGGTACAAATTACAAGAACGGAATAATGACAAGCAGAAGGAATTTTCTTAAGTCGGGTTGCTTAGCCGGTATTGCTGCAGGAATATTACCTCTTTCTGAAGTAACAGGAGCAGTGAGTGAAAAGAAAAGCAGGAAGCACTGGGTATGGACGAACCCAAATAAGGAGGATACCTTAGCGCAACTAAAAACCCGGTACAATAGTTATTATAAGGCAGGCATTAGGGGGATTTTCTTTGAAAATGATAGCGAGTTGCACTTCGGAGCGGCTAAGTCAGAAGGGCTTGAAGCGCACCGATGGATGTGGACGATGAACCGGGGGGAGAAATCATTGCTCGCAGCTCATCCGGAATGGTATGCTGTAAACCGGAAGGGTGAGTCGTGTGCTGATAAACCTCCTTACGTTGATTACTATCGCTGGTTATGCCCTTCACGCGAGGAAGTAAAGCAATACCTTAAGGATGATGTTCAGAGTATTCTTAGTAAAGATTATGTTGATGGCATACATCTAGACTATGTGCGGTTTTGTGATGTTGTCCTTCCTGTAAACTTGTGGGACAATTACCATATAGAACAGACGCGTGAGCTTCCTGAATATGATTATTGTTATTGTGACGTGTGCAGGGAAAAGTTTAAAAAGTGGCGGGGTAAGGATATCAACGATATCAAGTATCCTGAAGCCAGTCTTTCCTGGCGCTTATTCAGGTATGAGGCCATAACCGATATTGTGAATGAAATTGCCGGTGTGGCATCCTCGCATAAAAAGCAGATCACGGCAGCTGTATTTCCGACGCCGGAGGTAGCGAGGAGAAATGTTAGACAGGACTGGACAAAATGGAACCTTACGGGTGTTTGTCCTATGATCTATCATGGTTTTTACAAAGAGGATGTGGCTTGGATCGGCGACGCCGTAGCCGAGGGTGTAAGGTTGCTCAATGGGAAGTTTCCACTTTATGCGGGATTGTTTCTCCCTGATTTTAAGACTAATGATGAAGTTAAGAAGGGAGTGGAGTATGCGTTGAGAAACGGGGCAGCAGGAATTTCGTTATTTGGAGATGTAACTGAGGATGTACTCGACAGTTTGATGAGAGCAACGGCTGATATAAAAATATAATCTATACTGTAAGGTCGATTACTTGTTGTAAAGTTTTTATGACCTTTGTTTTAAATTCATGTTAATTTTTCTAAATTCGTTCAGAGAAGCTATGACCCTATACTTAGAACTGAGCGATTTTGAATTAGTATCTTTATTAGGGGATGGAGATGTCTGTGCCTTCAGGGAAATTTATGAACGTTATAACAGTTTACTCTTTGCTTATGCTTTCAGGAAACTGCAGGATAAGGAAGAAGCGAGAGATGTTGTGCAGGAGGTTTTTGCCGGTTTATGGAATAATCGTTCAAATTTTATCTTAAAAACTACCTTATCGGGTTATCTTTATAAGTGCGTGTTGAACAAGGTGCTGAATGTTTTCAGGCATAAGGAATTTGGCAGGCAGTACATAGAGTCTCTCCGGCATATCATGGATTCTGGTTCCGTCTCTATGGAACGTATGATTGCTGAGAAAGATATCGTTTCTATCATAGAACGAGAAATCGCTGCTTTACCTCCCAGAATGCAACAAGTATTTGATCTCAGAAGAAAAGAATACCTCAGTAATAAAGAGATTGCTGTTCGTTTGGATATATCCGAGCATACGGT
>DALYUO010000005.1:34089-37193 GCA_031981225.1 Pararcticibacter sp.
ATTATTTTTATCTGCTTTTAGATCTTTTTAGCCGCGGGAAAAACAACCTAATAAAAAATTATTCTCGCAATACCCATTATTCTTTTATCACGTGTCTTTATAGTGTCTGCGCCTAAAAGGAGAAGCGCTGGCTGATTCAATGCAAAAAAAAGACGTAAATGATCTGATCGCGAAGTTCAGGGAAGGCAAGTGTACTGAAGAAGAGGAAACACTGCTCAAATACTGGTTGCATCATCTCAATCAACAGGGAGAGTCTGGATTGACGGAAGACGATTTCCTTGAAGCTAAAGAGCAAATGTGGAATGAGATTACACCCATCAGGAAGTTACGCAGGAGCTATGCTGGCTGGTATGCTGCTGCTGCCGCCATTCTTATCTTAGCTGTCTCATTCGGACTATACTTCTTTAAGAACGGTCCAAATACTCAAACTCAGCAAACGAGCAGGAGTATTGAACCTGGCGGTAATAAGGCGGTACTGACACTTGCAAATGGACGGCAGGTTGTTCTTAATGGTACAGCGAACGGCAAGATAGCAGAACAATCGGGACTTCGAATTAGTAAAACCGCAGATGGATTGCTTGTTTGCACAGCAGTTTCTGCCGATCGCGATACGAAGAATAATTACCCTCAATACAATACCATCGTAACGCCTAAGGGCGGACAATATCAAATTAACCTTCCCGACGGAAGTAAAGTGTGGCTTAATGCCGCTTCGTCTCTTCGCTTTCCTTCATCGTTTTCTGGAAAGGAGAGAAGGGTTGAGTTGACTGGTGAGGGTTACTTTGAAGTGAACCACGCTTTGCCGGTGGCTAGACGAAATCCTTTTATTGTAAGTTGTTCGGGCCAGGAGGTAAAGGTACTGGGGACTCACTTCAATATCAGCTCCTATTCTGATGAGGCTGCTGTCAGGACTACCTTACTCGAGGGATCTGTACTAGTGGACGCTATTGCGCAAGCTTCCCATGTTTCGGATGTTGTCAAATTAGTGCCTGGTCAGCAGTCGGTCTTGTTAAATAGTAGTTTAAAAGTAGAAAAGGTTGACGTTGAATCTGTAATTGCATGGAAAAATGGCTACTTCAGGTTTAATGATGAAAGTTTGGAAAGTATTATGCGAAAAGTGGAGAGATGGTATGATGTGAAGGTTGAGTTTGAGGGCGCGAGCTTTAAATATGAACCGCTTGCCGGGGTTATAACACGTTTTGCGAATGTATCGGATTTGCTGCGAATGATGGAGCTGACAGGACAGGTTAAGTTTGAAGTGCATGAAAATACCATTAGGGTATTAAAGAACTGAGAAATACTAATAACTAATCAATTGTAATCAATAGGATGTATTATGCAAATTAGGAAAGACACAAGTTAGGCTGATTTAATGCACTTAACATATTAAATCAGGAACACGGCCATGTTCCTGATTTTAATTCGGTTAAGTTGAAAAAGTTAAAAATCAATAGTTTATCAATTAACCATCATTCAAATGTACAAATATTTTACCCAAAATTTTTGTTATCCGCCCGGCTATGCCAAAAAAATCCTTCGGATTATGAAAATCACCGGAATATTCATATTCATGGCACTTATGCAGGTAAGTGCAGCAGGGCTTGCTCAGAGAGTAACTATTAATCAGAAAAATATATCTTTAAAACAGGTATTTAATGAAATTAACAGACAAACGGGATACAATGTACTATGGTCGCCGAAACAGGTAAACAGCAGTAAAACGCTCAATCTGAAATTTGAAGAAGCCGCGATTGAAGAGGTATTGACGGAATGCCTTAAAGGGACTTTATTGACCTATACGATAGAAAAAAAGACAGTAGTAATAAGGGCAAAACGATCCGAGAAGGCGATGGTGACTATGGCCGGGGCAGAGGGAGAAAGCGTGAAGCTCAGGCCTATACAGGGCAAGGTAACTGATAACAACGGGCTTCCACTGCCGGGAGCCACTGTGAAGATAAAAGGTAGCACTAAGGGTGCTGTGACGGACGGCAGTGGGATATTTACCATAGATGTATCGTCGGGAGACGTACTGGTTATATCGTTTCTGGGGTATGTGACACAAGAAGTGACAGTTAACAACCAGTCTGCCTTATCTATTGTATTAAAGGAAGCGCAGAATGAACTGGAAAGGGTGGTTGTAACCGCACTTGGAATAAAGAAAGAGGCTAAATCGCTTTCGTATAATGTTCAGCAGATAAGCGGAAATGAGGTGAACCGGGTCTCCGATGCCAATTTTGTAAATACCCTGAACGGTAAAGTTGCGGGAGTAACCATTAACAGCTCCTCATCGGGCGTTGGCGGTTCAGCTCGCGTAGTGATGCGGGGGGTAAAGTCGATATCCGGTAACAATAATGCGTTATATGTGATCGACGGTGTGCCCATGCCTAATTTGAATGCCGAGCAGGTAAATGATGTTTTTGCAGGAGCAGGGCAGACGGGCGACGGTATATCCAATATCAATCCAGATGACATTGAGAATATATCGATATTGAGCGGTCCTTCTGCTGCAGCTTTATATGGGAGCGCTGCTGCCAACGGTGTGGTGCTGGTCACTACTAAAAAGGGTCAGGCTAACAGAACGTCTGTTAACGTGTCTAATAATACGCTATTCTCCCGTCCGCTGGTTCTTCCTGAATTTCAGAATACATACGGGCCTACTGAACCAGAAAGTTATTATAGCTGGGGAGATAAGTTACAAACACCGTCAGATTATTCCCCTTCAAATTTTTTCCAGACAGGTGTAAATGGTTCCAATTCTGTCAGTTTGTCTACTGGTACTGAAAATAATCAGACTTATGTATCCGCTGGCTCTGTGAATGCGCAAGGAATAATACATAACAACAATTATGACCGTTATAATTTTTCGGTCCGTAACTCAACCTCTTTACTTGATAAAAAACTTCTGATGGACCTTGGATTTATGGCGAGTAAGGTTCGGGAACAAAACATGACTGCCCAGGGGACCTATTTTAATCCCCTGGTACCATTGTATTTATTTCCAGCAGGAGATGATTTTTCAAAGGTGGAAATTTATGAAAGATATAATGCTTCCAGAAATTTCAAAACCCAGTTCTGGCCGTATGGAGATCTTGGTTTAGCAGCTC
>DALYUO010000005.1:37203-43665 GCA_031981225.1 Pararcticibacter sp.
CCTTACTGGATTACGGAAAGATCCAGGTTTATAAACAATAAAAACAGGTACATGATCAATGCTTCATTGAAATACACATTTGCCAGCTGGATCAATTTATCGGGTAGAGTTAAACTGGATGAGACTACCGACAAGTTTGAAAAGAAGTTTAGTGCGTCAACGAATACCCTCTTTGCTTCTGACGCGGGATATTACTCTCTTAATGACGCCGGCAATAAGCAGATTTATGGAGACCTATTGTTAAACGTTAATAAATACCTTAACAATAATATGTGGTCGGTTACTGCCAATGTGGGTGGAAGCTTTGAAAATATTGATTACGACCAGAATTCGTATGGAGGAAACTTGCAGGATGTTCCCAACTTGTTTTCCTTTAACAATATTGCTAAGTCAACTGCCGAAGGATCGCAGTCGGGTTATCAGACTCGTAAGAGGTCGCTTTTTGCCAGTTCTCAGTTGGGATATAAAAGCCTTATCTACCTAGATGTAACAGCCAGAAACGACTGGCCATCCACATTAGCCGGATCAAACACCAAATCGTTTTTCTATCCTGCAGTCGGTTTGTCCGGGATAATTACCGATATTTTCAAAATCAAATCCGGCTTGATGCCCTATATGAAAATCCGGGTTTCTTACTCAGAGGTGGGTAATGAGCCCGCTCCTAAAATAACTAGTCCTACCTATCCGGTTAACGGAACTCCTGCTACTTTTGGCAGGATGCCGAATCCGAATCTGCAGCCGGAACTAACGAAGTCGTGGGAAGGTGGGTTAAATTTAGTTTTTCTTAGAAACAAGCTGAAGCTGGACGCTACGGCTTATAAATCCAGTACATATAACCAGTTTTTTGAGCCTACGTTAAGCCCAGCCAAAACACAATATCAAAGCGTCATTTTAAATGCGGGACAAGTGGATAATAAAGGTATCGAAATATCAGCTCGGTTTAATGATTCGTACGGATCATTCAGTTGGGGCACGTTCCTGACATACTCCTTAAACCGTAACAAGATCATCGAGTTACTTCCCGAATGGAACGTGCCAGGAACTTCAGAAGTTGTCTCACAGCGGGAACTGGATATGGGTGGAACAGGCAGTGTTAAAATGGTCCTAAAGGAAGGTGGGTCGATGGGCGATATTTACGTAAATACCCTCAGAACTGATGAGCACGGGGCTATTTATGTCCACCCGTCCGATCATATTGTGGTGTCGGAAACAAACAAATTCCTTTACGGAGGAAATACGAATCCCAAGTATAATGCCGGATGGGGAGGAAATGCATCATGGAAAGGGATATCCTTCAATTTCCTCTTCACTGCACGTGTTGGGGGAGTAGTGGTTTCGAACACCCAGGCTGTTATGGACGCCTTCGGTGCATCAAAAGCAACAGCGGATGCACGTGATGCAGGAGGGGCGATGGTTAATGGAAAGTTAATACCGGCGATGCCTTACTATCAGACGATAGGAGGGGGCACATCAGGGATCGGATCTTTGTATTGCTACAGCGCCACGAATGTTCGTTTGAGTGAGATGTCGGTTGGATATGATATACCGATGAAAAAGATGGCCGCATGGGTGAAAAATATGAATGTGTCTTTTACCGGGCGTAACCTCTTCTTTTTATACCGGAAAGCCCCCTTTGATCCGGAGCTGACTGCCAGCACGGCGACATACTATCAGGGGATTGATTATTTCATGAGTCCAAGTGTGCGTAATCTTGGTTTTGCTGTTAAATTCCAGTTTTAAGAATCTCAATCATGACAAATATGTTTCTAAAAAATATAATGCAGTGGAAAAGACTCTCTTTCGCAGGGTTCTCCCTGCTATGCATGAATATTGCGTGCACGGACAAATTTGAAGCTGTAAATACCGACGATCACGAGGCTACAGAAGAAATGATGTCCTACGATAATTTGAAAACGGGTTCGTTTTTTAAGCAGCTTCAAAGAAGCGTTGTACTGTTTAAAGATGGAAGAAATCTGTCGAGTGACTATCAGGTCTCCCAGGGGCTGACAAGTGATCTTTATTCGGGTTATATCGCGCCAACAGGTTCATGGTATAATGGGATACATAATGGATCGTACTATTTTATAACAGGGTGGATCGATAAGACATTCCGGTCGGGCTTTGCCGACGCGCTGCAGTCCTGGTTGTTTCTTTCAAGGGCTGCGCGGGAACAGAACTTGCCTGAGGTAGCGGCCCTCGGACTTGTTGCAAAAGTTGAAGCTATGCATCGTGTGGCTGATGCTTATGGTCCTATTCCCTATACGGGCTTTGGCAGTGGCACGTCAGGAGGCGATTATGACGCCCTCGACCTGGTTTATAATCAGTTTTTCAAGGAGCTTGACGAGGCGATTGATGTATTGACTGCTTATGCAATCGCCAATCCAAGCTCGCAGATTCTAAGAAAATACGATTATGTTTACAGTGGTGATCCTGTTAAATGGATAAGATTCGCCAATACACTTCGTCTGCGACTTGCAATGCGTGTGGTTTATGCAAACCCGACCCTGGCAAGGCAGCAGGCCGAAAAATCAGTTACAAACGTTTTCGGTGTAATTTCAGACCTGGGAGACCGAGCTTCACTTAAGCACTCTGGTGATCTGGTTTATATGCATCCACTTTTTGAGATCGCATATAATTTTAATGAGGGCGAGGCCAGAATGACTGCCTCGATGGATGCTTACCTGAATGGCTATAAGGATCCCCGGATTAGCGCATACTTTAAACCTGCTGCTCTGGATGGATTATATCACGGAGTCCGGCTGGGTATAACCCCTGCATCCTGGGCGAATTATACAGGAAATAAGATATCAAACCTGAATGTAGATAACAGCAGCACAGAAATAGTATGGATGACTGTGGCTGAGTCTTATTTTTTGCGTGCTGAAGGTGCTTTACGGGGCTGGCAGATGGGAGGCGACGCGAAAACCTTCTATGAACAGGGAATAACTATGTCGTTCTCTGAAAATAAGGTTCAGGGAGCGGTAGCTTATATAGCTAACTCGACAGATAAGCCTGCAGCGTTTACTGATAATGTTGGCTCCAGTAACGCAGCTGCGCCGAGCGATGTTACAATTGCATGGGAAGATGGGGCCTCTGATGAGAGGAAACTTGAAAAGATCATTACTCAAAAATGGATTGCGATGTATCCTGACGGGCCTGAAGGATGGGCAGAATTCCGCCGGACGGGATATCCCAGGCTGTTGCCGGTAGTAGTGAACAATAGCAACGGTACTATCAATACGGCTCTTCAGGTAAGGAGGATTCCTTATCCACAGGCAGAGTACAACAATAATGCATCCGGAGTAAAGTCGGGGATTGCAAAGTTGGGCGGACCGGATAATGGTGGTACAAAGTTATGGTGGGATAAGAAATAAATGATGGTTTAATCTTAAAAATGATTGTCGATGAAAATAAAATTAATGGGTTTACTTTCGTTTATCATATCGGTGTTTGCTCTTGCTGGTTGTGATGCGGATGTAGAGTCCCTCGAAATACAAAAGCCCTTTACATACGATGAGCAGTATTATGCAAATCTAAGGGCTTACAAGAAAACTAATCATACAGTATCGTTCGGATGGTATGCGGCTTATGCCCCTATTGAAGGAGTTGGCGGTTATAAGGATCCGGCATCATGGGGCGAACGTATCCTGGGGCTGCCGGATAGTATAGACATCGTTTCGTTATGGGGCGGGATCCCAACTAATGATCCCAATGATAGCAAGTATGCGCCTGTAGCTTACGCCGATCTTCGTTTTGTACGTGAGAAAAAGGGTACCCGTTTTGTTGTGCCTACTATCGTGCGGATGAATCATGTCATCACGCTGAAAGATGGCACTGAGTACGACCTTCGGGAACATCAGAACGACGAGGGAATCAGGGTATACGCACAGCAACTGGTAGATGATATACTCGACTATGACCTGGACGGGGTAGATCTGGACTATGAGCCTGAAGGTGACTGGCTGCAGGGCGAAAATTTCTTGAAGATGGTACAATATATAGGCCAGTTTTTCGGACCGCACCCTGATGCAAAATACCCGGATAAGCTTCTTTGTGTTGATTTTTATAATGCACTTCCTCCGGCCGGAACTGAGCCCTATGTGAATTATTTTATTCGTCAGGCCTATACTCAGGGATTTACTGAACATTCTGCAAGCAGGCTTCAAGGCTATTATGACCAGATAAATTGGGCCCCTCCGGGAAAGTTTATAGTTACGGAGAGTTTTGGCACCATGTACGAAAATGGCGGTTCTCCTTTTACAGAGGCAGACGGGAATAAGCTGACTACCGATGGGACGCCGATGTATTCGTTAGAAGGAATGGCACGGTGGAATCCTACGCAGGGAAAAAAGGGTGGATTTGGAGCCTTCTATTTCGACCGTGACTATTTTTCAAAGACCGGCATTCCGTATTACAACGTGCGGCGTTGCATTCAGATTGCAAACCCGGCTGTTAAGTGAGGTTTTAAGAATTGATCTAATCTAAAAAGATGAAAAAGATATTAACCAACAAATGGACTTTATGGCTTCTGACTGGTATGTTATTTATAAATATCCAATGTTCAGAGGGCGACAAGTTTGATCATGATAAGAGTGTTATATTGGTGACTGGAACGGATGCAAATCCCCTGGTAACTTTTGTGGTGGAAGATACTCCTGCTTCATACTATGTGACGGCATCTGCAACCGCCAAGGTATCGGAAGACGTAGTTGTAACATATTCTGTCGACAATTCGGCTCTGGAGCAGTATAACCAAAATAACAAAACGAACTATTACATGGTGCCCTCATCTGCGATAAAGAGCGAAAATCTGCAGGATACGATAAAAAGCGGCCGGGCCTCTTCTTCCGGAGTCAAATTGCAAATCGTTTCGACAGACGATTTTGTCGACGGTCGTGTTTATGTGCTCCCTGTTACTATAAAAGATGTTAAAGGCGGGACCATGGAGGTATTAAACGCTTCTCGTACAATTTTTTTACGTATCTCGCGTACAATATCGTTCCCATCCCTGGATGTCAGTAATTCAAACATGTACAGTAACTTTATTTTTAATGATGCATTGGGCGTAGATCTGCCGAAATACACATGTGAAATAAGATGTTTTCTTACGGAAGATGCGCCAAACCGGATCAGGCGTATGTGTAGCTGGACAGGTAAAAACGAAGAGAAATCCAATATGCTGCGCTTTGGAGAAGAAGGTCAGCATCGCAATTCACTTCAATGGGTCAGCCCAGGGGGGAGTATTGTTTCCAAAACATTGTTTACACCAAACAGATGGTATACCGTTTCACTCACCTTCGATGGAAGTCGCTATACAATGTATGTAGATGGAGTGAAAGACAGCGAGCTTGCAGGAACGACACCTTTTAAGTTTCAGCGTTTTGAAATAGGGATGTCCTGGGCTAATTATCCCTCGCAACAGCTGATGAGAGGTCGTATCGCGGAAGTAAGATTGTGGAACAGGGCCCTGGCTCCGAGTGAGATCAAAGTCGGCAACTGCGCAGTTGATCCTCACCTCGAAGGGTTGGTGGCTTACTGGAAATTTAATGAAGGTAATGGTGCCATTTTCACGGATGCCACCGGGCATGGGTATGATATGGACTGGTCGAAAACGGTCAGAGACAACGCCGGTAATGGGACTCTTAATCCTTTTGACAAGAGTAGCTATGTAGTGAGGGTTCAGGATGAGTTAAATAAGTGTAACTAAACATCAGTCTGATGTTAAAAAAAGAAAGCTATGAATCAATTATTAGTCTACAGATATATTTTTATCATTACCCTTATCGCTGGTTCCTGCCTGCTGTATTCCTGTAAGGACAGCGAACATTATGATGTAACAGGGGATACTGAAAATAGGGTATATCTTCCTTTAGGAGGCTACACTGTTAATGCGTATAACAAGTATGTTTTTTCCGTTACGCACACGCCAGCGGGCAGCATTGGTCAGAATATCGGTGCAGCGACTCCCGTTATGTGTACACATCCTGCTTCCGCAGATTTGAAAGTGTCTTTTTCTGTTAATAAATCGCTGGTGGATACTTATAATGCTGAGAAGGGTACGAATTATAGTCAGTTGCCTGATGGTATGGTAGACTTCAATACGATGGAGCTTACTATTCCTCAGGGACAGTTGTCATCCGCCGATTTTCTAGAGTTTTCAATTCCTGCGGCGAAATATTCCCAACTTACTGATTCTGCTTATCTGATGCCTCTGGAAATCACTTCAGTAACCGGCACAGGAAAGGCGGCAGTTAGTTCCAACCGCAACGTTGTTTACTTGATGATAAGGACTTTCCAGACAAATGTTTATAGTAATACAGTATTAGGCGACATGGTTGGGACACTCATTTCCCCGAGGTCCGGATGGTCGGCAACACTTAACGTCGCACCGAATTCCGGTTCGCTATCGAATATTTTTGATGGCAGGACTAATACGTATTGGTTCGTGACTCCTGCATCCAA
>DALYUO010000005.1:43675-48064 GCA_031981225.1 Pararcticibacter sp.
GTGAGCTTAACCGTTAACTTGAATAATACGTATCCGACGATTAGCGGGATTCGCATACACTCGTATAGCGCCACATATGGGTTAACATCTATAAAGGTTTCTACGGGTACTGATGGAAATAGCTGGACTTCACAGGGCACAGCAGCGCTTTCCACGGCAACTTCCTATCAATATATTAAGTTTTATTCTCCGGTTTCCGCCCGGTATATTAAGCTTGATGTAGAAGGATGGAGGTCGTCGAGTTATGTTATCATGTCTGAATTTGATGTGTATACTTCTAATTAATTACTGTTGAGGTCAGAGAGATACACTGATTTATAACATTATTATCCCATCGGACCGGGACGTTTACCCCTGCCGATGGGATTTGATTTTTTTTGAAGAAATTGCAGATGATATGGTTTAATGGTTATTTTTACGTTTGCTAAATCGTTAAATTTAACCGGTAGCTGTAAAAAGTTACTGAACCACTAGATAATCAGATTATGCGTATCACAGAACACCTAGTAAACGTTGTTAAGACCTGTATTCTCTGCCTCCCGATGAGCCTGTTAGTTACCGGCGTTTTTTCTCAGCAGAAACAAAAACATCATTCAACACCGGGCAAATCAGAGAACCTTACGCGGTATGTTGACCCCTATATCGGTACTGGTTTCCACGGGCATGTATTTCTTGGAGCCAATGTGCCATTTGGCCTCGTTCAGCTCGGCCCGGTTAACTTATCTCAAGGCTGGGACTGGTGCTCCGGCTACCATTATTCGGACTCTACTATTGTAGGATTCTCTCACACCCATTTGAGCGGAACGGGGATAGGCGACCTTGGCGATATTGCCCTGATGCCTGTTACAGGGGATGTACGTTTTTCGAAAGGAAACGTTGAAGATCCAAAAACCGGATTTGTTTCTTTGTTTTCTCATGAGGAGGAGAAGGCAAGACCTGGATATTATTCTGTGAAATTGAAACGGTATGATATCAAAGCTGAACTTACTACCACTGCGCGTGTTGGTTTTCATCGTTACACTTTTCCGAAATCGGATAACGCTGGTATTGTTATCGACCTGAGACAGGGAATCGGTTGGGATCTGGCTAAAGAGACTTATCTGGAGAAGGTGAATGATACTACCCTGGCAGGCTATCGTTTTTCTTCAGGCTGGGCGAAGGACCAGCGGATATGGTTTAAAATGGTGTTTTCGAAGCCGATGACATCTTTTGTTATTTCTGACAGCACCGCAGAAAAAAGTGGCAGCTTCCTGAAAGGGAGATTCGTATTCGGCAAAGCCGGTTTTGCAACGAAGGCAGGAGAAGTGATTCAGGTAAAAGTGGCACTGTCTCCAGTTAGCATAGAAAACGCAGGAGCTAATATGAAAGCGGAACTTCCGGGCTGGAACTTTGACAAGACTGTTGTAGCAGCCGATGCTGCATGGAATAAAGAGCTGTCGAGAGCACTTGTTCATTCTGGTGATCCTGCCAGAATGCGTACTTTCTACACAGCTCTGTACCATACTATGATCGCTCCTTCTTATTTTAATGATCATAATAAGGATTATCTGGGAACGGATAAGAAGGTGTATAAAAATGCTTCTTTTACAAACCTGACCACTTTTTCATTGTGGGATACGTATCGTGCTGCTCATCCATTGTTTACTATTCTGCAGCCAGATAAGGTAAACGATATGATTAATACGATGCTGGCTATCTACAAGCAGCAGGGTAAGCTACCGGTGTGGCATCTGATGGGAAATGAGACAGATTGTATGGTTGGTAATCCGGGGATTATCGTAGTAGCGGATGCGGTAATGAAAGACTTTAAAGGCTTCGATACAAACCTTGCTTTTGAAGCAATGAAGAATTCGGCGATGCTGGATGAAAGAGGTCTTAAGTATGTAAAAAAATACGGATACATCCCGGCTGACAGTACGGTTGAATCCGTAGCAATGGGACTTGAGTATGCCATAGCGGATTGGGGAATTGGTGCAGTAGCAGAGAAACTGGGCAAACAAGAAGACTATCAATATTTTAATAAGAGAGGTTTATATTACCGGAATTATTTTGACAAGGGGGCTGGTTTTATGCGTGGGAAGATTTCGGACAGTGAGTGGCGGACCCCATTTAACCCTTTTGAGTCTATTCATGGTAAGAACGATTATACTGAAGGTAATGCATGGCAGTACACCTGGCTTGCCCCTCAGGATCCGAAAGGATTGATTGAACTTTTAGGAGGTGAGGATCGGTTTACGAAGAAACTTGATTCGCTTTTTGTAATTCAGGGAAATCTGGGTGAGCATGCCTCTCCGGATATCAGCGGCCTAATTGGTCAGTATGCTCATGGAAATGAGCCAAGTCACCATATTACGTATCTATATAATTTTGTTGGTCAGCCCTGGAAAACCGCTGATAAAGTAAGACACATTCTTGATCATCTGTATACAGATAAGTTTGACGGGTTATGCGGTAATGAAGATGTGGGGCAGATGTCTGCGTGGTATGTACTTTCTGCGCTCGGCTTCTATCAGGTTAATCCGGCTAACGGGATATATGTGATAGGCAGTCCGGTTATTGACGACGCGACTCTTCAGGTAGGAGCAGGTAAGACGTTCAGGGTTGTAGCTAAAAATAATTCTGCGGCTAACAAGTATGTGCAGCGTATTATATTGAATGGCAAAGAGTATACTAAGTCGTATATTCATTACAAAGACATCGTAAGAGGTGGAACCATGACTATCGAGAGGGGAAGCAAACCTTCTGCCTGGGGCACTAAGCCGGCGGACAGACCTTTTTGAGTTGAAGGTTAAAAGTTAAGAGTTGAAAGTTGCGGAGTGATGCAATAGTAACAAGTTATTGATTTTTCTATGTTTGATAAACTGAGTGTTTTTAAATGTATAGTGCCTGTGATGGCGGGCCTGGTTATCGCCGTTACTGCTGCAAATGCACAGGACCGTTACGAGTTAAATTCGGGCTGGAAGATGGCTGCTGTTAAAGAAATTAAGGAGCCAGGTACGGCGGTTTCTTTGAAAACCTATTCTCTGGCGAACTGGAAGCCAGCGGTTGTACCGGGAACGGTTCTTACTTCAATGCTGGCGAATAAAGAAGTCCCCGACCCGTTCTGGGGAATGAACAATGAGAAGATACCAGACATTTATCATACCGGAAGGGATTATTATACTTATTGGTTTACAAAAGACTTCAAGGAGAATTACCCATCCGGAGGGAAGCAGGTTTGGTTGACATTCAGAGGGATTAACTACAGCTGTGATATCTTCTTAAACGGTAAAAAAGTAAACCCGAAGCCGTATAAGGGAATGTTCTTACGCAAATCCTTCAATATCTCGAAGTTATTGTCTCGGGATGGGAATAATCGCCTGGCTGTAATTGTTTATCCTCCTGATCCGGTGGGAAATCCCAATGGCGGACAGGGTGGCGATGGTGTAATTGCCAGGAACGTATCGCATCAGTACGTAGCCGGATGGGATTGGATAAGACCTATCCGGGATCGTAATACTGGCATCTGGGATAAGGTCTATATAGAGAAAACCGGATCGGTAAATTTAAAGAATCCTCATGTTGTCACCCTTGTTCCTGGCAAAAGGAGTACAGACGGGCTGCAGAAGCCGGCAACAGTAAAGGTATCAGCGGAACTCGAGAATGCATCGGACAGAAGAATAGAGGGGGTTTTACAATATACGCTCGAAGGAACTAAGGTCTCGAAAAATGTAAGTGTCGGGCCGGGAGTTAGCGTTACTGTAGAGTTGCCCAATCACATTTTGAAGAATCCACGGTTGTGGTGGCCCGCGGGTTATGGAAAGCAGGATCTGTACGCGACAAACCTTCAGTTTATTGAAGGTGGGAAGGTTGTTTCAGATAGTGAAAAACTTAGTTTCGGCGTTAGGGAAATTCAGACGGAGTGGAATACGGATACAAAGAGCAAGCAAATACTGGTTAATGGTCAGAAGATCTTCATCAAAGGGGGAAACTGGATCATTTCTGATGCTATGCTTCGTTTTACGAACGAGCGTTACGATGCTGAGATCCGGTACCATCGGGATATGAACCTCAACCTTATCAGGATTTGGGGCGGAGCGCTGATAGAACGTCCTGAGTTTTACGAGGCCTGCGACCGGTATGGAATGCTGGTATTACAGGATTTCTGGATGTCGGGCGATTGTAACGGACGTTGGGTAGACCCGATGAAAAAGGAAGATCAATGGACAAGGAGACAATACCCGGACGATCATGATCTTTTCCTTGAGTCGGCCGCAGATATGATTAAAATGGTAAGGAACTATCCTTCTCTGGCTATGTGGTGCGGAGGGAATGAGATCACCCCGCCAGATGATATTCTGGTACCTTTGAGAGACTCCATCCTTCCTAAACTAGATGGCACACGCTGGT
>DALYUO010000005.1:48074-49029 GCA_031981225.1 Pararcticibacter sp.
GAAAAACGTACTTTCCCTTTTAACTCTGAAGTTGGATCGGTTGGTGTCGGTGATTATGAATCACTTGAAAGATTCATTCCCAGTGAAAATATGAAAGTTCCTGTTCCAAAACCCGGTCAGCAGCCTTCGGAGGAAGCGGATTCCGTGTGGACTTACCACACATATACAGGCGTTGGTTATGAACAGTTTATAGAACCCTACGGAAAACCTTCCGATGTTCGCGACTTTGCGACCAAGGCACAACTGGTGAACTACGACCAGTACCGGGGGCTTATGGAAGGATTTAGCTCACATATGTGGGACTGGTATACTGGGGTTATCATCTGGAAGACACAGAATCCCTGGACCGCTATGCGGGGACAGATGTACGATTACTATCTTGATCCGAATGCATGTTTATATGGTCTGAGGGCGGGCAGCCGTCCTCTGAATATTATGTGTAATCCGGTGGACGGAACGGTGATGCTTGTGAACAACGGTTTTGAACAGCAGCGGAACCTGATGCTAGTGATTAAAACGTATGATATGTCGGGTAAAGAAAAAATGATAACTCAGGTCTTTGCCTATATTGAGCCATCGTCGGTTAAAAAGATCCTTTCTGTAAAGAAGGAGCTGGATGAACTTTCCAAAGAGGAAGGCGCATTTCTTTCTCTTCAGATACTTGACGAGAAACAACAGGTGCTCTGCGATAACTTTTACTGGTACCCTAATGAAAAGGGGGAATACACAGGTCTGAATAAAATGAAACAGGCCGCATTGGTCACTGATGCAAGGGCTATTGGAAAAGGAAAAGTAGAAGTGAAATTGAAGAACCCTGCCGGGAATCCGGTGGCGTTTTTTAATCGTATTTCGCTTCTTGATCCGGCTACAGGAAAAAGGATACTTCCTGTTTTCTATGACGATAATTATGTTTCGGTAATGCCGGGAGCAGAGAAGACGGTGATCATAGAGTATC
>DALYUO010000005.1:49039-49753 GCA_031981225.1 Pararcticibacter sp.
CCATCGCCTGTGGCAAATCCGGTTCTCTCCGTAAAGGGGTGGAATGTTAATGAACAAAAGGCTGCAATAAAATAATAAAATGAAGAAAGTTTTATTGTTTGCCCTGGTTGTATTAAGTACTGGTTTTTGCGTTAAAGGACAAAAGAAACCACTTTACAAAGATCCCGCAGCTCCGGTGGAAAGCAGAATAAATGATCTGATCGGAAGGATGACATTGGAAGAGAAAGTGGGACAGATCTCGGTGCTTTTAGGATGGGAGATGTATGATAAACAGGGCGAAAAGGTTGGAGTAAGCTCTCAATTTAAACAAGCGCTTAAGGAGCAACAAACGGGGATGTTATGGGCTACGTTGCGAGCAGATCCATGGACTAAGAAAACTTTAAAAACAGGTTTGAATCCTGTGCTGGCAGCGAAGGCCACCAACGCTATTCAGAAATATGCTGTTGAAAATACCCGGCTTGGCATCCCTTTATTGCTTGCCGAGGAATGTCCGCATGGGCATATGGCTATCGGCGCTACTGTTTTTCCCACTTCTATCGGACAGAGCAGCACCTGGAATCCGCGGCTTATTGAGCAGATGGCGTCAGCTATTGCTTCGGAAGCAAGATATCAGGGTGCGCATATCGGTTACGGCCCGGTACTTGACCTGGCGAGGGAACCGCGCTGGTCGAGAGTGGAAGAGACATACGGGGAAGATCCTGTTCTGAACGGAGC
>DALYUO010000005.1:49788-52397 GCA_031981225.1 Pararcticibacter sp.
AAGTGTAAGTGTCGGAACGAGAGAGCTGCATCAATCGTACCTACCTCCCTTTAAAGAGGCCGTCAAAGCCGGGGCTTTGTCAGTGATGACTGCTTATAATTCAGTTGACGGAGTCCCATGCTCGTCCAATCCTATTTTACTGAAAGATATATTGCGAAAGGACTGGGGCTTTAACGGATTTGTAGTTTCTGATCTCGGAAGCATTAGCGGTCTTATGAGTAATCACCAGGTAGCTGCCAATGCTCCGGATGCTGCTTCGCTCGCAATTAATGCTGGACTTGACGCGGATCTGAGTGGTTACGGTTATGGTAAGTCGCTGACAGATGCTGTGAAGGCAGGAAAGGTGAGTTCTGCTGTACTTGATACCGCGGTAGCACGTGTGCTAAGAATTAAATTTTCCATGGGCTTATTTGAGAACCCTTATGTCGATCCGGTAAAAGCAGGCAAACAAGTCCGGAATGAGGATAATATTCAGCTGGCCCGGCGTGTTGCACAGGAATCGCTGATCCTTCTTAAGAATGAAAATAATGTTCTTCCTTTAAAAAAATCATTAAAGAGCATCGCTGTTATCGGTCCGAATGCCGACAATATGTATAACCAATTAGGTGATTACACAGCCCCACAGGCCGAAGATGCAGTTGTAACTGTACTGGGCGGTTCGAGCGCACGGGACTTTAAAACTGAGTATCAAAGTACAGGCGCTGCCACTGCAAAGGCCTCTGAAGTTGCAGTGAGTGATATGGAAAGCGGAGAGGGATTTGATCGCGCCACTTTGGACCTGATGGGCAAACAGCTGGAGCTTTTGAAGGAGGTGGTTAAGACAGGAAAGCCTGTATTGGTTGTTCTTATAAAAGGTCGTCCTCTTAACCTTAACTGGATATCGGAGCATGTTCCTGCTATTGTCGACGCCTGGTACCCTGGTCAGGAAGGCGGAAATGCAATAGCCGACGTTCTGTTTGGCGATTATAATCCCGCGGGTCGACTGCCTATTTCTGTGCCGCGGTCGGTTGGACAGCTGCCGGTTTATTATAATCAGAAGAAACCCGTACCGCATGACTATGTTGAAGTAGAGTCGTCTCCATTATATAGTTTTGGCTATGGACTAAGTTACTCGAAGTTTGAGTACAGCGATCTCAGTATTCCCAAAGCGGCTGATGGTAAAGATCCTCTTATCACGGTGCAATTTAAAGTTAAGAATACGAGCGCCATACCAGGTGACGAGGTTGCCCAACTTTACATCCGGGATAATGTTAGCTCTACCGTTTCTGCGGTGAAGCAGCTTAAAAAGTTTGAAAGGATTCATCTTCGTCCTTCAGAACAGAAGACTGTTGAGTTTCAGCTAAAAAAATCGGACCTGATGTTGCTAAATGCAGAAATGAAGTGGGTGCTTGAGCCCGGCGACTTTACCGTGATGATTGGAGCATCTTCTGAAGATATCAGGCTCAATGGAAAATTTACAGTGGAAAATTGACAGTTGACAAGGGACAATTGTCAAGTGATGCTTCACGTTTTTTATTACCTTTACGAAACGATCTGTCATGTAGTACTCCTGTCAAAGCTGGATGCTGCAAAAGGTAACTTATGAATAGTAGCGTCAATCATCTAATGTCCTGGAGAAGAACTCGGCAATCGACTTGTTTTCTACGATAGGCCTGTTGTATATTATGTTCATAGCGGGGCTGGAACTTGATATGAACGAGTTTAAGAAAAAGAAGTATAAAAGCTTCGCATTCGGTTTCTTTACGTTTTCTATTCCTCTTCTTTTAGGGTTGCCGGTTTGTTATTACTTGCTTCATTTTTCATGGCAGGCGTCTATACTCACAGCCAGTATGTTCGCTACGCACACCCTGGTTGCGTATCCGGTAGTAACTAAGTTTGGAATAACCAAGAATGAGGCAGTTGCTATCGCTGTGGGAGGCACTATACTTACCGATACTGCGGTGCTAATCATTCTTGCGGTGATAATAGGATCGGGAGACGGCAGCCTGAACTTTCAGTTCTGGATACAGCTGATCGTTTCGCTTATTGTATTTTCTTTGATCATGTTCCTTGTGATCCCCCGCATCACCAAATGGTTCTTTACGAGACTGGAGAGCGAGAAGACATCGCATTACATTTTTGTGTTGTCTGTTGTGTTTTTTGCGGCTTTTCTGGCACAGGCAGCAGGGGTAGAGCCCATCATCGGTGCTTTCGTTGCCGGTTTAGCTTTGAATCGGCTTATTCCGGCTTCCTCGTCGCTGATGAATAGGATAGAGTTTACCGGGAATGCGCTGTTCATTCCTTTTTTTCTGATCAGTGTTGGGATGATAGTAGATTTGCGGGTACTGCTTGAAGGACCGCAAGCTTTGATCGTAGCGGGAGTGCTTACGGTTATGGCGGTTGTAAGCAAATGGCTCGCAGCATTTCTTACAGGTACGATCTTTAAGTATACTAAAGCGCAATCTCTCCTTGTATTCGGCTTGAGCAGCGCTCATGCTGCGGCGACTCTGGCCATCATATTGGTAGGGTACAAAGCAGGAATTATTGACAAAAATATCTTGAACGGCACGGTCATCCTTATTCTGGCGACTTGTATAATTGCTTCCTTTGCGACGGAACACGCGGCAAAG
>DALYUO010000005.1:52407-61122 GCA_031981225.1 Pararcticibacter sp.
CAGAGAAAATCGATAACGAGTCGCCGGAGAATATTCTGATGCCGATTGCTAATTTTGATAATCTGGAATCGATGCTTGATCTTGCGGTGCTGCTTAAAGACAAGACATCGCCACAGCCTATTCATCTTCTTTCGGTGGTTCATAACAATGAAGATGCTGAGAATAATCTTCGGATAGCGAGGAAAAGACTGGAGGGATTATTGCATTATGCTTCTGCATCGGAAGCAGGGGTGGAGGTGCTCACCACTATAGACTACAATGCTGCCAGTGGAGTCGTCCGTACATCGAGAGAAAAGGATGCATCGCTGATTATATCAGGTTGGCCCCGTAAAACAACCTTCCTCAACAAGTTTATGGGTGATAAAACAGAAACCATCATTGACAATACGGATAAGAATCTTTTCGTATGTCACTTAACCCGGCCTGTTGCAGTACACGACAGGATTGTTCTGATATGTCCGCCGTTTACAGAATTGGAAGCCGGTTTTTCTCTTTGGCTGTCAAAGGTTTGTGCCTTAGCCAAAGAGCTTTCTGCTCCCGTTTGGATATAAAGAAGATTACGGTTCATTTTAACTTTGTTGATAACAGCGACTGGGAGCATGCCGCGTCGCTTAAAGGCTGGCTTAAAGCGGATGATCTTCTGGTTTTTGTAGCGGCTCGTAAAGAGTCGCAGTCCTATCAAAAAGGATTTGAGGGTTTGCAAGCAAAACTGGAACGTTATTTTGGCTCTGTGACTAAAATACTTGTGTACCCCCAGGTAAACCCCTACTCCTACAACGGTGCTGCGACGGGGATAGCGGTCGAGTAGCTATACCAGGGGCCACTGTCAACAGTTAAAATATAATTTATTACGGTTGGCTAAAATTTTTGGCATTCGACTCCTTATCTTTGTATTATGTACGCAATAGTGGATATCGAAACAACGGGAGGTCATGCCTCCGCAAATGGTATAACAGATATCGCTATTTTGCTGCATGACGGTCAAAAAGTCGTACAACAATATGAAACATTAATAAATCCAGGTATTTCAATACCGGCTTACATTAGTGCACTTACCGGTATAAGTGATGAAATGGTAAAAAATGCGCCGTCATTTCGTGAAGTAGCGGCTGATATTTATGATCTGGTCGGGGATAAGATTTTCGTGGCTCATAATGTTAATTTTGACTATTCCTTTCTAAAACATCATCTTTCTTTAGCTGGATTTAATCTTCAATGTAAGAAGCTATGCACTGTTCGTCTGGGGCGTAAGATATTTCCCGGTTTTAACTCTTATAGCTTAGGTAAGCTCTGCAGTCGGCTTAATATCGTTTTGGAAAACAGGCACAGAGCTGGAGGGGACGCTCTGGCTACAGCAAAGTTATTTTCAATGTTATTGGAAAATGACGATGCCGGACACATATTGCAATTGCTGGGCCGAAACTCTGCTGAACTGCGGCTACCGCCGTATTTGCAGAAAGAAGACATCGACAAGCTTCCTTTCACGCCGGGTGTTTACTATTTTAAAAATCAAAAAGGGGATGTTATTTACGTTGGGAAAGCAATTAATCTCAAAAAAAGAGTACTTTCTCACTTTACGGGAAATAATCCCGGACGGCAACGTCAGGAGTTTCTGAAGAACATTCATTCGGTTAGTTTCACTGAATGCGGGACTGAGCTTATGGCCTTTATCCTCGAGGCGGTAGAAATTAAGCGTATATGGCCGTCTAATAACCGGGCCTTGAAACGTTTTGAACAATCCTTTGGACTCTATTTATATGAGGATCAAAGAGGATACTTCAGACTGATAATCGATAAAAAGAAAAAGGGCTCTTCTCCGTTATTTTCATTTAACAGTTTACTAGAAGGAAGGAACGCTCTTATTTCGTTAATGAAGAAGTTCGAGCTTTGTCCTAAACTTTGTTTTATACAGCGAAATAATGAATGCTGCAATGGTATTTTGTCTCATTACTGTCGTGGCGCATGTAGTGGAGAGGAGAGCACTGCAGAATATAATGCCAGGGTAGGACAGGCTGTGGAAGATCTTAAGGCTGCTTTACCTTCGTTTATGTTGCTCGATAAAGGCCGTACCGTTGAAGAACAGAGCATAATACTTATGGAACAGGGGAATGTTTACGGAATGGGGTACCTTCCATGCAATTATACCATTAGCGACATAAATTCCGTTAAAACTTTATTGCATCCGCATCCTTCGAATGATTATATACGGAATATGGTATTAAGCCATGCGTCACGGTTTCCCGAAAAGGTGAGGGAGAGCTCAAGTATCTAGTATCTAGTATCAAGAAGCAAGATTCAAGCTTGGTTTAAAACCAAGAATTTAAGATTCAAGTAACGAGGTTCAAGAAGAGCTGGGTTTATAACCAGGAACGGGATTCAAAACGCAGAGATTAAGATCCAGGTATCAGGATTCAAGTGCCGGGATAGGGGAATAAGGATAGAAAACAAACATGTTGGTTTGTAAGTTATTTGTTGCGGTGTTAACGAGGTTTAAATGAGTTACTCTTTTCGGAATACAATGAAGAGAAAAGTGATTATTGCTTTTGGAGTGGGGCTTCTTGCACTTATTCTGGCCTGGGCGGTAAGCAAAATTGCTTTTAAAGAAATGCTGGCGACCGTTCAGAGCATTTCCACGCCCGATGAAAAGCTGAAGATTGTTAATGACCTTTTCAGAGATATCACTAAACTTGATCAGCTCCAGCGTTCTCAGGCTTTTCAACGAAAGCCGGGCTCTTATAAAGTCTTCCTTAAGGAATCAGATTCTTTGCGGGCAACAATGGATTCCCTTCGCCGGATTTATGCAAATGATGCCATTCAGGTAAAGCGGATCGACAAAATGAAGAGTTTGTTGAGGGAGAGGGACCGGTTGTTTATGAGTTATATAAAGGTTCGGGAGGGATTGGTAAATGGCAGAGACTTCGCCAATCAGTTAAGCTCCCTTAGCGGGCTTATTGATAAGAGTTCTTCTGAAATAGATAGTACTATCGTTACCACAGAACAGAAGTTCTCGACGACTAGAGTGGCAGAGCAGGACGACAGCAGAAAGAACAGAGACCGCGGGATCTTTAACCGGATATTTGGAAGAAAAAAAAACGATAAGAATCCTGAGATGGTGAAGGAGGAAGTGAGTATCACCGTGGACACCCTTGCGAGAGCTAACTCAGACAGCGTGATACATGCTATGGAAAAAGCTGTCGAGAGGATTGCAAGACGACAGAAACAGCGTAGGGTAAGCTTTATTAATCGCGAAATAGAGCTTTCTAACGCAGGGAATATCCTTATTAATCAGATGCTGATCATTCTTCAGCAAGTAGAAAAGGAAGTGATCAGACAGGTCGATCTGAATAACAGTAAAGCTACTGCCGTGGTAAACCGAAGTGCCAGAAGCATTGAGCTGATCATGCTTGCTTTTATACTGATAACAGCCTTACTTGCCTATCTTATCCTGACCGATATAAGCCGGAGTAATACTTACAGGGAGGAATTAGAAATGGCAAAGGACGAGGCCGAATACCATGGGATGGCGAAACAGCGATTCCTTTCCAGTATGAGCCATGAAATTCGTACTCCTCTGCAATCGATCATTGGCTATGCCGAACAGATTAAGGATAATGATAAGCCTGCTAAAGAGGACATCAATGCGATATATCAATCGTCGATACACCTCCTTCATATCGTAAATGAAGTACTTGATTACAGCCGGATAGTATCGGGAAGATTTAAATTTACCAGAAGCACGTTCAGTATTTGGCGTCTTTTAGATGAAGTAATGACTATCATGCGGCCTCAGGCAGAGAGAAAGTCGCTGAATTTAGTGCTCTATAATAACATCACCGATACCGATTTAATAACAGGAGATCCTTTCAGGCTAAAGCAAATACTAATAAACCTGCTGGGTAATGCTATCAAATTTACGGAGAAGGGTGAGGTATCCTTAACTGTAAATAATAAGAATGTTAAGCGAAGAAGCTATTTTACCTTTGCTGTAAAAGACACGGGCGTTGGCATTTCCGAAGAGGACTTGAGTAATATCTTTGAGGAATTTGAGCAGGCAGATGCAACGGCAGCGAATAATGCGAATGGCACTGGATTAGGCTTGAGTATCGTAAAGGCTCTGGCTGAGGGCCAGGGTGGAAGGGTTGAAGCGGAGAGCGAACCTGGTAAGGGGTCCTGTTTTACCGTGAAGCTCCGATATGCGATTCCAAAAGAACCGGTTAAGTCACTCGAACCGAAAAGCGTCTTTGTTAAACAATTTAGGGGGCAGGTCTGGATAGTTGATGACGACCAGTTTATCCTTCAGCTTTGTTCGTCTGTTTTCAATAAGAATGGTATTGTGCATTCCAGCTTTACGTTGCCGCGCGACGTACTCGCTCAACAGCCACCCGATGATCTGAAGGTGGTGTTTATGGATATGCGTATGCCCCAGATGAACGGGGCAGAACTTTGTAAATTGCTTCGTGAAAAGATTCCTTCCTATGTTAAAATATATGCTTTAACTGCGCAGGCACTACCCGAAGAAAGATCCTCGATTCTTTCCCATGGCTTTGATGGACTATTAATGAAGCCGTTTATGGAATCAGAGTTGCTGGGTATGTTGCTGAATGGGCAGACGGTATCAGGGAAGAGAGAAGAACATGGAAACGCCAGCATCGATTTATCGGCCCTTGAAAAGATGGCTTATGGAGATAAGGAACTCATTAAGAAAATTATACAACGTTTTGAAGATGATACATCTGCGGATTTGGGGCAGCTTAAAAAGGCCATGGAAGAGGATGAGATATCAGAGGTGTCGTTGCTATTACATCGGATAGCTGGCAGGACAGCGCAGATCGGGGCAAAAGACCTTGCTGCCAAGTTCAGGGCTGAAGAAATAATAATCCATAATAGCAACGCCCTGCTAAGGGAGCAGAAGAAAAGGATTTATTTGTACGCAAGAGAACTTAACGAGCTGAAGTTTTAGTGCCGGATGTATACGTAAAGTTATTCAATCTGATACTTTTCCATCTTATTATATAAGGTCGTGCGGTCAATATTAAGGAGCTTTGCCGCCTGCGATTTGTTATATTTTACCTTTCTAAGGGTTTCTGTAATCAATTCTTTTTCTGTTGCCTCATTAATGGCTTTAAGATCAGTCCCTGAAGGTTGTTTAATAGCCAGATTAACGGAAGCTATCATCTCTTCAGGTAAGGATTCTATTCCTGCTTCTTCTCCCCCCGAAAGCAGTACCATTCTCTTGATGACATTTTTTAACTCGCGTAGATTGCCCGGCCAATCGTATTGCCTGAAAATGTCATTTACCTGAGGAGAAAGTTTTTTGACATTCCGCTCAAGTTCCATGTTCGCCAGCGTAATAAAGTGCTTGATAAAAACCTGAAGATCGTTGTCCCTGTTTCGCAGTGAAGGTACCTGTATTTTGAACTCATTGAGGCGGTGATAAAGGTCCTCGCGGAACTCGCCCCTGGAAACACTGCTTAACAAGTCGTCATTTGTAGCTGTAATAATTCTCACGTCGACCTTAATCTGCCTGGTGCTTCCCAGGGGTTGGATAACACGTTCCTGTAAGGCCCGCAGCAGTTTTACCTGAACTTCATAGGTTAGATTACCAACTTCGTCAAGAAAAAGAGTGCCGCCGTTAGCAGCCTCAAACTGTCCTTTTTTGTCTTGTAAAGCTCCGGTGAAAGCGCCTTTGACATGTCCGAACAGTTCGCTTGCCGCAAGATCTTTAGATAAAGATCCGCAGTCGATAGCTACAAAGGGCATCGAAGCTCTTTTGCTAAGCCGATGTATGGAACCAGCAACATATTCCTTGCCCGTCCCGCTTTCTCCCTGAATGATTACAGACATAGCAGTAGGTGCAACCAGTTGAATGTATTCATGGAGTTTTTTGGAAGCATCGCTTTCACCTTCAATAAAAGCTGGTAAAACATCCTGTCGTTTAACAGGGGCCGATTCTTTCCTTTCAAGAGCTTCATTCAGGATCATCGCCAATTCATCAGGGTTAACGGGTTTCGTTATATAATCGAGAGCTCCGGATCGGATCGCCCGGACAGCTGTGCGTACATCATTAAAGCTTGTCATGATTATTACAGGGACGTTTTGGTCTTTTTCCCTGGCAGCGACCATTACATCAAGACCGTTCCCGTCCGGCAACCTATAATCAAGCAGTAAGACATCATACTTTTTGGAATCTAAGGCTTTAATACTGCTCTTAACATCGTAGGTGGTGGTAATCTCATGTCCTCTTTTTTGAAGGAAGTTCTCAAGGATCATTGAGAAGGTAGTGTCGTCTTCTACTAACAGGATATTCGCCATATTCTAAAACGGCTTTTAAGCCATGAGCAAAAATAACAAAAGCATAGTACCTGAGCATTCTCCGCAGAACAAATTTGTTTAAGATGGCAGAGAACTAACTATGCTGCATAGTAAATGTCATAAAAAAGGGTGCCATTCTAATGCTAGCACCCTTTTTCCGATGTTATTTGAATTAAGCAGTATATTGATGCTCAAGAGTCTGAATGTTCCTAAGACAATCATTTATACCATCGCGCTGGCTGATCAGGATCTGCCGCACTTCAGGGCTTAGATCATTGTCTTCAAGTGCGTTGTCATAAGCTTCTATTGCTGCTTTCTCTCCCGTTATACAAGCCTCTAATATCGCCTTGTTGTCGTTGGATGATAGCGCTGCTTTTATATCCATCCATGTCCGGTGAAGGACACCAATAGGGCCGCCACTTTCATTGTCGGGATCGGCATTACATTGCTGTATGCATGTTTTAAGCTGCATTTCAAACTCTGCCCTCTGAATAGAATAAGTAGTAAAGATGCCTTTCAATTCAGCTGAGTCTGCATTGTCGGACGCAGTTCTGTATCCCTCTTTTCCATCGTTACATATCGAAAGGAGATGTTTAAGATTTGCGACCGATTTTTCATTTGAAATTTCCATAATATACCTCCAGGCTATTCTTTTTCGGCGCCTGCTGACTCGTTCACAAATCCTTCTGCAATCTGGGTGAGCTTTACGTCGGTATTTTTCTCTTCGTTCAGAGTTTGTTCAAGCAGGCTTGCGGCTTCTGACATTCCTAACGTATTTGCAAGAGTTTTAAGCGTGCCATACGACGCAATTTCATAGTGCTCGATCTTTTGCGCAGACGAAATTATTGCGGCGTCACGGGTCATGCTGCCATCTTCGGTTTCTTCCATCATTGTCTTGCCCTCTTCAACCAGACCTTCCATGGCTTCGCATTTTTTTCCTACGGCTTTCACTCCCAATAGCTCAAACACCTGCTCTAATCTTGAGATCTGATTTTCTGTTTCGGCCAAATGTTGTTCTATGGAAGATCTGAGCTCTTCGGATGTTGCTCCTTTAGCCATTTTAGGAAGAGCTTTGGCAAGATGTTTTTCAGCCCAATAGATATCCTTTAATTCATCTTTGAATAAATTCATAAGTCCCGATTCTTCAATGGGAACGTTGTTTGATTTTGAATCCTGTTTTTTCATAGCATTTAAGTTCTAGTTTTATATGGAATTAAACATGGTACCACTTAAAGAGTTTTATAAAGTTGAATTTTATAGAGTTATTCTCCCGAGGATAAGCACTCCTTATTGCTGAAACTTTAAAGAAAGCAGCCCGTATAATTTAATCTTAAGGAATCAAAAATATACACAGGTTCAATTATTTAAGATGCGAAAATTGTCTTTTCAGCAGCAGGTCCTTACAGGATTTGGCCTTGCTCTCTTTATCGTTTTTTTGCTGGCTATAGTATCTTTTGTAAGTATTCAGGATCAGCGCGACGATATCGAATGGGTAGAGGAAGCAGAACGTATGATCAGCTTAAATTCAAACATTCAGCAGAAGCTTACCAATGCAGAAACTAATCAAAGGGGATATGTAATAACGCCTCTTAATAGCTTTCTGAGATCATACAGGCAGGAAGTCAATCAAGTGATGCCTATGATTAGTGAACTGCGTCGTATGGCTGATGACAATCCCCAGCAGTTAAAAAACATTGATTCTTTGAATTACTATGCAGGAAGGAAGATTGATGAGATGGAAGGGATAATTGATTCAATCTCTTCTGGTGGTGATTTTAATACTATCAAATTAAAGTTGCATGTTGAGTATGTGCAGTTCTTAATGAACAAGGTTCGCGAATTCATAGTGCGTATTGAAAATGAGGAAAATAAGTTGTTGGAAGACCGGCAGAAAGAAAGCGCTGAGGCAGGCAGCAGGACACTGGCAATTATTCTGACTGGATCTTTTTTGATCTTTTGTTTGTTATTACTTGTATTTAGTTTCATTAGGAAAACCTTTAAACATCAGAAGCTGATTGAAGAGCGGATAAGGGATGCGAATGTCGAATTGAGGCATATAACAGGCGAAAATGAAAAGAAGAACTGGATACTTACTGGCTCTTCTGAAGTTGATGCGGCAATACGGGGGGAACTTGACATTACGAAGTTGTCGGGAAATGTGATCGCTGTATTGGCAAAGTATGTTGATGCGAGAGTGGGTGCACTTTATCTTTCAGGAGAAACTGGCTCCCTTACGCTTAGCGGTAGTTATGCATTGAAAGAAGGGGAGGATAGAGAAAGGAAGTTTGAGCCGGGAGAAGGCCTGATAGGACAGGCGGCCCTTGAGAAAAATGCTATTGTCTTTAATGATGTCCCTGAAGGCTACATTCGTATTGCTTCGGGAACAGGCGATACTGTCCCCCG
>DALYUO010000006.1:0-1910 GCA_031981225.1 Pararcticibacter sp.
CTTTTTGTTTCCATACACTACTTGTTTGGTGTATAGCTTTTTTAGGAATCGACACAGGCACTTGTATGGGTTTTGTCAGCCGGTTAACAAGCTCAGGTATCTCTGCTGTCCTTTATTTTATAAGAGCAATGTCGTCTACCGCATTTTTACAGATGATTTAAATCACATATTCCGCGGAAAAGCAGGTTATCGAAAAATAATTCTTTTCGTAGTTGCTGGAAGTACTATCTTTACCCAAATTTTAGTAGACCCCCATAACCTATAAGGGGTTAGAGATTAGTAACAGTGAGACCTATTAAACATTTAAGAGTACTTGTAATACTCGCAACCTTATTTTTCGCACCGGGTGTAAGTGCACAAACAAACCAGAATTTTAGTAATATCAGGGTGGATGAATTATCGGATACCCAGATCAGACAGTTTATAGCCCAGGTAGAAGCAACCGGTTTAAGCGAGGCTCAGTTAGAACAAGTAGCTCAGGCCAGGGGAATGAGCCCTGTCGAGATACAAAAGCTACGACAACGTGTTGACAAGCTGAAAGCAACGGAAAAACAAAACAACGGAAATCAGGGATTAAAAAATAGCGGTAATAACCGTCAGACCCAGTCCGGCAGGGAATATAACTTTAATCCCGATTCTGCCGACTCAGCACAAGCTTCAGGAACATCGGCAGCAGAAAAGGCGCTTACTGAACTGAGATCGAAAATCTTCGGAGCAGACCTTTTCCGGAACCGGCAGCTTACATTCGAACCAAACCTTCGTTTAGCAACTCCCCGCAATTATCAGATCGGACCCGATGATGAACTTCTGATCGATATCTATGGATATTCAGAAGCCAGCTATCAGCTGAAAGTTTCTCCGGAAGGCACTATAAATATTCCTTATATAGGAGTGATACCGGTAAGCGGAATGACCATTGAGCAAGCCACTTCCCGGATCAAATCCAGGCTGTCAACCATTTATTCAGGTTTAAAGTCAGGTAATACCTCAGTAAGCATTGCCATTGGAAATATCCGCAGTATTAAGGTTATTCTCACTGGCGAAGTGGTAAAGCCGGGAACCTACAGTTTGCCTTCACTGGCCACCGTTTTTAACGCCCTGTACTCTTCGGGTGGTCCTACGGAAAACGGATCATTCAGGCAGATTGAACTGATCAGGGCGGGTAAAAAAATTGGAACGCTTGATATCTACGACTTTCTGTTAAATGGAGAATTCAGACACAATTACAGGTTGCAGGATCAGGATGTGATCAGGGTTCCCACCTATCATACCCGTACCGAGATTACAGGAGAAGTAAAACGGCCGGGAATCTTTGAAATGCGGACAGGCGAAAAATTATCTGACCTCATTCGGTTTGCAGGAGGTTTCAATGAAAGAGCTTATCAGGCGAGAGTGAAAGTATTGAAGAATACAGAGACAGAGCGCCGGATAGACGATGTAACTTCTGAAGCGTTTGCTTCGTATACCCCCGCAAGTGGAGATAAATATTTTGTCGATCAGATCCTCGACAGGTTTGAAAACAGGGTGAAAATAGAAGGAGCAGTGTTCAGGCCCGGACAGTTTGAGCTGGAACCGGGGTTAACGGTAAAACAGCTGATCGAAAGAGCCGAGGGGCTCCGCGAAGACGCTTTCCGTAACCGGGCATATATTACCAGACTGAAAGACGATCTTCAAACCGAGCTGGTATCTTTTGATATAGCAAAAGTTCTTTCAGGCGAAGCTGCCGATATCCCATTAAAGCGGGAAGACGTAATCACGATATCTTCCATCTTCGATCTTAAGGAAGAATACAATGTTCGGGTAGAAGGAGAAGTGCTGAAACCTGGCAGACTCAATTTCGCCGAAGGCATGACATTGGAAGATGCGATTATACAGGCAGGAGGCTTAAGAGAAGGCGCCACTCCTAAAAG
>DALYUO010000006.1:1923-20064 GCA_031981225.1 Pararcticibacter sp.
TATCAAGAAGGATAAAAAACAGCGATGTTTTATCCGAATCTGCCCGTACAGCCCAGGTCTTCCAGGTAGACATCAATCAGAATTTGAAAAGCGCCACGGCAGGATTTGTACTTCAGCCGTTTGATATCGTAGTGGTGAGGCCATCCTCGGGCTACGCAGTGCAGCAGCAGGTAAAAGTGCAAGGAGAAGTATTATATCCCGGCATTTATATCATTACCCATAAAGACGAGCGTATTTCCGACCTGCTGAAACGTACCGGAGGATTTACAGCCTACGCCTATGTTGAAGGAGCTTCTCTGCAGCGTCCAGGCGCGAAAGTTAAAGATAGCACCGACGTTGAAAAGAAAATGGAGTTCGACCGAATGAAACAGTTTCAGCGTCTTCAGCAGAAAGTCAGCGATACGTTAAAGATTGAGGAAGAGGCAGCTATCCGAAATGATTATGTCGGAATCAACCTTCCGCGCATTCTGAAAAAGCCCGGAGGAAAGGACGACTTGTTTTTAGAAGAAGGAGACATTTTAAATATTCCGCGACAGTTGCAGACAATAAAAGTAAGCGGTGAGGTATTATCGCCGGTGACCGTTGTTTATTCCAGGGGGAAAGGATTTAAACAATATATATCGAATGCCGGAGGCTTTAGTGATCGAGCGAGAAAGAAGAGTGCATACATTATATATGCTAATGGTTCTGTCGAAAGCGCCGGAAAGTTTTTATTTTTTAACAACTATCCGGTTGTGAAACCCGGGGCTGAGATTTTCGTACCAAAGAAACCGGAGGCGAGAAGGATGAGCACAGGAGAGTTGGTAGGTGTAACCAGTGGATTGGCATCTTTGGCGGCAATTATTGTAGCATTGTTTAGGTAAAAATACTAATGTTGGATCATCTGGAACACAGTACAAAATCAAGGAAAGCAGGAGACGTCGATGAGATTTCGGTGAAGGAATTGTTTTTTAAGCTGCGAGATTCTTGTCGCTATTTGAGAGCAAACTGGATCGTTATTGTTACAGCAAGCGTTTTAGGTGGAATTCTCGGTTTTGTATATGCATTTCTGAATAAGCCTGTTTATACAGCAGAATGCACCTTCGTGCTTGATCAGCCTGGAGCTGGCGGGCTAAGTCAATATGAAGGAATTGCCTCGATCGTTGGGATTAATGTTGGACGAAGTGAAGGCGTATTCCAAGGAGAAAACATTTTGGCATTGTATAAATCACGAAGAATGGTACGTAAAACTTTATTATCCAAGGCTTCTTTTAACGGCAAGATGGACCGTTTGATTAACAGGTATATAGAAACCAAAAGGTTAAGAGAAGATTGGATAGAAAATCCGGCATTAATGAAAATTTCGTTTGATATTCCCGAAAGTCAGTTTACTTTACGACACGATAGTTTAATTACTCAGATAGTCGCCGATATTAATAGAAACTATTTATTTATAACTAAACCTGATAAGAATTTAAGTGTTATCAAAGTTATGGTGAAGTCAGAGGATGAGATATTCGCCAAGACCTTTTCAGATCAAATAGTTACTAATGTAAATAATTTTTATATCGAGACGAAGACCAAGCAAGCAACCAAAAACTTACAAATCCTTCAAAATCGTGCAGACAGCGTGAGGCGGTTGTTGAATAGCTCTATAGGCGGAACAGCTTTTGCGGTAGATGCAAACCCAAATGCAAATCCAGCGATGCAGGCACTTAAAGTCCCTTCGCAGAAGAAGCAGGTTGATGTTCAGGTGAGTTCTGCAATTTATATGGAGATCGTTAAAAATCTTGAAATAGCAAAAATGACCGTTCTTCAGGAAACACCTTTAATTCAAATTATAGATCAGCCAGTTTATCCATTACAAAAGACAAAAATTGGAAAGTTAACAGGAATGGGAATAGGGGCTATTTTTTTGGCGTTTTCAGCTGCTTGTTTTTTGATAGTTAAAAAACAAATATTGGGTATTTAATTGCGCTAAAGAGCAGGCGATTTTACTTAGTTTTTCAGAGGTGTCGATACGTAGAAATCTTCTATATAACATTGTTCTTAATGTTTCTAACGTTATTTTTCCGGTAATAACAACGCCGTATACTGCTAGGGTTTTAGGAGTTGAAAATATTGGATTAATTAACTTTGTTACAGCTTATTCAAGTTATTTTGTGATCTTTGCTTGTCTTGGCATCCCCATTTATGGCGTTAAAGAAATAGCTAAGCAAAAATGTAATAGAGAGAAGAGGGATGAGGTCTTCTCGGAGCTATTCTATATTAATTTGGTAACTTCTTTAATAATTACCGTTATATATATCACCTCTATTCTATTTATTCCTGCTTTATCAAATGAAAAAGAGCTTTTGTTTATTGCTGGAATTCCTTTATACCTAAGTGCTTTTACTGTAGACTGGTTCTTTACTGGACGAGAGAAATTCGGAATGATCACCCAGCGCTCTTTGATTATTAAATTATTTAGCCTCTGCTCATTGTTCATATGGGTAAAAGATCAAGGAGATGTTGTAGCCTTTTTAGTAATTAGTGTCTCTGCTAATGTTCTAAGTAATTGTTGGAACGTTTTTCTATTAGCAAGAAATGAAGTGTCATTCAGAGTCTTCGATCTTCACTTCCGCCAACACCTGAAGCCATTAATAATACTATTTGTATCTACTTTAGCGGTAAGCGCTTATACTATACTAGATACACTAATGCTCGGATTTTTTTCAAATTATACGGAAGTTGGATATTATACATCTGCAATGAAAGTTTGCCGTGTTTTTTTGCAAATAGTTGTTGCGTCTGGAATAGTATTTATGCCACAGCTGGCTAATGCATACAGTATGAATGATCTGGTTAAATTTAATTTTTTATTAAATAGAGGATTTGGTTTTACTTCATTTTTCGGCCTTCCAATTACTTTAGGTTTGGTCTTACTGTCTCCAGTGTTTGTCCCTCTTTTCCTAGGGAACGAATTTGCGGGTGCGGTGTCGACACTACAAATCTTATCTTTCACAATATTGCTAATAGGACTCAATCATACATTTTCTACTCAAACACTTATTGCTTGCGGATTTAATAGTAAGTTCCTCCTTAGTACTCTCATTGGAATGTCCATTAATACCATAACCAATTTAGTTTTGATTCCCCATCTTGGATCAATCGGAGCGTCTTTTGCATCTGTTTTTGCAGAACTTGTTGTTCTCGGTGTAGTTGTGTTTTATGCTTATAAATATGTGAATATTACTATAGACTGGAAATGCTTGTTGGAATCTTTTATTAGTTGTACGCCATTTATTTTTACGTATTTTATTTTTCCATCAATAACAAACTGGACTGGCATTGTTCAGTTTGTTATTTTAGCCGTTAGCCAGTATTTGGTAATGCAACATCTCGTTTTTAAGAATGCATATATGAAGGAAGGTCTACAAATAATATTTAAAATATTAAGAAGATGAGAGTCGTTTTGAGTGCAGACGATAATTATGCACGACATCTAACCGCAACGATCGAGTCTACTATCGCCAATAGTAAGTCCAAGCTTGATTTTGTTATATTATACACCACGCTTGATGAAAGTACCCGGTCTATTATCATAAATCATTTTTACAACAGAGTTAATTCAATGCAGTGCATTCAGGTATCGTCTGAAGCTTTGGCTACCATCCCATTGCCAGATAAAAATAGTTATTTCTCAATTAGTACATACTTACGTGTATTTGCGCCTATTGTTTTACCCGAAGACGATATGATTCTTTATCTCGATAGTGATATGATTGTGCGGGATGATATTACCCATCTAATGGAGGCTCCAAGTAGAATGGCGCTTGAGTATCCGGTTTATGCTGTAGAAGAGATTTATCACCATATCAAGGGGTTTGAGAATTATCATATGAAAATCGTAGGGAGTAATACAATTCCTCTTTTTAATGCTGGGTTGCTTATTATGAATCTCCAGTATTGGAGATGTACAAATCTTCTTGACAAGATATTACATTCAATAGGATCGAGTTCAGAACCATTCGCTTTTGTTGATCAAGATGCCTTGAATATGGTAATTAAAGGTAATTTCGGCGTTTTGCCTGTTAAGTGGAATATGGGAGATACTCAGTTCAATCCTATTTTTTTAGGTGAGAGTAAATGCTATACGAGGAATGAGATTTTAACAGCAATATCTAATCCGTCCCTCATTCACTACACTTGGATTTATAAGCCGTGGAAGTATTTATGTCGTCACCCCTACAAGGAAGAGTATTGGAAATATAGATATCTTACACCATGGAAGATTAGAGAAGAAGAAGGGAAGACGTATTTGAATGTAATAAAGAAGAATTCGCCTTCTTGGTTAAAGATAATTGTCAGTAATATGGCTCGTTTAATTGATGAGATTTTTTAATCAGCGTATTTGTGTATATTTATTTGACCATCCTCGTCTTTTATCAGCAAATTTGTTAAAACGAACGAGGTAAACTAAAAGCACTTATTAGAAAATGCATAAAGCAAGAGTGTTAGCATTATATCTTCCTCAATTCCACCCAATAAAAGAGAACGATCTATGGTGGGGTAAGGGGTTTACTGAGTGGACTAATGTAGGTAAAGCGAGAAAGCACTATTTCTCCCACTACCAACCGAGAGTGCCGGCTGATCTTGGTTATTATGATTTAAGAGTTCCTGAAAGTAGACAAGCCCAAGCTGATTTGGCTAGAGAATATGGTGTTGAAGGATTTATCTACTGGCATTATTGGTTCGGTAACGGTAAGAGGCTTCTTGAGAGACCCTTCGACGAGGTTTTGGAAAGTTCTAATCCTGATTTCCCTTTTGCACTAGCTTGGGCTAATACTTCATGGAAGGGATTCGATTATGGAACAACGGGACGCAACGTATTAATTGAGCAGTTATATCCTGGTGAAGATGATTATAAAGAACATTTTTACAGTATTTTGCCAGCATTGAAAGATAAAAGATATATCACGGTCGATAATCGACCCTTTTTTATGTTATTTCAACCTTATCAGCTCCCTGATCCAAGCAAGTTTATAGCCCTTTGGCAGAGTTTAGCATGTGAGAATGGTCTGAAAGGTATGCATTTTGTGGCTCAAACGGACAATCCAAAGAACATTGACGAGCTTATTTCAATGGGGTTTAATGCTGTTAACGTAGTTAGGCTGTTTCACGGTTTTGATAAGGAAAGGAGTATTGTAGTGAAATTGTTCTCTAAGGTAGCCTCTCTACTATTCGACAGAAGTTTTAACATAGTTGATTATACGAAGGCAAGTCGGCATTGGGTTGGGCCTGAAGATAGAATAGTTCATTGTTATCCATCGATATTTCCTGGATGGGACCACACTCCTAGGTCGGGAAATAAAGGGGCTGTGCTTAACAAATCTACTCCGAAAGCCTTTGGCAAACACGTTTCTCAAGTGTTAAGCGAAATTGTAGATAAGCCAGAGCAACAGAAGATAGTAGTCCTGAAATCTTGGAATGAATGGGCTGAAGGCAATTATGTCGAACCGGATTTACGTTGGGGAAGAGAATATCTTGAAGCACTATACAAAGCATTGAACTCATGATTAATACGCTCCTAAGACTTAGAACAAAAATTCTCAAAAGAGTACTTATTTTTTTTCATCGAGAGGGGTGCATCAGATATGATATGCCCAATGAACAGCTTGTTATATACTACAGGATTAGTGATTCGGGGTATCCAAAAGCTAAGCCAAGGTATATCACTAATGAGAAATGCCTAAAAAGCGCAATAAACTGTTTCCCTCCTAACGAACTTAACCACTGGGTCGTTATTGCTGATAATTGTTCGGATGAGACAATCGAGATTATTAAGAAGTATATTCCCGAACAACAGATAGAAAGAACAAGCGTAGGGCATGGTGCCGGAACATTTTTAATAACGTTAGAAAAAGCCCTTTCTCTACCTGATAATACAGGAGTGTACTTTCTAGAGAACGACTATCTTCATAGGCGTGGCAGTCGTAAAGCATTGATCGACGGACTTTCTATCGCTGATTATGTCTCTTTATATGATCATCCCAATAAATATAAAGAACATTTTACTACAGATAAAGGGGGGGAAAAAACAAGAGTAATATTAGGAAGGATTTGCCATTGGAAGGAAACTCATTCTACAACAATGTCGTTTGCTGCCAAAGCCCAAACGGTAAAGGAGAATGTCAATATTTTTAGGCGTTGGTTAACCACGGCTCATCCTTATGATTGCGAGATCTTTATTGATCTTGCAAGAAAAGGACGTCGATTGATCTCTCCCATCCCTGGTTTTTCTACACATGGGGAAACCGAATTTTTAGGACCGTTCGTTGATTGGGAGGAAGTTGAAAAAGTTATATAAAGGTTACTTATATACATTCCCGTTCGCTCATGCCTTTGCTGTGACGACAGCAATTAATTTGACAATTATTATGGGAATCATTTTAGCTTTTGGTATCTTGGTGTCGGGTGATCAAAAGATAAAACCTCATATAGTCGACTTCGGTATTATATTTTTTCTGGTAAGTCTTTCATTGACTAATATAGTAAATGTAGAGCTCATGGATGGAAAACAACTGAATCATTCAATCTCTTGGCTCGTATGCTTTTTGCTTTTTTTTTATGTTAACAGATTTTGTTTAAAGCTATTACCAATTGAAGAAATTTATGTAGTGATTGTTAGGTGTTACCTCCTGGTAACGGTATTTGCTATTGTAGAATTTCTTTCTAGGTTAGTATTGGGAATCGACCTTAATGGTTTTATCCCTCGTCCTGGAGGACAGCAGTATGAGGCTACATTCTTAGGTCTAATTTTACAGAGATCTAGAGCCTTTTTCTCAGAATCCGCACACGCGGGAATGTACATTGCATTAACCTATCCTTTTGTGAAATATTGGATGAAACAAAATAAAAGCAGCGCGTTAAAGGAAAAAATTATGCTTTTTATAACTTTATTTGCTGCTTTCACGATCTTTAGTACAACATTTTTTATTTTCTTCCCTGCATTCATTTTCCTGATTTTTGCACTCGGTTCAAAGAGATTCTATAAGCGTCTTATGATTTTGACACCTATATTGTTCTTAGCTGTCTTTCTATTCAGGAATGAGATTTATTTAATAGTTGATGCGGCTGTCTTGTCCAAGTTTCAGACAGGATCGGCTGATATCCGAGCTTACAATATGGCGGCTAGCGTAAATCTTATAAAAAATTCGTCGTTATTGCATGTCGCTTTTGGATACGGTCCGGGATCATATTTTAAACTCAGTTTGCCTGACGCGGCGCCGTCTGTGTATATTAATATCTTAAGAGATATGGGAGTCGTCGGTTTATTCAGTTATTGTTCCATCTGGTTCTTGGCTATAATTGCCATTATATATTATAGACGTTTGGAAATTTCTAAATATTTGCTTTTAATGGTATGTATGGTGTTAATTTATCATGTTTCTAATATGGAGTACAATTTCGTTTCCATGTGGTTCGTGTTATTTTCAGTTACGGAAATGAACTATTTCTCTGTAAAAAAAGTAAATTAATGTAGATGACGATAGACGTTTCTGTGATATTAGTAAATTATAATACGGCTGGATTAACGGTCACTTGTCTTGAGTCAATATTTGAACATACTACTGGTTTGAATTTTGAGGTTATTGTTGTAGACAATGGATCCAATGATAATAGCGCTGAAATTATAAGGAAGAGGTTTCCTCAAGTTTTGGTAATGCAGTTATTTCATAATATTGGTTTTGGGAGAGCGTGTAATTTGGGTGCAAACCAAGCCGACGGCCAGTATTTGCTAATGTTGAATACTGATACTATTTTGCTAAACAATGCAGTAAAAGTCCTATTTGATTTTTATGAATCTCACCAAGCAGAGAATGTGGGAGTAATTGGAGGGGTCCTTTTAAATCCGGACTATACAAACGGATGGTCCTGTAATTCTTTTAATTCGCTTTCGAGCATTATAACTTGGTATTACTGTCGTTTATGTGATACACATAGAAAGAGTGTGAATCTGGTATCTAATGTCCATCTTGAACGAAATGAATTTATAGAAGTTGATTTTGTTACTGGGGCAGACATGTTTATAAAGAAGGATTTATTTATTGAAGTCCTAGGATTTGATCCTAATATCTTTCTTTATTATGAAGACGAGCTACTGCAATGGCATCTAAAAAAAATTGGTAAAAGAAACTTAATAGTTGGCGGCGTCAAAATAGTTCATTTGGAGGGTGGAAGTCAAGAGAGATCAAATGTAAAGGTTTCTAATACAAAAAGAATTATTTCTGAAAAAAGCATGTTCTATTACTTTCGGGTAACTAGAGGCTCTTCCTACAAAAATTACGCTAAAATTATATATTTCTTCGTAGTAGCGCTTCCTATGCGAGTGATGTACTCTTTTAGTGAGAATAAGGAGTATTTAAGGAATTATTTTAAGTTTTAAAACGCGGTCGTATATTAAAAAATAAATGTATCACAGTGAAGGAGATATGTATAGACGGAACGACAATCTCGTTAGAAATGGATGGGCTTTCACAGTACATTCTGAACGTCGTTGAGCAATTTGCAATTCATTATTCTAAAGCAGCCCACTTTACATTGTTAATTCGTAAAGGCGAATGTCCCCAATCATATTTGGAAACATATAGAAAAGCTGGTATTCAAATCGAAATCGTAGATGTCGCACCGATTGGGCCTAAGCGGGATCTCGCATTTGAAAAATACCTTAAGAAGCACTTAAGCCGTTTCGACGTTTTTTATGAACCATCTAATCAATATCCAAGATCTTTAAAAAATGGAGTTTATACGATTCACGATTTAACTTATGAAACATTTCCGGAGCAACTCGGGAAACTTTCATGGCTAAAGCGGATTATACTTCATTACAATGTGCGAATAGGACTGAGGAGAAGTAGGAAAATTATTGCAATTTCTAACTTCACAAAGTTGGAGATTTTACGACTGTATAAATTAAAAGACCTTAATAAGAAAATTGAGGTTGTGTATGAAGGCTGGGAACATTTAGGTAGAAAAGAGTCAGTAAGTATTATCGAGGGGATTCCAAGCAAATACTACTTTTACGTTGGTTCATCTCGAGGGCATAAGAATCTTTGCCGTTTGCTAAGTGCATTTCAAAAGATTGTGGAATTGATTGATGTTGATCTGGTTATTTCCGGCAATATGGATAGATTAGGTTTTATTGAGAAAGAAATTATTGCAGAGGTAAATTTCAAAAGAAAGAGGATATATTGCACTGGTTGGTTAAGTGATGCTGACCTATCTTATTACTTTTCACACTCTTTCGCTTTTGTCTTTCCGTCTTTGAGCGAAGGGTTCGGCATTCCCGTGTTAGAGTCATTTTATTATGGAATACCCCTTCTTTGTTCAAATAATACCGTGTTTCCTGAAGTAGCGGGAAAAGCCGCATTATATTTTAATCCATTTGACGTGGAAGATATAGCAAGATGTCTCTTTGAATTTTATCTAAATAGCGATAAAATAGCTCCAGTACTTGTTCAAGAAGGGAAAGATAGGTTAAACCACTTTTCATGGAAACAAGCAGCAGACAAAATTATGGATATATTAATAAACGATTAAATTAAACGAGGGATATAGATACGCTAAAGCTGAATTAATCGGTAAGCTATGCTGTAATGCCAAGTTGGGAGTTATTGAAAGTTAAGATTATCTGTGTAAGCTTGGTATGGCCATTGTTCCTGCTGGAATGGAGTGCTCCTTTCGTACTTCATTTATCTACGTACAGAAATTATTGCCCAAGTCTTGGTTCAAGGATGTTGTATAAAAGGAAAAGTAAGGAGAAGTAAAAAATAAAGGTGTGGAATTATTTCGCATTAACTTCTTGGAAAAGTTTATAAATTACGCACTTGTATATATCATAAACTTTTTTTATATCTAGTTTTGATTCTGCGATTTTTCGACTAGAATTACCCATAGTTTTTTTTTCTTCTAGTGTTAGATCGCAAAACTTTAAACAAGCCAATGCTAGAGCCCGCCCGTTTTTCACTTCTACTTTATATCCATTAACGTTTTCTTCCACCATTTCTTTACATCCAGCAATGTTAGAACATATTATCGGTCTACCTATTGCAGCAGCTTCCATTAGCGTCATAGACATCCCCTCATGATAAGAGGGCAATACAACACAGTGCGCTAATTTTATTTCATTTAACACGTCATTATGAGACATAAATCCTAGGTATTCGATACTTCTTTCTTTTAATATAAGCTCTTCTGGAACAGCGTTAGGATTTCTATCCAATGCCCCTATTAATTTAAATCTGGCACTAGGGTTTGCCCGTGCAGCTTCGACAAACTCATTATATCCTTTATCGTATAACACTCGTGAGACCATTAAAAAAACAATTTGGGGGGTTTCAGGATAATCAGAAAGCTTTATGTTACTAATATCTATTCCTTCTCCTCCTGGGAGAATATATTTATTATAGGATGTAAAGCCTGCCATCTTTGCCCTTAGATAGTTTTCTTCGTTTAAGAAGAAGGAGAACGACGATCTATTAAGACTGGAAACATACAAACGCTGAATTAATTTTTTTAGTAAACTAGAGCCTTCAAATGCATATCCCAAACCTGTTACTACTGATATACAAGGAATATTAAGAAGTTTGCATGCTGAAGTACCGTAGATGTTTGGCTTTATAGTAAAATTGATTACCAAATCTGGTCTATATTCTTTGTAAAGTCTAATAAGGTCGACCAAATATATAACATCATTGAACGGGTTTCGGCTTATTCTACTTAACTTTATTGATTTGAATGTCGCCCTGCTGGTGTTGATTGCGTTACCAAACTCCTGATGTGGGGCTATAATTATAATTTCATGCCCCTCGTCAATCAGCTTTTCTATAATATATCTTCTAAATTGAAGTGTCCCCCATAGTGAGTTGTCGTTCAGAACTATCTTGAGATTCATTGTGCAATATTACGATATTTATTTTTGATGCTTTTTAAGGTACACCTCCCTTAAATAAGGGATGATTATGATATTAACGAGGATGATTCCTTTATATATTTAGGTGCTCCTCCAGGCTTGAGGAAGACCTCTTTGGTAAGCTAAGCCTTCTGTATTATTGTCAATAAAATTATTTCCTCCCCTTGTAGCCATTTTCCTCTCGTGTACGTATTACCCTATAGTTTATTATGTATGTTATAGATTTTTTTTAATTTAGCGCCGTGAACCTTATCCGTATATCTATATCTATGAACCTAAAACATTAACGATGATTGCACTTTTACTAGTATTTACATTTAGTCTGTTGGTTGTTGCTGTTTCTATAAGCCCTCTTATCACCATTGCTATAAAGAAACGCCTTTTTGATGCTCCTTCGGAATCGAGGAAAGTTCATAAACGGATTGTACCGAACATTGGCGGACTGGCGATTTTTTCGGGATTTCTGTTGGCGGCTTCTCTTTTTATCAAAACTACCGACTTTTGGAATGCTAATTACCTGCTTGCTTCGGGTATTGTGATTTTTATTACCGGGCTTAAAGACGACATTATTGGGGTTGATCCCATGAAAAAGTTCGCTGCGCAGTTTGCTGCTGCTTTTTTGATCACTATTTTGGGTGATATCCGTATTATGAACCTGGATGGCTTACTCGGATTTCACCAGCTGTCGTATGCTTTTAGTATTGGTCTGAGTGTGTTTGTTATCGTTGGGATGATTAATGCGTTTAATCTGATCGACGGGATTGATGGGTTAGCTGGCTTCCTGGGATTGATGACTTCGCTTACCTATGCTTGCTTATTTTACGCAGCCGGACATAATGAGTGGGCTTGTATGTGCCTCGCTTTGGCGGGCGCTATTACAGGGTTCCTGATTCATAATATATCTCCTGCTAAAATATTTATGGGCGACTGCGGGTCGCTGGTGCTTGGCTTCCTGATTGCTGTTTCGACTATTCAGTTTATTAATGTGGGGGAAGGAAAAGTGATAGAGCTGGGATCTCTTTCTATTACTTCAGTACCAGCTCTGGCACTTGCCATCGTAGCGCTTCCTATATTTGATACCTTACGTGTTTTTACCATTCGTATAGTGAATAATCAGTCTCCTTTTAAAGCAGACAAGAACCATATGCATCATCGTATGCTGGCTTTGGGAATGAATCATATGCAGGCTACTGCAACGTTGGTTAGTGTTTCTCTGGTGTTTGTTATTACTGCGTTCTCTTTACAAAACATAGGTAATAATCAATTGGTGGCTACTTTGGTGCTGATGGTGATTGTAATGAATAGCGGCCTCTCGCTTTACCTGTTTAGTAAGAAAGTTAATCTGGATGCGCAGGCTGCTGCGAATGAAGCAATGCTTGCGGCTAAAACAGAGGCTAAACCTGTTACGGTCGCTTCGAAATTAGGCGCGGAAGGAAAGGAATTTGCCGAGGAGGTTTTGAAAAAGGTAAGCCCTAATTAAACAGGGAAGATTAGTTCTACGCTCAAACTTCTACTCTTTCCTTGAGTATATATTCAGAAAGCTCCTTAATGGGGTGTGACAGTACTTTACCCAGCTTTATGTGATGTTTTTTGCAGATGACTTCCAGCGCATCGCGGAAATACCATGCGACAGAGCCTACGAAGTGGCAGGGGAAATGACGGTGATCGGGATATGGAATGAGGTGTGTACGGATGAAGCTCTCCAGCCCTTCATTGATGAGGCTTTCTGTAAAGGGATCGTTCCGGTGTTTGCTCAGGAAAGGCGTGAATGACGACAGCCAGATGTTTGCAAGCGGCCTTTGATATACATTCTTTATAACTACCTCTTTATCGATATTGTAGGTTTCCTTAAAGTCTTTCTTTAATGCCTTGGGCATTTTTCCGAACAGATAGCCTGTAATTAACTTTTTACCAAACCATGCGCCTGATCCTTCGTCTCCTAAAATAAAGCCTAATCCGTGCTTTCCATACTGTACTTCTTCACCATCGTAAAATGCAATATTAGAACCGGTTCCAAGCACGCAGGTGAAACCCTGGCTATTTCCGCAGGTGGCATACGCGGAGCCTACGGCGTCGTTCTCTACATTAATAAAAGCGTTTTTGAAAATCTGGGAAAGTCCGTTGGAAACCATCTCCCGCTTGTCGGGATTCGAGCAGCCTTCGCCAAAGAAATATACTTCTTTAGCTTGCTCTGCATATTTTTTGATTTCGGAGTCCTGCGAGAAAATCCTGGTTATTTCACGTTCGTTTATGAAAAAGGGATTAATTCCTTTGGTTGTGAACTCAAGGGTGCCGGAGTCGTTATTGGTGATAATCCAATCTGTTTTTGAAGATCCGCTGTCAGCAACTAATATCATTTTAAATCTCTTCCAATGCTCTTGCCGTTAGAGGTTTCCCTATAAACTGGGCAACAAGGTCATTGCTCTCCACCTTCTTTAGGTCATTTGGGTCAAGAGACGAAGATAACATATAAATCTTTAAATCAGAATAAAATTCCTGCTTTATTTGATCGAGCTGTCTGATGAATTCAAAGCCATCCATGCCCGGCATTCTGATGTCAAGGAAGATTACTTCCGGGGGACTTTTTTTCTTAAAAGACTGTACTAAATATTCCATGGCCTTAAATGGTGAGTCAATTACCGTAATGCTTTCGGCGAAATTACTCCCCTCAAGGATCTTGCGATTGATGAGGTTATCTATGTAACTATCATCTATCAGTAATACCGACTTATATCTGAATTCTTCCATTTTTTGAGCTATAGGGCTATGGACTAATAGCAATCAGCCCAAAGTATACGAGATAAGCCCAAAAAAGGTTTCAGAAAAAGAGAAACTGATCAAAAAGTGTGAAATTTCACATCGCAATTGTCTGATATTCTTATAGATCGATACTCCCAGCAAGCTCTTTTAGTGCGATTTCGGCGGCTTTGGCCTGGTATTGTGCATCGGTAAAGCGTACACTGGCGTCGAGGTAATTTCGCTGGGCTTCGCGGAATTCTACAGGGGTAACACTTCCAAGTCTGAATTTCGCCAGCGTAATGTCCATATTCTGCTTTGCTACATCCTGATTGCTTTTTTCAAGCTTCACAAGCTCGAGGTTGGTTTGATAGGTTTGGTATGTTGATAAGAGCTGCGCGTTTATATTCTGCTTTTGGCGTTCGTATTCAATCCGGGCATTGTCAATTTGGATTTCCGCATTCTTCTCATATCGTCTTTGCAGAAAGCCGTTAAATATGTTTACCGATGCTGTAACGCCATATGTTAACCCCCTGCCCCGCGACTCCCTCGCAAAGCCTAGTTCAGAATGCGATCTTGAGAAATTATAGCCCGAAGCCAGACCTATTACCGGATAACGGTTGGCTTTTACTTGCTTTAGGTTCAGACGGGCAATCCTTTCATTAATAAAGGCCGTTTGAATTGCGGGATTTTGCTGGGATGAAAGTTGTGATAACCGGTCGTATTGAAGCTGGCTGTCTACCTCAATTTGGTCGGTAACATCAAAAGAGGTGTTGACGTCGCGTGCCAGTAATTCGTTTAGTGTAATTTTCGCTGACCGTACTAAGTCGCGTTGCCTAAGAAGGTTGGTCGTGTCGGTATTGAGGTCGACCGTGGCTGTTAAAACTTCGAGTTTTGCTGCCTTGCCTATTTTATAGCGGTTCTGAGCTGTGGTTAATCGCAGGCGGGAGATAGCAACCGCTGTGTCGGTAGCGTTGAGCTCCTGCTTAAGCCGGATTAAATTATAATAGTTGTTGATCACATCGGATACCGTATTGAGCACCGTTGCCTTCATATTGGTTTCGCCCAGTTTCTTAAGCTCCTTTAGCTCGTCGTGGATCGCAAACATGGCGAAGCCGTCGAATACTGTCCAGTTTAGACTTACTCCGTAGTTGGTACTTGAATTGTGTGCACGGTCTAGTTCTCTTACTGATCCGTCGGCCTGCGTCTGGCTGCTGTTCTGTATGGACGAATTGTTATTCAGGTTTCCCGTTACGGCGGGAAGCATCCCCGCCTCGGCCAGGTTAACGTTATTAGCGCTGATTGCGGCGTTGTTTTTGGATAGCCGGATGTTGTAATTATTCTCAAGGGCGATCTTCACGGCATCCTCGAGCGTTAATAGTTGTTGTGCTTCTGTAGTCAGTCCACAAAGCAAGAAGACTAAAAGTAAGCCGCTATATGTGAAAAAGCTCCTGGCTGTTAGCAATTGGCGATTGGCCATGTCTAATGTTATATATTTATATGTTCTCAATTCTAAACGCACTAGTTGTTGATTGTTAGCAATTGTCTATTAGCAATTTTATCTGCTCTTAATACCCAGCTTCTAAATACCTGGCTAATAAACAAAAATCAGAAACTGTTAACTAAGCGCTTCTGATTTTTCAAATGCTTCTATTTTCTCCTGCTCTTCATTTGTTTTACGCTTCCTTGACCACATGGCATAAATGGCAGGAATGATAAATAATGTAAGGATGAGAGAGAAAATAGTTCCTCCCACGATCACGATCCCCATTCCCATGCGACTTTGCGCAGCGGCGCCAAGAGCTAAGGCAATCGGCAGCGCGCCTAATGCAATGGCGAGACTTGTCATCAGGATAGGCCTTAACCGTGCTTCGGCCGCTTCGATGATTGCCACCATTTTGGGTCTTCCCTGTTCACGCAACTTATTCGCAAATTCAACGATCAGGATCCCGTTCTTCGTGACTAAACCAATGAGCATGATCGTGCCTATCTGACTGAATATATTCCATGTCTGCCCGGTAAGCCATAGCGAAAGCATCGCTCCTGCTACAGCCATCGGAACTGTTAATATGATGATGAGCGGATCGACAAAACTTTCAAACTGCGCTGCGAGAATAAGATAGATCAGCAAAAGCGCCAGGCCAAAGGCGAACATCGTATTAGATCCGCTTTCTACAAAGTCGCGGGATTCGCCGCCCAGCGCAGTCGAGAAACTTTCGTCTAAAACTTTATCGGCTATTCTTTCCATCGCTTCTATTCCATCGCCCATGCTTTTACCAGGCGCCAGTCCCGCTGAAACTGTAGCAGAAAGGTACCGGTTATTATGGTATAGCTGAGGCGGACTGCTTTGCTCTTTCATGGTAACCAGGTTGTCCAACTGGATGAGCTGGCCTGTATTGCTTCTGACGAAGATGGAAGTAAGATCCAGAGGATCGTCCCTGTCGGCTTTATCAAACTGGCCGATCACCTGGTATTGGCGTCCGCTCATCATAAAATAGGCAAACCGCTGTCCGCTAAGGGATAGCTGCAGTGTCTGCGCCACATCGATAACCGACACTCCCAGGCTCTGGGCTTTGTCGCGGTCAATGGATATATTTATCTCCGGCCGGTTGAACTTCAGATCGATATCACTTACTGTAAATGTTGGGTCCTTAGAAACCTCGTCCATAAACTGCGGTACTTTCTGCTCCAGCTTTTGAAAATTGGGTGCCTGGATAATGAACTGAACCGGAAGTCCCCCGCGCCGGTTTACCGAGATTGTGGGCTGCTGGGTTACGAGAATTTTCCCTTCACTAAACTTGCGGGTCATTTTTGTTAATTTCTGCGCGATGTCTTTTTGCGAAAGCTCACGTTCGTCGGGTTGAACCAGTCTTATCATCATCCTGCCGCTATTAACAGATGCGGAGCCAAAGCCAGGTGAGGTCATCACCAGGTTTATCCTTTTCTCGGGGATTGAATCATTGACGAGCTTTGTGAGTTCCTTCATGTAGCGGTCCATATAATCGAAGGAAGCGCCTTCGGGGGCGTTGACAACGGTTCTTAAGTAGCTTCTGTCATCATACGGTGCAGTTTCTTTCTGAAGGATCGTGTAAAACAGGCCAATGAGGCCGAGGCAGCCTAATAAAATCGGAAAGCTCAGCCATTTTCTTTTCATGAACTTTTCAAGCGCGCGGGCATACCCCTTGTTCATTTTCTCAAAGTAGGGCTCTGTGATTTCGTAGAATCTTGATTTTTTATGTGTCCCGGCCTTCATGAGATAGGCATTCAGCATTGGTGTCAGCGTTAGCGAAACAAAGGCCGAGATGAGCACCGCTGCTCCTATCACCACCCCGAACTCGCGGAACAATCGCCCCACGAAGCCTTCGAGGAATATTACAGGAAGGAATACGGCTGCCAGTGTGATGGAAATAGAGATAACAGCCATGAAGATCTCATTGGAGCCCTTAATAGCCGCTTCTATAGGCGACATGCCTTCTTCAACTTTTTTAAAGATATTCTCGGTCACCACAATCCCGTCGTCAACGACCAGCCCCGTTGCAAGAACGATAGCGAGCAGTGTTAGCACGTTGACGGAAAATCCCATCAGGTACATGATGAAGAAGGTTGCAATAAGCGACACCGGGATATCGATCAATGGTCTGAACGCGATACCCCAGTCGCGGAAGAAGAGGTAGATGATGAGGATAACGAGTATCAGGGCTATCAGAATCGTTTCTGCTACTTCAGTTACCGACTGTTTGATGAACAGTGTATTATCAATGGCTATATCCAGCTTAATATCGTCGGGCAGCTCCTTTTTTAATTGTTCAAACCGGTCTTTAAAGGCAGCGGCAATCTCGAGATAGTTGGTTCCCGGCTGCGGAATAACGGCAAGGCCTACCATGGGTTCACCCGACTGGGTCATCTGGGTCTCCAGGTTTTCAGGGCCAAGCGTTGCGTTGCCGATGTCGCTGAAACGAATGATCTTATCGCCTTGTGTGCGGACAATAAGATTGTTGAACTGTTCGGCGCTGGAGAGGTTTCCCAGGGTTCTCACGCTCAGCTCGGTATTTTCGCCCGTCACTTTCCCCGACGGAAGCTCTACATTTTCCTGCGTCAGCGCCGTTCTTATATCAGCTACTGTAAGTCCATAGGATGCCAGCTTCATTGGGTCAATCCAAAGCCGCATGGCATATCTCTTTTGGCCCCATATCTGTACACTGCTCACTCCCGGAATTGTCTGTATCCTTTGAGATATTACGTTTTCTGCATAGTCGCTCAGAGCAAGCTGATCACGCTTATTACTCTGAACTGTCATGGTCATAATCGGCTCAGAATCGGCATCGGCCTTTGAAACAACCGGAGGGGCATCGATATCCTGAGGAAGACTTCTTGTCGCCTGTGATACTTTATCCCTCACATCGTTTGCTGCCTCCTCAAGGTTCTTTTCGAGATTAAACTCAATGCTGATATTACTTGATCCCTGGTTGCTG
>DALYUO010000006.1:20074-29311 GCA_031981225.1 Pararcticibacter sp.
ATTTCGTATTCCGTCGATTGAATTGATCGATTTTTCAAGTGGTTCTGTAATCTGCGACTCAATAATATCAGGGTTCGCTCCTGAGTAGCTGGTACGTACGGATATAATCGCCGGATCAATGGAAGGGTATTCCCTAACGCCTAAAAACGTGTATCCAATAATCCCGAACAAAATCAGGATCAGGTTCATTACGATTGTAAGGACCGGTCGTTTTATACTTGTTGTTGATAAACTCATAAGTTCCTCTTATTTCCGGCCGGTGATAACCTTTACCGGACTTCCTTCCTTTAATGTCATGATCCCTGTAGTCAGGACAGTATCTCCTTCTTTCAATCCGGATGTTACCAGGATGTCTTTCTCTGTACGGGAGGACGTTTCGATCATTACTTCTTTTGCTTTCCCGTTTTGAGAGGTAAATACTTTCTGAACCGGAACTACGGATTGTGTAGGGATCAGTATGGCGTTCTCAATGGTATTGAGAGGCAGCTGAATATTGGCGAACGATCCCGGAATAAGCGATCCATCCGGGTTGGCCGCCCTTGCCCGTAGTTGAAGGGTACGAGTTGCTGCCTCCACCTGTGGTTCTATTGCATATACGGTAGCGGTATGTTTTTCATTTGATCCGGATAACGTAAATGTTAGTTTGGTGTTATTTCTCACCATTGTGGAATATTTTTCAGGTACAGAAAAGGTGATCTTTACCGGGTTTATATTAACCAGGCTGGTTACAATGGTTGTAGGCGTTAGGTACTCGCCCTGGGATACCGATCGCAAGCCTATTTTACCGTTAAATGGCGCCCTGATCACGGTTTTAGCTAATTGCGCCCTGATCAGCTGGGTTTGTGCTTTTAAAGCACGGTAATCGGCAAGCGCTACATCGTATTCCTCCCGGCTGATGGCTTCCTTTTCAAGCAGAAGCTGTGCCCGTCTTTCGGTTTCGGCGGCGAGGTTTTCTCTCGTCAGTGCCTGTGCAAGCTGAGCTCTGAGTTCCGAATCGTCTATTCTTAATAAAACCTGTCCTTTAGAAACGTTTGTCCCTTCTTTAAAAGAGATGCTTCGGATGATGCCCTGTACCTCACTTCTGATCTGTACCTGCTCGTTTGCGTCTACAGAACCTGTAACGGTAAGGCTGTTCGCGAATCGAACGGGGCTTACAACTATGCCATTGACGGTCATGGGCTTTTGCGATGCTCCTCCCTGAGGCGGACCACCAGCTGATTGTTCTACTCCGCTATTCTTTTTTATCCGATAGAATATGAGATAGCCAAGACCAATGATCAGTAAAGCATAAATAATATATTTTGTTTTCATTGTGATTTAAGTGGTTCGATCGTTTTATTACCGCCGGAAAGCCTGGTTCTGGTAACATAAAAAAAGACTTGCGTCTTTATGTTTTATTTTAGAACTGCAAAAATACTATGTAAGTGTGTTTTTTAACAGGTGTATCAAGGATTTTACTTTGAAAGTTTTCAGCTGATTGCCGAAAGCTGTTTTCTGATGGCTCATGTCATCATTTTCATTTACTTTTGCGGCAGACTATGAACAGGTACTTTTGTTTTGCTTTGATTTTTATGATATCGTCGTTTAATGGGTTGATCGCTCAACCTGGAATCTCTTTTCAAATATCTTTTACCGAGCCACAGGCACATTATGCCGACGTGGAAATGCAGATTTCTGGTAATAAAAGTGATTTTATTGATTTGAAAATGCCGGTATGGGCTCCGGGGTCTTATCTGGTAAGGGAGTTTGCAAAGAACGTTGAGGGCTTTTATGCTAAGGGGGCGGATAATGCTCCACTGAAAGTTCAGAAGCTTGATAAGAATACATGGCGCATTGCTGCAAAGGGTAAAGAGGGCATCAAAGCCGGGTATCGTGTGTATGCGTTTGAAATATCGGTAAGGACGAGCTTTATTGATGAGTCGCATGCCTTTTTGTCGCCCACAGGGATCTTTATGTATGTTGACGGGCTTATTAATCAGCCAGCAACAGTAAGCATTAATCCTCATGCCGACTGGAAGAAGATATCTACCGGTCTTGATCCGGTAAAGGGGAAGAAAAATACCTTCTACGCCGAAAACTTTGATGTCCTTTACGACTCTCCTATTGAGGTCGGCAATCAGGATATATTTGAGTTTGAAGCAGCGGGTGTGAAGCATGAAGTGGCAATGTATGGCGGTGGTAATTATGACAAGGAAAAATTATCGGCAGACATGGCCTTAATCATCGAGACGGAGACTGACATTTTTAAGGAAAACCCGAATAAACGTTATGTTTTTATTGTTCATAACTTTCAGAATGGCGGAGGTGGCTTAGAGCATCTCAACTCCACCGTTCTCGGCGCTTCACGTCTGGGATATAAATCAGAAAAGAGCTATAAGGGCTTTCTTGGTTTAGTAGCGCACGAATATTTTCACCTCTGGAACGTGAAGAGGCTGCGTCCGCAGGCCTTAGGGCCTTTTGACTACGACACTGAGAACTATACTACGGATCTGTGGATTGCCGAGGGTTTTACTGCGTATTATGATAACCTTATGCTCCGGAGAGCGGAGTTTTATTCTCCTGAAAAATACCTTGAAGTGCTTTGCGATGACATTAAAGTGGTGGAGAACCAACCGGGAAGTAAAGTTCAGCCTGTGAGTGAATCGAGCTTTGACGCCTGGATAAAGTACTACCGTCCCAACGAGAACTCAAAGAATTCTACTATATCGTACTATAACAAAGGAGCCCTGCTCGGCATGATACTCGACCTGGAGATACTGAACGCCACGAAAGCTGCTAAAGGCCTGGACGATGTTATGAAAGCGATGTACGACGAATACTATATCAGGCAAAAAAGAGGCTATACCGGCGACGAATTCAAAGCGATGGCCGAAAAAATAGCAGGGATTTCTCTTGATAATTTTTACCGGGATTATGTACATGGCACTTCGCCTATTAACTATAATGTACACCTCGGACATGCCGGACTGAATCTTGTAAATGAGAACGCGGGAAGCAATGTTCCTTCTTTGGGTATCACTGCGTCGCAAAAAGAGGGCAAGTTAATAGTAAGTTCGGTAACAAGGGGAGGATCTGCCTGGACCGGTGGCCTGAATGTAAATGATGAAATTATTGCTGTGGACGGCTACCGGGTTAACGGTACTACGGATGCCTTACGCACCACTGATTTGGATAAGATCATCGCATCCGGAAAAGTTGGCGATAAGATCAGCGTTCTTGTTTCCAGGGATGGTTTATTGAAAACGATAGAGCTGACGTTAAGTCCTGATACGAATGGTAAATTTCGTATAGAAGCGGATAAGAATGCGACGGCAGAGCAACTGGCGGTCAGGAAGAAGTGGTTGAAGCTTTGACAATTGACAATGAACAGTTGAGAACGGACAGTTGAGGATGATGGCTTATATTTCGAAAAATTGAATTCCGGTTAAAAACACCTAACTTCGCTATATGACAAAATTTGCTGAGGATTTTCAGGGAGCATCAGAGGAGAAAGCATTTGATCTGGATCATCGCCGTATCATTAATTTCAATATCGGAAGGTATCATACAGCGGTTGAGAGGGGTTTGTCAAAGCTTGTGAATCTTGAAGCATCGAAGAGGAAGGCGCATGTGATCAAGTGGAAGGTGATGGAAAACCTTGATAAGCTGCTGCCTGAATTTGAAGCAAACTTTCAGAGAAGAGGCGGGAAGGTTATCTGGGCCAATGATGCAGAAGAAGCTACAGAAGAGATCTTAAAGATTGTCCGCCGGTCGAACGCAAAGACGGTTATAAAATCTAAATCGATGACTACAGAGGAAATTCATTTGAATGAATTTCTGGAGGAGCATCATATTGAATCGATCGAAAGTGATCTGGGTGAGTATATCGTTCAGCTGCTTGGCCAAAAGCCATATCATATCGTTACCCCCGCCATGCATCTTAGCAAGGAAGATATCGCAAAGCTTTTTCATGAGAAGTTTGGTACGCCTCCGGATGCAACGCCTGAGCAGCTTACGCTTAAGGCCAGGGAACTTCTGCGGGAGAAGTATACTTCTGCAGATGTAGGTATTACCGGTGCGAATTTCTTGATAGCCGACACCGGGAGTATTTCATTGACCGAGAATGAGGGAAATGCTAGGCTTTCTACGACGTTCCCTAAGATACATATTGCCATTGCCGGGATAGAAAAGCTTATTCCTTCTATTGCAGATCTGGATCTTTTCCTGCCTCTCTTATCTACCCATGGTACGGGACAGAACCTCACTGTTTATAACACTATACTAGGTGGCCCACGGCAGGAAGGCGAAACCGACGGCCCCGAAGAGATGTATGTGATCCTGCTGGATAACGGACGAACCGAACTTCTTGCTCACAAAGAACAACGGCAGGGTTTATACTGTATACGTTGCGGAGCCTGTCTGAATGCATGCCCTGTTTATAAAAATGTAGGAGGCCATACTTATCAGACTACCTACAGCGGGCCAATAGGCTCCGTTATTACTCCTCACTTTAAAGGGATGGAGGAGTTTAAACATCTTAGCTACGCTTCAAGCCTTTGCGGGAAATGCACGGAAGTGTGCCCCGTCAAAATAGACATTCATAAAATGCTTCTCCTGAACCGCCGGGATGCTGTGAAGGAGGGGCTTAGCCCTAAGGCGGAAACACTTGGCTGGAAGGGATGGAAGCGCGCCATGCTTAAGAGAAGCTGGATGGATATGGTGGGAGGCAAAATGAAGAACCTCATCTTAAAAACCTTTTTCAAGAAGAGCTGGGGTAAATATCGTAATATGCCTGAGGTTGCCGAAAAGTCGTTCAGTAAGCAGTGGAAAGAAGGAAGAGGAAAGAGGTAGGGTGCGGGATGTGGGTTGTAGGTTGTAGGTTGTGAGCTGCGGGGGCAGCAGTTATAGGTTATGAATTATGGGTTATGAGTTAGAGCTTAGCTTCATAATTTGTTGTTCTGCCGATGTCGTTAAATGTATTCTGAGATTTAAGTAAAGCTAATCAGTGCGTTGAAAAAAAATCTTGTACGATTAGGAGAACTGTATTTATATTTGAAGAAAATATAAATTAATATGAAAAAAGTTTTCCTAAGCCTCTCCTTGCTGTTCGTAATGGGAGCTGTATTCGGACAGGAAGTTAAGTACGGATTAAAAGCCGGTGTTAACTTTGCAAATCAAACATTTAGTAACGGTGGAATGAGTCTTTCTCTTTCTTCTCTCACCTCATTCCATTTTCAGGGTTATGTAGATTACGGTGTTTCTCCTAATTTCTCAATCCAACCAGGCATCGGAATCTCAGGAAAAGGATTTAAGGCAGATGGCGATGTGCTTGACTTCGGAGACGCAGAAGTGGGCGAATTCAAAGCCAACGTGATGTATCTTGATATCCCGGTAAATGCAGTGGCAAAATTTCCGGTCGGTTCTTTTGGGAAGTTATTCTTGGGAGCAGGGCCTTACGCGGGTATTAAGATCTCAGACAAGTATACCGTCGACGGTGACGACGTTGATACAGATGGTGAAACAATGTTCAAAACAGCCGATTTTGGAATGAATTTCCTGGGCGGTGTTGAGTTTAGTAACGGTCTTACTCTGAATGCTAATTATGGTCTTGGATTAACAAACATCGGTAAAGATACAGGGGACGCGACTATAAAAAATAAGGTTTTCTCGGTATCCCTCGGATTCCTTTTTTAGGATATAATTGATTATCTATGTAAAGCAAAAGGCTCCCCCCGGGAGCCTTTTGCTTTAGGTTACCAGTGCTTCTTCCCAAGCCTTGCCAGTCAATGCCATTATGTATGGTAACTCATATTCATAACATATAATTCATAATCACTACCTCTTTCCGAACCTTTGCCAGTCAACATCCCTATATGGCAACCCATAATTCATAACTCATAATTCATAACTCCATCCCGCATCGCACAACCTTCAACTCACATCCCACAACCCACAACTCACACCCCACATCCTAATTAAACTTTATTTGCGCTTTCCTTATAGAATTGTAGTTTTGTTACTTCCCAATATAGATTATAATGGACAAATTAAATCGAAAGAAGGATGCCCTGGATTATCACTCCCAGGGGCGTCCTGGTAAGATCCAGGTATTACCAACTAAACCTACAAATTCTCAGCGCGACCTTACATTGGCTTACTCACCCGGAGTAGCTGAACCTTGTTTGAAAATTGCTGAAAATAAAGATGATGTTTATAAATATACCGCTAAAGGAAATCTCGTAGCAGTTATTAGTAATGGTACGGCTGTATTAGGCCTGGGCGACATAGGCCCTGAAGCTGGTAAGCCGGTAATGGAGGGCAAAGGACTTCTTTTTAAAATCTTTGCAGATATCGACGTATTCGATCTTGAGCTGAACACTAAGAGCGTCGACGAGTTCGTCACCATTGTAAAAGCTCTTGAGCCCACCTTCGGAGGTATCAACCTGGAGGATATTAAAGCGCCTGAATGTTTTGAAATTGAACGGCGGCTTAAAGAAGAAATGAGCATTCCTGTAATGCATGATGATCAGCATGGTACTGCTATTATTTCTGCAGCAGCATTGCTGAATGCCTGCGAGTTACAGAAGAAGAAGCTCGAGAAGGTTAAAATAGTAGTGAACGGAGCTGGTGCGGCTGCGATCTCTTGTTCCAGGTTGTATGTAAGTCTTGGGGCACGGAAAGAGAATATTGTCATGATCGACCGTACCGGTGTGATCAGGAGAGACAGGGCAAAACTGGATCCTTTAAAAGCTGAATTTGCAACCGACAGAGATATATATACCCTGGACGATGCAATGAAAGATGCCGACGTGTTTATTGGCCTTTCTGCTGCTGACGTGCTTTCGCCGGAATCTTTAAAAGTGATGGCAAAGAATCCTATTGTTTTTGCAATGGCTAACCCTAATCCAGAGATCGCTTACGAGCTTGCTATTGCGGCGCGTAAAGATATCATCATGGCTACGGGTCGCTCTGATTATCCAAATCAGGTAAACAACGTACTGGGCTTCCCTTATATCTTCAGGGGCGCGATGGATGTACGGGCTGTCACGATTAACGAGGAGATGAAGATCGCCGCGGTTAAGGCCATTGCCGACATGGCTAAGAAACCTGTCCCTGAGGCTGTAATGCTTGCTTACAATCTTCAAAACCTGAAGTTTGGCAAGGAGTATATTATCCCTAAGCCAATGGATCCCCGTTTAATTACATCGGTCTCCCCTGCAGTGGCAAGAGCAGCAATGGAGTCGGGAGTGGCGCGGGCTGCAATAACTGACTGGGATGCATATACCGAAGAACTCGGCAGAAGGTTGGGTGGTGAAGATGCCTTGCTTAGGACGCTAAGTAACAGGGCTAAATCTAATCCAAAGAAAGTGGTGTTCGCTGAAGCAGATCATCATAAAATATTGAAGGCAGTTCAAATCGTTAAAGAAGACGGTATCGCTATTCCTGTCCTTCTGGGCAACAGGAAGAAAATACAGGATATAATTGAAGAGCACTCGCTTGATCTGAATGGTGTCCAGATTATAGATCCGCTGGAGGAAACGGAAATGCTGGATCAATACGCTAATTTCTTGTTCGAGAAAAGACAGAGAAAGGGCGTTACTATCGCTAAGGCCATGAGTATGGTGAAGGACCGTAATTATTTCGGAGCATGCATGGTGCAGTTTGGCGCTGCTGATGCGCTGATTTCGGGACTTACTAAGGACTATGGATCTACCGTACGTCCAGCTCTTCATATTATCGGCACAGAGCCTGATGTAACCAAGGTTGCAGGAATGTATATGATGCTAACCAAAAAAGGGCCTATTTTCTTTGGCGATACCACAGTAAATAAGAATCCGACAGTTGATGAGCTTGTTGCTATAACTACTTTGATCGATCATTCTGTGAGGAAGTTTAATATTAATCCAAGGATTGCTATTCTGTCGTACTCTAACTTTGGTTCTACAAAAGGGGGGGTGCCAGAAAAAACACGGGAAGCTGTCCGCATACTTCATGAGCAATATCCGGAGATAACGGTCGACGGTGAAATGCAGGCTAACTTTGCCATTAACGAATGCTTGCTGAAGGATAACTTTCCTTTCAGTAAACTTAGCGGTAATCCGGCTAATACTTTGGTATTCCCTAATCTTGAGTCAGGCAATATTTCATATAAGCTGTTACAGGAACTAGGCGGAGCAGAGGCAGTTGGACCGATTCTTCTGGGTTTGAACAAGCCGGTGCATATCCTTCAGATCGGCAGCTCTGTCCGGGAGATTGTGAATATGGTGACTATCGCGGTTGTTGATGTACAGACTAAAGAGGAAGAGGCTGCCGCAGCCAAAGAAAAGAAAGGTGTTTTCGGCCTGGTAATGAATTGATAATTTGATTATGGTAAGATCTTCTTAAAAAGAATATGTACGCATATATTGACGGAAAACTAGTTTTTAAATGTGCCGCATATGTGATAATCGATGCCGGAGGCATTGGTTATCACATTAATATTTCGCTTAATACGTATTCGAAATTGCCTGGTACCGAACGTTGTAAGTTGTATACCTGGCTTCATGTTAAAGAAGATGCCCATACTTTATACGGATTTGCAGATGAAGGAGAACGACGTTTATTCCTTCATCTCATTTCTGTTTCTGGTATAGGTCCGGGAACGGGCAGGATGATCCTCTCATCTATCACCCCCGAGGAAATACAGGTTGCCATAGTAAAAGGCGACCTTTCGCAGATTAAGAAAATTAAAGGTATTGGTCCCAAAACTGCTCAGCGCCTTATTCTTGAATTGCAGGATAAATTAAAAAAGGAAGGAATTGAAACCTTGACTGACATTCCGCAGTATAACACTGCAAAAGAGGAAGCATTGTCAGCTCTCGTCATGCTTGGGTTTTCTAAGAACGTGGTAGAGAAAGCTTTGGATAACGTATCTCAAACTCAAAAGGAACAGGGAAATCTATCTGTAGAGCAATTGATAAAGTCCGCTTTGAAAAATTTATAGAATTTATCAGGGGATGTGAGACGAATATCTACTATTTTCATATTTAGTATCAGTAGTGTTTTTTGCCTGTTGCAGCTTAACAGTTTTGCACAGCGCAGGACCGACAGTCTCCGGATACCATACCCATTTAAAGATACTAAAACTCTGGATCTGGATGCTGCGCCGGGGTTTTATTTGCAAAAGCCATCTAACATAAAGCGTACTGTAGAGTTCGATCCGGCAAGCCGTCGTTACATTATCCGGGAAACGATCGGTGATCGCCTGTATCGTCCGCC
>DALYUO010000006.1:29321-31515 GCA_031981225.1 Pararcticibacter sp.
TATCTTACTATTGAAGAATACGAGCGGTACGAGACTGAACAGCTGAAACGTAATTATTGGAGGCAGCTTACCGATACAGCTACTGCAAGGATGCAGCAGAATGGCCTTATCCCTTCCATTACTGTAAACAGTCGCGCCTTTGAGCGCATTTTTGGAGGTTCTACGATCGACATAAGACCGCAGGGATCTGCAGACCTTACCCTTTCGGGGAGGATAAATAAAAATGAGAACCCTCTTTTCAACGAGCGGCAGCGGAAGCAAACGAACTTCGATTTTGATCAGCGTATTCAAATGAATGTCACCGGTCAGATCGGTAAAAATTTCAAGTTAGGTACTAATTATAACACGGAGGCGCAGTTTGATTTTGAGAACCAGATGAAGCTGGATTATGCCGGACAGCCTGATGATATTATCCAAAAGATTGAAGCCGGGAACGTAAGTCTTCCGCTAAATTCTACGTTGATCAGCGGCAGTCAGGCCTTATTTGGTATAAAAACCCAGTTGCAGTTTGGCAAGCTGAATGTTACCAGTATTTTTTCGCAGCAGAAGTCGCAGCAAAAGGAGATTACCATTACCAACGGATCTCAGCAGAATGAATTCAGGATCAGCGCCGACAGCTACGAAGCGAACAAGCATTTTTTCCTGGCCCAGTACTTCAGGCAAAACTATAACCAGGCTCTTCAAAGCCTCCCGCTTATCCGATCGAATATAAATATCACCCAAATTGAGGTTTGGGTGACGAACAGAAATAACAGCACTACCGATTCGAGGGATGTGCTGGCGCTGATAGATTTAGGTGAGGTCAATCCCTTTGATACCCGGCAGTTGAGAAGCGGAGGGTCAGCCTTGCCTGCTGCGGGTCCGGTAGGTGATCCTGCTTTTCTTCAGCAATCCAATAACCTGCTGCAGAATTTGCTGAACTATTCGGGCCAGGTGCGCAATACCAATTCGAATGCGGTCACTGAATATTTTCAGGGAAATCGCGGAACCGATAATTATTCAAAGTTAACCTATGCCCGCAGGCTTACCGACAGGGAGTTTACCTTAAACCCCCGTCTTGGATATATCTCTCTGAATTTTGCCCTTAATGCTGATGAGGTACTTGCTGTGGCCTTCAGATACAATTACAACGGCGTAGAATACCAGGTTGGTGAGTTTTCTACTGATGTTCCTGTCGATCCGTCTAATCCAAGTATGCTGTTTGTTAAGCTCCTGAAAAATGAAATGCTTAAAACCAACCTGCCTACCTGGGACCTTATGATGAAGAATATTTATTCGTTAGGCGCTTATCAGATTAGCAGGAATGATTTTAATCTTAATATTTACAGGCTTGATGAGAAGAGCGGTGTAGAAACCCCATCAATCACGGAGGGTGTAAATACCAACGGGAAACGATGGCTCCAGTTAACTAATCTGGATAACCTGACCCAGAACGGAGATAAAGCGCCTGATGGTTATTTTGATTTCATAGAAGGTATCACCATAGATCCTCTTAACGGACGGATTACATTCCCGCTGCTTGAACCCTTCGGCTCTGATCTGGCGGCGAAGTTCAACGCCTCTGAGACGAACTTAAGAGATAAGTATGTTTTCCAGCAGCTGTACGACCTTACAAGGGCTGATGCCCAGCAGTTATATCCTGGTCTCAACCGTTATATTATCCGTGGTACCTATCAATCGGAAGTCGGATCGGAGTTTCAGCTAAATGCGATTAATATTCCGGCGGGCTCTGTGCAGGTAACAGCAGGAACGCTGCCTTTGGTTGAAGGTACCGACTTTACAGTAGATTACAATATTGGTCGGGTGAGGATACTTAATCACGCCCTGCTCAATTCAGGTCAGCCTATAAGGATCAAGCTGGAGAACAGTGAGCTTTTCGGACTTCAGCAGCGGTCGCTCTTTGGAACACATCTGGATTACAGGGTGAACAATAAGCTGAACCTGGGAGGTACAATCATGAACCTCACGGAGAAGCCACTGACAGCTAAGGTGAACATCGGAGAAGAACCGATCTCGAATACTATGTGGGGACTGGATGCCAATTATAGTTCGGACTCGCGACTGTTAACGCGCCTGGTAGATAAGATTCCTTTTATTGAAACGAAGGAACCGTCCTCTTTGACGTTTTCGGGTGAATTTGCGAACCTCATTCCCGGGCATCCCCGCTCGCTGAACTTTGCAGGCAGCAAGAATG
>DALYUO010000006.1:31525-33435 GCA_031981225.1 Pararcticibacter sp.
TCGGTTATCGATTTAAAAAGCGCTGTGGCCTGGCAAATTTCGGGTACTCCCGTTACATCGAACAATCTCTTCCCCGAAGCGGCGTTAAGCAATGATCTTGCATACGGGTATAATCGTGCCCGACTGGCGTTTTATAATATAGATCCGATATTCTTCAACAGAAATAATTCACTTGCTCCGGCCAGTATTCGCAATAACCGGAATGAGCAGTCGAATCACTATGTACGTGAAGTGCTTGAGCAGGAAGTATTCCCCTTAAAACAATCGGTTACCGGCCAGCCATTAACACTTCCTACTTTAGATCTTACTTATTATCCGAATATCAGAGGTCCCTACAATTATACAACATCAGGCATAAATCCGGATGGAACGCTCTCGAATCCTAAGAATCGCTGGGGCGGAATATTTCGAAAGTTGGAGACCACTGATTTTGAGGCGCTCAATATTGAATTTATAGAGTTCTGGGTACTCGATCCATTTATATATAAGCCCGACTCACCGGGAGGTGATCTTTATTTTAATCTCGGGAATATCTCTGAAGATATCTTAAAAGATGGCAGGAAGTCACTGGAGAACGGACTTTCTCCTGATGGAGATCCTTCGCGTACTGACGAGACAGCGTGGGGCCGGGTACCTAAGCTTCAGCCGGTAATTCAGGCATTTGATAATAATCCGCAGTCCAGACAATTTCAGGATGCCGGACTTGAAGGCCTGACCGACGCCGACGAGCGCCAGCACTTTTCGGGCTTCCTTAGTCAGGTACGGGGCCAACTTAGTTCGCCGGCTGCTGAAGAAATAAGTAACGACCCATCGTCTGATAACTATCGTTATTTCAGGGGAGGTGATATAGAAAATAGTAATGCTGGAATATTAAAGCGTTACGAAAAATACAACGGCACAGAGTCGAACTCTAAAACTTCGGCTCAGTCGCTCGCCGAAACCGGCGTTGAAAATTCAGCGGCAACTCCTCTTCCCGATGGTGAGGATGTGAACCGTGATAATAACATGTCGCTTACCGACGAGTTTTATGAATATAAGGTCTCTATTCGCCCCCGCGACATGGTGGTCGGACAGAACTTTATCACCGATAAGGTTACGTCGAGTGTTAAGCTGGCTAACGGAAGCACTCAGCAGGTTTCGTGGTATCAGCTGAGGATTCCGATATCGCAGTTCCAGGGGAAGGTCGGCAACATTGAAGACTTTAAATCTATCCGGTTTATCAGGATGTTTATGACAAACTTCGCCGATACCGCTGTGCTTCGGATGGGGCGCCTTCAGCTGGTTAGAGGAGAGTGGCGGAGGTATAACGCTTCTAATCAGTCGCAGGATGTGATTGTTGATCCGGCTTTAGGATCCCGTACGCCCGATAATTCGACGCTGGATGTTAGCGCGATCAATATTGAGGAGAACGGGAAAAGGTCCCCAATTCCTTATGTAGTTCCGCCCGGTATTGAGAGAGAGCGCGATCTGAGTAATTACAGGGGCGAGACTCAGCAAAACGAGCAATCACTCGCGGTAGCTGTTTCTAATCTTCGCGACGGTTATTCCCGTGCGGCGTTTAAGAATAGCTATAACGACTTCAGGTCGTATAAAAAGCTCGAAATGTTTATCCATGCTGAAGGGGAACAGATAAGAGACAATGATGTTCATGCAATTATCCGGCTTGGCGCCGATTCAAGGGATAATTATTATGAGTACGAGATTCCATTGAAAGTTACCAGTCCCGGTACGGCTGACCCCTATTCAATATGGCCGGATAAAAATAAGCTTGACCTTGAGCTTAAAAAATTGCAGATGGCCAAGGCAGCGAGAAATGAGGCGATGTGGCCGGAGAACAAGCCCTTTGCATACAAAGATGGGGATAATACCATTTATGTAATGGGGCAACCCGATCTGAGCAAAGTGCGCGT
>DALYUO010000006.1:33445-33811 GCA_031981225.1 Pararcticibacter sp.
CGCGTGTACATGCTCGGCGTTCGCAATCCTTTACGGAATGATGCAACACCGGCGGGGGATGACGGGCTTGATAAAACTGTCCAGGTGTGGTTTAATGAGCTTCGGCTTACTGAGTTCGACGAACGCGGAGGCTGGGCCGCAACCGCCCGGATGAATGCTAAACTCGCTGATTTTGCAGACTTTACCGTTTCAGGAAGCAAAAGCACTGTAGGATTTGGTTCTATTGACAAACGGGTGAGCGAACGGAACCGTTCAGATGACCGCTTCTTTGACCTGTCGACCAATGTGGAACTGGGTAAGTTCTTTCCTGAGCGGTCGGGCATCAAGATTCCGATGTTCTTTAACTTCTCTTCGCAGAGGAGTATT
>DALYUO010000006.1:33821-41578 GCA_031981225.1 Pararcticibacter sp.
GATCCGGGGGAAAAGAGCCATCTGTGGGATATAGAGAACTTCAGCGCGAGCTACGCTTTTACAGAGTATGATCATCGTGATTTTATTAATGAACTGTCACTGCAGAAAACCTATAGGGCAGGGCTCGCCTATAACTACAATGGGAAGCCTAAGAACTATGCCCCTTTTGCAAAGATCATCAAGTCGAATGTTTTAGCGTTGTTACGCGACGTTAATTTCAACTTAATGCCTTCGGTAATTAATTTCAGAATTGATGTCGACAGGCTGTATTCTGAAAATACGCTTCGTGATAACAGTCCTGACAACTTTATAAGAACTACCTACAATAAAAACTTCCAGATGAGTCGTCTTTATGGCATCAGCTGGAATCTCACGCGCTCTATGCAGCTTGATTTTAATGCTACCAATTACTCGGTGATAGACGAGCCTCAGGGCAGAATGGATAAACTTGCACGTGATACCGTATGGGAGAATCTGAAGAAACTGGGCCGTACGACAGATTATAGCCACAATCTGAATATAAACTATACTCTTCCGATCAATAAAATCCCCGGGCTGAGCTGGACAAATGTAATTGCCAGATACGGTACTACTTTTAACTGGAGAACGGAACCGTTGGCAACGCTCAATGATCCGACCATTGATCTGGGCAACACCATACAGAATACCCGCACTATTCAGCTGAATCCTACCCTGAATTTTACAAGCCTTTATAATAAATTCGGATTTGTAAGGAGGGCCGGGGCGGATGGCAGTTCTTTTCTGGTAAATGCTTTAACAAGTATAAAAAGTATTACAGGGGCCTATACACGTACCGAGGGAACCTTTTTGCCCGGATATCTTCCGAAGACGAATTTGTTTGGATATGATTTCGACGCTGATGCTCCGGGCTGGGGCTTTGTGTTCGGAAGTCAGAAAGATATTCGATGGAAGGCTATTGAAAGGGGCTGGATCAGCCGCGACAGCCTTCTGAATCAGTTATATATTACCACAAGGAAGGAAGATATTAATCTTCGCGGCAGAATTGAGCCGATCCGTGATTTAACGATCGAGCTGACTGCTATGAAGAGTCAGAGTTTCAACTATTCAACTAATTTCAGGTTTAACGGAGAAAGCAGTGAATTTGAAAACCAGAGTCCTGTTACTACCGGCGACTTTAGTATTTCATATTTCTCTCTGCGTACTGCGTTCAAGGATGCGGGGGACGGTAAATCGAACCTTTTCAGAACGTTTGAACGGAACCGGCAGATAATATCAGAACGACTTGGGGCTATTAACCCGAACTCGCAAGGAGAGCAGGATGGTTATGCTGATGGCTACGGGAAGAACTCTCAGGATGTCGTTGTTGCGTCTTTCATTGCTGCTTATACCGGACGCGATCCTCATACCATAAGTCTGAAACGTTTTCCGAAAATTCCGGTGCCGAACTGGAGAATCTCGTATAACGGACTCACGAAGTATGACCTCTTTAGCGACATATTTGCCTCTTTTGATATTACTCATACCTATCGCTCTACATATAATGTAAACGGATTTAATTCATTGACGCGGTTCAGGGAAACAAACGGCTTCGTAAGTGTAAAAGATGCCAGGGGTAATTTCCTTCCGTATTACCAGTTTTCGCAGGTGACGTTATTTGAACAGTTCGTTCCGCTATTTGGCGTAGATTTCAGGATGAAGAACAATGTTACTGCAAATTTTGAATACCGTAAAACGAGAGCTCTGAGCTTAAGTCTGGCTAATAGTCAGCTTGCCCAGCAAAGTGAAAACGGACTTGTATTCGGGCTCGGATACCGCACAAATCAGTTCCGCTTTCCATTCGGCTTGTTCAACGGTCGTAAGCTCAAGAACGATGTTAATTTTAAGGTCGATGTTGCCGTTGACGATCGCAAGACGGTGATCTACAGAGCAGATGTTGACGACGCAGAGGTATCATCGGGAGCTAAAAACATAACCCTTCGTCCTTCCGTAGATTATATTCTTAATCAGCGTTTGAACCTCCGCCTTTTCTATGACGGGAATATCACAAAGCCTTATACATCTCAAACGTTTAATACTTCTTATAGTAACTTTGGTATTAACCTGAGGTTTATGTTACAGTAGGATGTGGGTTGCGAGTTGCGGGTTGTGGGTTGCGGGAAAGTATCAAGTATCAAGACAAGTGGTTGCGGGTTGAATTATGAGTAGATTGCTGATTGCTGATTGCTGAGAGCTGAAAGCTGATTCGGAAAGCTGATTGCTGAAAGCTTATAGCACAAAGCTGTTTTCTGCCAGTGCCCGATTTCCCTTGCTCAAATCCTTTGATAACAGTATTTTTGAAGCAAAAAGTATCATGAATTTTCCCCCTGACTTAAAGTATACCAAGGACCACGAGTGGATCCGTTTAGAAGGCAGCGAAGCTTATGTTGGAATTACAGAGTTTGCGCAGCGCGAATTAGGCGATATTGTTTATATCGATATCAACACTGTGGGTCAGGAAGTGCCGCAGAATGAAGTGTTTGGAACCGTTGAAGCCGTTAAGACGGTATCTGATCTGTTTATGCCTGTAACAGGTACCATACTTGAAATCAATAGTCTTCTTGATTCTGCTCCCGAACTGGTAAATCAGGATCCCTATGGAGATGGATGGATGGTAAAAGTATCGGTTAGCTCTGTATCCGATATTGAAACGCTGCTCTCTGCCGAAGAATATAAAGCACAGGTTGGATTCTAATGATTAATACCTTAAAGCACCAGTACCTGACCATTATATGGGCTGTTCTGGTGCTCATCCTATGCGATATGCCTATGGATAGCACCGGTGGTGTACCGGTGTTTGAAGGTTTCGATAAACTGGTTCACACTGGTTTCTTTTTTGTGTTGACTGTTTTCATGTTCTACGGCAAAATCAGGCAACAAAACAGTTATTCGTTTCGTATACTAAGTGTTTTGAAAATCTTCCTGATTGCAACTGCTTTCGGAGCATTGATTGAACTGCTGCAATGGAAGGTATTTACCTATAGATCTGCTGATTGGTGGGATCTTTTTTGTGATGTCACAGGAGTTGGCATGGGAATCTTTAGTTATATTTTTCTACACAGGACACGAAATGAGAAATTTGTTTAAACTTTTAACGATCACCGTTATGCTGCTGGGCCTGAGCTCCTGTGGAATATTTCGCAAAAAATGCAATTGCCCTCATTTTTATAAGTCCGGAGGCCTGCCAACACCGCAGGCAAAGGCACATTTTTAAATCCTTTTCTTCATTGGTCTTATTTGGATTTATTACAAATAAGGGTTATCTTTGTGAAGTTTGAAAATTATGAAGCTATCACAACTGAGGCCAGGACAAACTGGGATTATTAAGGAATTTACTGATCTTGAAATGTCGATCAAATTAATGGAGATGGGTTGTCTCCCTGGAGAGTCTATTGTAGTTGAGCGCTTTGCTCCTCTGGGCGATCCAATGGCCATTACTGTTTCCGGTTATCAGTTGAGCCTCCGCAAGCTGGAAGCTTCGACAATTATATTACATTAGTGATAGGTGAACGGTGATCTGAAAGTTGCTCTTGTTGGAAATCCAAATACGGGGAAGTCTACCCTGTTCAATATACTAACCGGCTTAAATCAGAAGATCGGGAATTTTCCCGGTATTACTGTTGACAAAAAAACCGGAAACTGCCGTCTTTCCGACGGACGGAATGCTGTGATCATCGACCTGCCCGGAACTTATAGCCTATATCCTAAAAGTAAAGACGAGACTATTGTATTCGAGGTTCTTGCCGACAAAAATAACGATGTTCATCCCGACCTGGTCGTAATAGTATCCGACGCTTCCAATCTTAAACGGAACCTCCTGCTTTACACACAGGTTGCCGATATGAAGATTCCCGTGATCATTGCGCTGAATATGATGGACCTGGCCAGGAAGTCGGGCACTCATATTGACATCGACGCACTTTCTACACGTTTGGGAGTACAGGTAGTTCCGATATCGGCACGTCAGGGCGAGAATATTGAGAAATTAAAAGAAGCTATCCAATTTTCCTCCGCAATTCCGCTTCAGAATGATACGATAAAAGTGGAGTCTATCGCTCCTGGCTTAATCAGTAAAATACAGGAGGAGCTGCTCATTGATAAGCCCTATGCTGCACTTCAGCTTGCTCATCAGCACGAGAATCTTCGGTTCTTATCTAGCAAGGAAAGCGACCGGATTGAGGAAATTGAACATGAATTTTCTTTTCATTCTCAGAAAGCGCAGGCTTCTGAAACAATAGAAAGATATAATTTTATTAACCGCGTACTTAAGGAGACTGTAAAGCAGGAGACGGATGCTGTAAGCGAGACGGTCAGTAATAAGATAGACAAAGTTCTTACGCATAAGGTATGGGGTTTTCTGATATTCTTCGCCTTATTGTTTCTGATATTTCAATCGATCTTTGCTTGGTCGGAATATCCAATGTCGTTAATTGAATCCCTTTTCGTTTGGCTTACCGAGTCAGCTCATAATGTTCTGCCTGCTGGCGTGCTTACCGATCTGCTTACCGACGGAGTCATAGCCGGCCTGAGTGGGGTACTTGTTTTTATTCCGCAGATAGCTATCCTCTTTGCCTTTATATCTGTTTTAGAGGACACCGGGTATATGTCCAGGGTGACTTTTATGCTCGATAAAATCATGCGTAAGGTTGGCTTGAGCGGAAAGTCGGTAGTTCCTATGATCGGAGGGCTGGCATGTGCGGTACCATCCATCATGAGTACCCGGAATATTGAAAACTGGAAAGACAGGATGATAACGATCATGGTTACTCCCCTGGTTAGTTGTTCGGCCAGGCTTCCAATCTATACAGTGCTGATCTCTTTGGTAGTGCCGGATAAGAAGGTGGCCGGATTAATCAATCTGCAGGGTGTTGCCCTAATGGCAATGTATGTTATTAGTATAATAATGGCCATTTTTGTGGCCTGGGTGATGAAGTATTTGCTGCGTGCCCGCGAGAAGGGCTACTTCATTATGGAGCTTCCGGTGTACCGGTTGCCACGCTGGGATAACGTATTACTTACCATGTACGAGAAGGTTAAAACCTTCGTTGTTGAAGCCGGAAAGGTAATTATTGCCATCTCGATAGTTCTCTGGGTACTGGCAACTTATGGTCCGCCGGGAAAACATGCTGCCATCGAAAAGAAATACAGCTCGGCTGAATACATTAATAAGTATACTCCCGATGAGCTTGAGCTGCATCGCTCATCAGAGCTGCTGGAAACCTCGTTTGCCGGTGTAATAGGGAAAGCTATCGAACCTGCAATAGAACCGCTTGGCTACGACTGGAAGATCGGCATTGCGCTGATCACTTCTTTTGCAGCACGTGAGGTATTTGTAGGTACCATGGCCACGATTTACAGTGTAAATAACGATGATTCGCATATCTCATCAGTGACAGACAAAATGAGGCAGGCCAGAAATCCCGAGACCGGATTGCCGGTATTCACTCTTGCGTCCTCCTTTTCGTTGATGATCTTTTATGCGTTTGCCATGCAGTGCATGAGTACCTTAGCCGTGGTTTACCGCGAAACAAAAAGCTGGAAATGGCCTCTTATTCAGTTTGTTTATATGACCGCCCTGGCTTATATTGCAAGCTTTATAGTCTTTAACCTTTTAAAGTAATTCTGCTTTCTATGGATAAAGTGAAGATCCTTTCAAAATATCTTCCCGACGAGGCCGCACCTTTAATCTCGCATTGGATAGACTATTTTAAATGCGACTTTAAGATATCAAAAGCGAGGAATACAAGGTTTGGGGATTACCGGCCTCCTCAAAAGGGAATGGGGCACCGTATATCTGTTAATTATGATCTTAATCGCTATGCATTTCTAGTGACCACGGTACATGAATTTGCCCATCTTTTAACATGGAAGGAACATCAGGGCCGGGTAAAGCCGCACGGCGCTGAATGGAAGAAGAATTTTAAAAGAATGATGCAGCCTTTCTTCGATAATCACATTTTTCCTGAAGATCTCAGGTTGGCTATTGTGTTGTATCTTGAAAACCCCGCTGCGTCCAGCTGCAGTAATATTACTCTCTTGAGAGCACTGAAAAAATACGACAAAGAAACAACCTCGAGTACTGTAGAGAGCCTTCCCTTTAAAACGGTATTCAGGTTGAAGGACGGGAGGACCTTCCAAAAGGAAATGCTCCTTAGAAAGAGGTATCGCTGTTTGGAGATACATACCGGAAGGCTATATCTTTTTAATCCAATGGCGGAAGTTTATCCCTTGCAGGCTTAATGGCGATCCAGGCGGCCGCTTACATAAACCACTTCATTGTTTTCATGATTCACGCTCCAGTCGATATCCAGCTTAGAGCCGGTATATCTTGAAGTGTTGCTAGACAGCTCGCGAATAAAATCATCACTTTTTTCAACACGAATGACGGCCCTGTAGGCATCGTATTCGTTTCTGCTCATTATTAAATACCTGGCTTTAGGATACTCTGTAATGCCATCAAAAACCAGGTTGAATTTACCTTTTTGTTTTAATGCATCCTCCATGTGGGAGAGATCACGGTGCAACTCTTTGTTTTCTGACTCGATCTTCCTGAAGGCTACGGTTTTTAACGCTGCTTCCGTATGGGCCTTTTTTTGTTCAGCGTAAAACGCAATATTATTCCTGAAATAGATTTTAGTCAGGGTGAAGGGCTCCGGGTTTGAATGTGTCTCAGCCATCTCAGAGTAAAGGAGGAGCTTATTATCCTTAATATAGAACAGCTTTTCAACTTTTCCGGACTCGCCATTCCTGCCTTCTTCAACGAATAAAAGCGGTTTTCCATTTTCGGTATATTTAGATATTTGAAAAGAATAATTCCGCAATGAATAGATCAGGCTTTCCTGTTTTTCGAATTGCGGAAGAAGAAGATTTACAGAATCGGCGTAAGCCTGAATATCGGCCTCATTTAATGCTCTCGCCTTAGGCATCTCTATACTTGCCTGTGGGTGGTCCGACTGTAGTTTATTACACGAAATTATAAAGAGAATAACTGCTATAATGGCTCCCAGCACTATTCCTGCCTTTTTCATATTGTAGAATGTCTGCTTATATAGATAAATTCCGTGCCATTCATAATCGCGGGGGCGAAGGATAAATCTTACCTATAAAATAGGACAGTGCTGTATGGTAAAAAGTTCATACTATTCTTTAAGGCTTATTATTCTATAACTATAGTGTAAATATTAACGCTTTTTAACTAAAATAATATTAGAATAGGTTTTATGCACCTGATAAACTTTGTAAGTTTGAGGATAGAAAATATAATATGAAATACCTGCTCTGCTTGTTGTTACTTACATGTTCGTTTAATCTGCTTCATGCGCAAAGTTATTACCTGGTGCCTCGCGGATTTTTTCCTGAGAAGGGGCAGATGGCAGATGTGGGAGTTTTCTACGGAAAAGGTTTTGATACCGTCAAAGCGAAGAGCTTGCCTGTCTCACAGCTTGCTGATGCCTTTTTATATGCAGGTGGAAAGCCCGTGAATCTTTTGTCAGCAAATAAGGACGCTCAGGCCTATCTATCCATCCAGATGAACAATTCTGGTTTATGTATGGTCACAGCTAAAAAGGAAACATCCGAATCCGACATAGACAGAGAAGACGTTATAAGGCAGCTATCGGACGAAGGTTTTCCAGAGCTATCGGGAAAAGTAAGTGATAAAGAAGAGATGAGTATAGGCAACATATTCGCTTTGAAAACCTTATTGATGACAACAAAGCCTTCAGGCGGTGAATATGAGG
>DALYUO010000006.1:41597-45545 GCA_031981225.1 Pararcticibacter sp.
ATGATCTCGAACTTTTGTTGCTTCAGAACCCGTATAAACTGAAATATGGAGAGGACTTGACTGCGCAGATACTGTTTAAAGGGAAGCCTTTAGCTAAGATCAGGGCCGAGGTATACACCAAAACACTTAATGGTACTGTTTTTCCGTCTGAAAGCATAAGCGACGAAGACGGTAAGATTTATATTAAGCTTAACCGCTCTGGCGACTGGATGATAAAGGTTATTAATATAGCGCCGGCAGAGAAGGTAGATTACAATCGCTGGTGCTCCACGTACACCTTCGGTTTCAGAAGTGAATAAAAACGAAAATTTATATCTTTATCCGTATCGTCATCTTTAATAAAATTTACTCATGAGGAAACCCTTCTTTTATGCAGTGCTTATTACTTGTACAGTTCTGCTTTCATGCAAAAGCAAAAAAGACATCGCCGGTAGTTCTGTTACTTCAGCGCCTTCAAGTGATGTTCAATATGATGCTTATCGCAATAAACTGCCAAACACACAGGTTGTAAGATCGGAGCAAAGCATAAAGGTTACTTTTGATTCTGAAATCCTTTTTCCAACCAATTCATCCTATCTGACGGAGAAAGCGAAGGCTGATATTAAAGATCTGGCTGAGGTGATAAAACAACAGGGAGACGTTAAAATAGTGATAGAAGGACATTCTGATAAAACTGGAACTCCGGAGTATAATAAATGGCTATCCGAAAAAAGGGCTGTATCTGTAAAAGCAACATTAGTAAGCCATGGGCTTACAGAAAGCAGTATCAGTACCACCGGATACGGCGACACAAAGCCAATTGCCGACAACCGTACCCCTGAGGGGCGCGCAAAAAACAGAAGGGTAGAACTTACTATTACGCCAGTACAGTAATATCAGCCTCCTATTATCTTGAGGATCATTCCCGGCTTCACAGCTGAGGTATGTTTGAGCTGATTGATCACCCTGATCTCTTCTTCGGTGGCTCCATCAAACTTCTGCGCAATTGAAGAAAGGGTGTCGCCCTGCTTTACTTCATACGTTATGTAACCATTGCTGGTAGTGCTCTCTTTCTTAACAATAGACGGGATGATCTTAGGAGATAATATTTTTATCACCTGCCCCGGCACAACTGCAGAGCTCTTTAGATTGTTCCAAACTTTTATATCCTGAACTTCTGTGCCGTATTGATTGGCCACATCCAAAATCGTTTCACCGGGTTTTACTTTATGACTTATTTGTCCGCCACGGCTCCCCTCAGCACTGTATGAAGCGTTCACGACACTTGCTCTGCCGTCCCAGGCGCCGTTCAGCACTTCATATAAAGTATTATATGAAAGTTGTTTTGTTACCGGGATGATGAGATTTTTAGGATCTTTTACGCTGCCGTTTATGATCGGTTTTTTTAACGAGGGGTTCAGAATACTTAATTCCTCTTCGCTAACATTTGCTGCCCTGGCAATATCTTTCAGCGAAACGGTAGCGTTCACTGAAATTACATCGGTGTTGATGTTGAAATCAGGCTCCGATGGATTAATATTGTGCTTCCAGTAATTCGTCATTATATAGGCAGTAGCGATAAACGCGGGGACATAATTGCGGGTTTCCACCGGAAGATATTCACGTATGGCCCAGAAATCTTTCTTTCCGCCAGCCTTTTCGATCGCCCATTTTATATTATTTCGACCGCAGTTATATGATGCGATAGCCAGCAGCCAGTCGTCGTACAGGAAGTATGAATCGAGGAAATAGCTGGCAGCGGCATTGCATGCTTTTACAGGGTCTTTACGCTCATCTACCCAATCGTCTATGGTCAGGCCGTAGATTTTGCCAGTCCCGTACATAAATTGCCATGGACCGGTAGCGCCCACTCTGGAGACGGCATCCGGATTAAGCGATGATTCGATCACCGAAATATATTTTAATTCCTCGGGTACATTCCGTTCCTTGAACACCTTTTCATAAATAGGGAAGTAATATTTAGAAAGTCCGAGCATTTTTGAAAATCGCGCTTTATGCGAAGTGGTATAGCTGTCTATGAACCTTTGAACATAGCCGTTATACGTAAGCGGAATTTTATTTTGAATAATTTGGAGGGATTGTTTATAATTTAGTGAGTCAGTAGTGTTTCCCGTTGTTTGTGATAGCTGTTTGCTGCCGGTAGCTGCCATGCTTGCCGATGAGAACGATATTATGATCATCCCAGCGAGCAAAAACAGGGCCGAGGCCGTAGTTTTTCTCATCATACTAATTCTTTTGCCCGAAGGCAGGTTAAATGATTTCCCCTTTTATACTAAATTACTGATTTTTAGTTACATCTATAAGGTAATTTGAAAAAGCCAGCAATTCAGGCTCGCCAAATCGTTTTCCAATCAGTTGTATTCCTAACGGCAGATCCTGAGTATTATTGCCTAATGGAAGTGAGATCGCAGGAATTCCGGCAAGCGACGCCTGTACGGTGAAGATATCTGCCAGGTACATAACAACCGGATCATCTGTTTTTTCTCCCAAACCAAAAGCAGGCCCCGGAGAGGTAGGTAGTATTATAAAATCATAATCATTCAGAATTTCTTCTGTCTTCTCGCGGATAAGTCGCCTTACGCGCTGAGCCTTGCCGTAAAAGGCATCGTAATGACCTGCGCTTAAAACAAAAGCGCCCAGCATCACGCGGCGTTTAACTTCTGCTCCAAAGCCCTCCGATCTCGACTTTTTGTAAGTCGACTCAAGGTCGACGGCATTCGGGCTGCGGTAGCCATAATGTACCCCGTCGTATCGCGCAAGATTGGAAGAAGCTTCGGCCATTGTGATAATGTAATACGTGGGCACTACATAATCCAGATATGGAAAAGAAACAGGTTCAACTATATGTCCTTCGTCTTTTAGCTTCTGTATGGTGCCTTCAGTCAATGCCCTTACCTCCGGATCCAGACCCTCACTCTGCAAGGTCTCTGGAAGGTAGGCAATTCGCTTCTTGCCGGTAAAGCTGAGATTCTTTGAATAGGCGGGTACTGGTAAAGTGGATGAGGTGCTGTCGTAGTCGTCGTGTCCGGCGATAACTTCCAGAATGAGCGCTGCATCTTCCACAGAATGGGTTAGGGGACCAACCTGATCAAATGAGGAGGCATAGGCTACAATACCGTGTCTTGATACTCTTCCATAAGTAGGCTTTAATCCTACCACGCCGCAAAAAGAGGCTGGCTGACGTACTGATCCACCAGTATCGGTGCCCAATGCGGCCATGCAAAGACCTGCCTGGACAGCAACTGCAGAGCCCCCCGACGAACCACCTGAAACCCTGGTGTTGTCGGCATAGTTTTTTACCGGTCCGAACCATGAGTTTTCGTTCGATCCCCCCATGGCAAATTCATCGCAGTTCAGTCTCCCTATAATAATGGCATCTTCTTTTAACAGACGTTCAACCACAGTGGACGAAAATACCGAAACATAATCTTTAAGTATTCGCGATCCGGCAGAAACACCATGCTGACGATAGCAGATCAAATCTTTTATTCCTATAATTAAGCCTGCCAGCTTTCCACCTGTACCAGCGAGGATCTTTTCCTGTATTTCAGACGCTTTTTCCAGTACTTCATCATTAAATACTTCAATAAACGCATTTAAATGCTTTAGCTCTTCAATTCTTTGCAGGTATTCTTCTGCAATGTTTCTTAAGTTAAGTTTACCCTCTCTGATTCCTGCCTGTACAACGCTTAGGGAAGAATGATGTTCCATGCCGTGAAGGTACATATTTCTGTGAAATGGAAAAACCCCATACCGTGCAAAATAGCAATGTATGGGGTTTAATAGATTATTTTAAAAACTAGATTTCAGAAGAGGATTACTCGCGCCGGTCGCCTTCTTTAGAAGGATCGCCATCTTTAGCATCCTTAAATTCCCTTACTCCCCGTCCCAGCCCGCGCATCAGTTCCGGAATCTTACGTCCTCCAAATAAAAGCAGGATAACAGCCA
>DALYUO010000006.1:45555-49875 GCA_031981225.1 Pararcticibacter sp.
TTTCAGGAGCTCCAAACCCTGCTATAAGTAAAATGCTATTTAACATATTTATGAATTTATATGTGATTGTTCAGTTTCATTCTTCCGGTCCTCTGAGGGCTTACTATCAAGGTCAACACTCAGATCATCATTTACGGCGTTGATATTGCGATTTATTTCACGTTTCACACCGTCTGATGCATCTTTGAATTCGCGCATGCCTTTTCCAAGTCCCCTGGCCAGCTCCGGTAATTTTTTGCCTCCGAACAACAACAGGATGGCAAATAATACCACCATCATTTCCGGCCCACCCATATTAAGAAATAACAATATTGAATTCAGCATCGCCTTGCTATTAAGTTAATCAGTACAAATATAAGTATTTAAAACGCTAATGGTTGAATATTATTTTACCGGATGCCTCATAACTCAATTGGCTAGCCAGCCTTCAGGATTCATAGGTAACGCGCCCTTCCTCACTTCGAAGTGCAGCTGAGTAGTGCCGTCAACCGGATCGGTAATTACTGTGCCGATGGATTGTTTTACGGACACTTTCTGACCTTTCGATACACTTACTGTTCGTAAATTAGAGTAAACCGTGAAATATTCACCGTGCCGTATAAGTACTGCATATTGTCCCCCTATATTATAAACCGAACGTACCTCTCCCGAAAATACAGCTCTTACGGTAGCTCCCTCGCTGGTTTTAATATCGACTCCGTTGTTTTCAACTGTCACGTTTACACCGTATCCATGATTACCGAAGCGTTCAACGATAGTTCCGACACTTACAGGCCATGGTAGTCGCCCGCGGTTGCTAAGGAAATCAGACGACAGACGAGCTGCTTCCGGTGTTGCCGCGAGAACACCCGATCCGCTGGCGACAGGTTTAGCTGTTGTTCCGCTTCTTTCTGCCGCCGCTTTCGCTGCAGCCTCAGCCCTGCGCCGTTCCTCCTCGATTTCCTTATTAATAGCGTTCTGGATAGCCCGGTTTAGACGTGCCACTTCTTTTTGTTTTTGCAGTAGTTCCTGTCTTAGTTGTTTTTCCTGTTTGCTTAACCGGCTTAACTGAACCGACTGGTTGTTCTTTTCTTTACCCAGCGTTGACTTTTCATTTTGCTGATCGCTAAGCAATGTGCTTTTTTCCCGCTTGTTATGATCGAGTTCTACAATTTTGGCACCAAGTGATTTCTGTGTTTGTTCAATATACTGTGCCTGTTTCTGCCGGTAATCCCCGAACTGCTGTAAATATTTTAATCGCTTATATGCCTGGTTAAAATCCTTTGAAGCAAAGATAAACATCAGTTTGCTGTAGGCGCTTTGGTTCCTGAAAGCGAAAAGCACCATTGCTGCATATTCCTTCTTTAGTTTCTTTAACTGGCTTTGAAGCGACCTTACCGTGTTCGTGTTCTCCGAAATCTGATTATCGAGCAATCTTATCTCAGAATTAATGGTCCTGATCTTTTCTTCTCTTAGTCTGATCTGTGCATTAAGCGCATTAATTTGTTTCAACGACAAACGCTTACTGCTGGCGACCTTACTCTGTGATCGCCTCAGCATCTCAATCTCTCTGGTCAATGCTTCCTTACGGCGTTTAAGCTCTGAACTGCTTTGTGCAAAAACGCTTCCGCCAATAATCAGGAATGCAAAACAAAGAAATAGCCTAATCAAACTCATGGAGACAAACTTAGATAAAAATACCGAAAACTGATTTCTGAAATCTCAATTCAGATTGACGCGCCGGTTAGTTCACTTGAAATCTTTTAGGGACACTGAATGGGAATTCAACAGCCTCGTTCATTGATACAGAATTGTATTTAAGCTCTATAAGAACACTCTTGTTCTGCGCCGCCGAGCTGAGCCTTACGCTGGAAGGAACCTTCATTCCTGCAATATCCTGAAAATTGCTGTACCCAGCCAGGAGCTCCTTGCCTGTGGTTGAGTCTTTCAGGTTGTTTTCAACAAGTTTATTGTCTGGATTAAAAGTAAGCTTGTAAAGTATGCCCGAAAGATTGCCGCTTAGCCGCACCTGGTTTCCCAGGATCTCAGCATCTGAGCGATCTGAAACAGTTCCCGGAATAGCGTTTCCCACGAGCAGGGCCTGCAATGCCTTGAAGTCAATCTGCCTGTTTGCATATTGATATACATAGCTGAACGGTTTTGCTGTATAAACGCCCTCGAGACGATTCAGTACCTTTATGCTGTCGGGAGTAATAAGCGCCCGTGCGACTTCCAGTCCGGCAATAGCTGTTATCGACACCCAGATCGTTTCATCTTTGCGAATCCTGATATTCATGCCGACATCGTTGTTATTGTTTCCGATACTCAATTCAGCCCGGGCTTTTAAAGAAAGAGTTTTAAAGTCGAACTGACCCGTTGAAATATTCTTCAATACTGTCTCGGTTGCCGACACTGGTTTAGCAGAGCTTACAGTCTCCTTTGGCGAGGGGATGGAGGCTGCTTCCTTTCTGGCCTTACAGCCGAATACCACAACAATTGCTGCGATGATGATTGTTTTATTCAAAAAACTTTTTCTCATTGATCTTTTTTTCAAGGGTTACTGATTTGATGCCTTTACCTTTTGCCTTTTCCCATTGCTCTACGGCGAAATCCTTTTCTCCCAGGTGGAACAAAATATCCCCATAATGTTCGTATTGAATACCGCTGCTGCTATTGTTCTTTATAGCTTTTTCTATCCATATCCGCGCTTCGGCATATTTCTTTTGCATAAATAATACCCAGGCATAAGTGTCTTCAAAGGATGCGTTATCAGGCTTGAGCTCGTTTGAACGGCGCGACATTTCTGCTGCCTTATCAAGGCGTTCTCCTCTTAACGATAAATAATAGGCATAATTGTTTAACGTGTACACATTGTCGGGATTTAGCTGAAGCGATTTTTCAAAAGCTTCGTCCGATTCTTTATATTTCTTTAAGCTATGCAATGAATTTCCAAGGCTCGAATAAATATCAGATTCTGGTATCCACTTCTTGGGGTTAAGGTTTAAGGCTTTATTTAAATACGCAATGGCCTTTTCATGATTATTGCTCTGTGCGTAGGCTGTAGCCGAAAAGAAATAGAGGTCAGGCTCAGTGGGAAACAAAGCCAAGGCGCTTTCCCCATCGTCAATCACTTCTTTAAACTTATTCTGTGCCGTTTCAAGCTGTAACAGCTGAGCCCATATGAGGTAAACGTTCCTGTTGAGTGCCAGCGCTTTCTTATAAGATTGTTTGGCTTCTTCGAGTTTCTGCCCCTGAAACAGCACATCTCCATAGAGAGCATGCGCTTTTGCATCGTCAGGATGTGCCTCTGTAGTAATTAATGCGAGCTCTGTAACGCCAGAAAGCACTGCCGGATCCTTAATGCGATTAAAATAGGAAAGGATTATTTGTACTTTGATATCTATCGGCAGACGATTGTCTGCAAATGCTTTTTCTATTTCTGTGAACGCTTCTTCCGTTTTTCCGGTAGACTGATAGATATCCGAAAGCAGAAGATGAACGAAAGAGTTGTCAGGATCTTCCTTCTGCGCCTTTTTTAACAAGTCATGTGCCTTTTCGTGCTTTCCTGTTTTAATATAAAGTTCAGCTAAAGTGAGATAGTTATTTATATCTTTTGGCTCTTTTTTTATTGATTTTTCAAGCCTCGAGATAGCAGTTGCAGGATCCTCTTTTTTAAGCGATAACCTCTTACGTTCCTCGTCCAGTACGACCGACGAGCCAAACCGGCTTTCTATTTCCTGGTAAACGGCTTCTGCTTCTCCGGTTTTATTAAGCAGGGATAAGGCGTTGGCTTTATCGAAATAATAATTTTCCTTATCAGGTTCGAGCCGTATAAGTTCGTCGAAGACAGGTAACAGCTTTTTAACGTCCGAGTTTTTTTTATAAATATCGGAAAGAAGAAGCCAATACCATTTGTTTTCAGAATTTACAGTAACAGCCCTTAGGGTAAAGTCTTCAGCTTCCGTTTCTTTGTTTTGAGCATGATATAAAGCACCGAGCTCATAAAGAGCGGCGTCATTGTGAGGCTCGGTATCTATAACATTCAGAAACAGGTCGGCTGCCTGTTCGATATTTCCGGTTGTTTTTTTCTGAAGTGCCGAATAAAAATTCTTTTTAACATTGCTGCTGTCAACCTGTGTTAAGGGTCTTCCTGTTACAATAACGACTTTATTCTCCTGCCCCATAACGGTGACAGAAACTGGCAGCAATAATAAAAAGAGAATTTTCTTAAGCATTTTCACACTCCTGTATGTCCATAACCGCCAGTACCTCTGGTTGTTTCATTTAAAATTTCTGCCTGTACCCATTCTGCCTGTTCATGTTTGGCTATGATCATCTGCG
>DALYUO010000006.1:49885-57306 GCA_031981225.1 Pararcticibacter sp.
CCGGTCGCCGGTCTTTACTATGAAATCCGTATCCGACAAATTTATCAGGAGGATTTTTACCTCACCCCGGTAATCTGCATCGATCGTTCCCGGCGAGTTGAGTACAGTGATTCCATTTTTTAACGCTAAACCACTGCGTGGTCGTATCTGTGCTTCGTAACCCTCGGGTAGTTCTATGTATAAACCAGTAGGAATGAGCACCCTTTGAAGAGGTTTAACACATATTTCTTCCTCTACGGAAGCCCTGATATCCATTCCTGCAGCATGTATCGTTTCGTATGCAGGCATTGGGTTGTCCGAACGATTAATTACTTTAATATTCATGTGTTATTTTAAAGGGTGTGCTTTGTTAACTGCTTTCATTGACTTTTCCCATAATTTGCAATAGCTCCTTCCGTTCCTTAAAAAATGCTATTGTCGCAAACAGAACCAGAAGAATATTTCCTGCGATAATGTTCCTCTGGAATACGTTAAAGGATAACACCACCATCAGTATAGCTAATATAAGATATAGCAACGCTTTTTTTAAATTATATGGTATAGGGTAACTCTTTTGTCCAAGGATGTACGACAGTACCATCATGGTGAAGTAGGTAAAAAGCGAAATCCATGCTGATGCAATATAGCTGTACTTCGGAATGAAGATGATGTTGAGAACAATGGTCAGTATCGCTCCGATACCCGATATGTATAAACCGTATCTCGTTTGGTCAGAAAGCTTGTACCAGATAGATAAGTTCATGTAAATGCCAAGGCTCACATAGCCAAACAGCAATACCGGCACCACCTGCAGTCCCGACCAATATAAAATCCGCTGATCAGGGTCGTGTGAACGGATGAAATATTTCAACAGATCGATATTGGCAACCAGGGCAACGAAAATCAGTGAGATGGCTATTATAAAGTAATGCATTATTTTAGCATACGTTTCACCTGCATTGCGGTTCTTTGCATAGCTGAAGAAAAAGGGCTCGGCCCCAAGTCTGAATGCCTGTATAAAAATACTGAGAAAGATGGCGATTTTGCTGCAGGCGCTGTATATACCTACCTGTGTGCTGGCGATATCGCCGGGCAATAATTTTTCAAGAAACAGCTTATCAGAGTTCTCATTAATTATAAATGACAGATTAGCAATAAGAACCGGAAAGCTGTATAGGAACATTTCTCTGATAAGCTTTGTGTCGATATCCAAAGTCAGCTGAAGTAGTTCAGGTAATAACAGCAGCAGTGTGACAATACTTGCTACCAGGTTGGCAATAAACACATACCCCACCCATTCGTGCCTGAACCATTGCTCAAAGAAGGAAGAGAAAGGCCATCCGTTCTTAATGACCAGCGGTACTATAAAAAGGAAGAAAAGGTTTATCCCCACAAAGCACGAAATATTAATAAGCTTTATGCTGGCATATTTTATTGGCCTCCCGTCGGCCCTTAGTTTCGCAAAAGGAATAACAGACAGTGCGTCAATACAAAGTATCCAGATGAAAAGCTTTATAAATATCTTGTAATCTTCCAGGCTGGCTACATTCTCACGGTACATCCACTGGGCAATACCCTGAGATGCCGAGAGGGCTATAATTGTAAAAGCCACCGCCACAACGGCTACAGTAAAAAAAGTGTTGCTGTACACTTTTCGCTCATTGCCGTGTTTATTTAAAAATCTGAAAAACGTGGTTTCCATGCCAAATGACAGGATGGCGTTAAGAATGGATGCCCAGCTAAATAAAGTTGTGAGAATCCCGTATACCTTTGCCGGATATAAACCGACATATATTGGCGTAAGAATAAAGTTTAAAAACCTGGATATAACGGTACTGATTCCGTAGATCGCCGTTTGTCCGGCAAATTTCTTTAAAGTTGACAATTTAACGATTGTTATTTATATGCATACCGCTGCTAGCCTGCTATCTTCTTTACCACCTCGAAATTGCGATAGTTTTTTAGTTCGCCTTCAACCACCTCTACTTTTTCGATCACCGCTTTGTCGGGCCCTTCGTTACACCAATCAGTCAGGTAATTTAAAGAAAAGGCATCACCTTCTGCTTCTATATAAACTGTGCCGTCCGGCTGATTGATGATCAGTCCCTTTATTGAAAGCTGATCCGCAATAGCTTTTGTTGCAGCCCTGAACGAAACGCCTTGCACTTTCCCGCTTATAGTAATATTCAAATGCTTCACTTTACTATGCTCTTCTTAATGGTTGTATAACTATGAGAATTGACCCGGACCTCGCAGGTAAACATAATTGCAAAAATAACTAAATTAGTGATATTGCAGCTTTGGCAATTGGCAACTGGCTTTTGGCGGTTGGCAATTGGATTTCAGTCATCAGCTTTCAGCTTTTATATAATTATAACCCCTAACCCACAGCTTAACTTATAACGTATAACTTTCAACTCTCAACGTTCAACTCTCCTTACTAAGCCAGTTTCGTTACTTCCGACTCGGGAGTCAACGACAGCCCCTTCACCTTAGTTATCAGGTTTAGTCCGGGTTTCTTCCCTTTTTCCAGGCTGCCAAGGTATTCGTCAACTTCAAGGAACCGCGCACCGTTTATAGTGGCCCATTTAATAGTTTCGGTAAGTTCGAGGGATGGAAAAGCTGAATGAAGAGTTTTTAGTTCAGAAAGGATGCACAAATTATCATTCGAAGCAAGACTGTCTGTGCCGAGAGTGAGGTTGAAATCGTTGTGAAGGAACATTTCTATTTTAGGCAACCGCTTTTCAATATGGAGATTGGCGTTTGGGCAAAAACAAAAAGTAACCTCTCGTTCCGATCGTTTTATAAAGTAAATATCTTTGAGGCTGGTATATGTATTATGCACCAGCAATAGCTTCTGTTTTTCAGGAAGCAGCGGAATAAAGCTTTGCATAGAGTTCCTGGCCTGGGCTTTGAAAAAGCTGATGTCGATATTTAAGTCCCTGTAAAAATCCAGGAAATCTCCACTTTTATATCTGAAAAGCTTGTTCTCTTCCTCGCTTTCCTGATTATGGATAGACAGAAGACTTCCCGTTTCCCAACAGAACTTACTCATAAACCTGAATAGTCTTCGTGAAACAGAATATGGGGCATGAGGCACAACAGAGGCTTTTAACGGCTTAAATTCTTCAAAAAGTTCCACTCCGGCCCTGAAAATGTCTTTGGCGCGGTCAGGCTCAAATCCTATCAGTTCAACAAATGTATGATAGTAAATAGGACTTTTTTGCTTTACCGCTTTTGAGTCGATGACATTGGAAATATCACCTACCGCCACTATTCCGTTTTTATACATCAGCCTGTCAGCTCTTTCCATTGCTTCAACCGGGTCCTCTTCGAGAGGTTTTCTTCTGGTCTTTACCACCTCCTTTATGAAGGGGATTAATCCTGAACCTTGAGGAACTTTGTTATGGAGCGAAGACAATTCGAGATGACAATGCGAGTTAACAAAGCCTGGAACAATAATTCCCTCTAATCGCTGTATCTGTTTATCAGTTAGAGCAGGACTGTTTTCTTCATATATTTCAAGTATAGAACCCTTTTTAACTGCAATCGTTCCGTTCTTGACTGGTGACCCCGTAACTGGCAGAATATAATCTGCGGAATAATAGTTTACCATAGTTGAAAATTCCAAAACCCATCATCCCCCGATAGTCAAACCTAAAAAAAAATTTAGTTTTTACCGAAACAATATTTTGCGCTGTTTTGTTTAGCTTTTTTTGTTCGGCCGCGACCAGCGCTTACTCCGCTCAGTAAGATAGGTAAATCCAAAAATTCATTTATACTTCCACTCTCTTAATATGTGCTTAATATCTGTATATTGTAAAAGAGAGCGGCTTCTGCGGCTTTCAAAAGAATAATAATTACCTTTGAGCTGTGAATGAGGTTGTTGAAAAAAAGAATATACGAAACCTTTCAGTTGAAGAGCTAAAGAAGTTTTTAATTGCTGCGGGCGAACCTGGTTTTAGAGCAAAGCAGGTATCTGACTGGCTGTGGATGAAATCGGCGAGAGACTTCGACGAGATGAGCAATTTGCCTAAAGCCTTGCGGGAGAAGCTGAAAGAGCAGTTTGCGGTTAATGCAGCGACTGTCCACCAGTCCCAGTACAGCTCCGATAAAACGATAAAAAATACATTTAAGCTTTCAGATGGAAACATCATAGAAGGCGTTCTTATACCGGCGCCCGATCGAATGACAGCCTGTGTCAGTTCTCAGGTAGGGTGTAGTTTGACCTGCAAATTCTGTGCTACCGGATACATGGAACGGAAACGCAATCTCGACCCGGGCGAAATTTACGATCAGGTAGTGCTTATCGACAGGCAGGCACGCGAGAATTATGGGATTCCGCTGTCGAATATAGTATATATGGGCATGGGAGAGCCGTTGCTCAACTATGCAAACGTACTGAAGTCCGTTGATCGCATTACTGCAGAAGATGGCCTGAATATGTCGGCAAAAAGGATTACCGTGTCGACCGCCGGCATTGCTAAGATGATCAGAAAGCTCGGCGACGATCAGGTGAAATTCAATCTCGCTCTTTCTTTGCATGCTGCAAATGATGCAAAGCGCAATGAAATAATGCCTATCAATGAGCAAAATACATTAAAATCTCTCGCCGAAGCCCTTAAATACTATTTCATAAAAACGAAGAACCCGGTTACATATGAATATATTATTTTCGATGGCTTTAACGATGGACTGCAGGACGCAGCAGAACTGGCGAAGTTTTGTAAGCACCTGCCTTGTAAAGTAAATATCATTGAATATAATCCCATTTCGTTTGCTTCTTTCCAAAACGCCGGAGAAGACAAAACAGAAGCTTTTGCTGCATATCTAAGGAAGCAGGGGATTATTACCAATGTTAGGCGGAGCAGAGGAAAGGATATTGATGCCGCGTGTGGTCAGCTGGCCATTAAAGAAAAAGCATGACATGTAATTAATGAATGTAGTATTGAATTACGCGGGCGACTTCTTCTCGCTGTTCTTTCCTGAATTATGCCCTGCCTGTGGTGGGGGCCTTGTTAAAAATGAATCGGTTGTATGTACAGAATGCCGTTTCCAGCTACCCTACACCAATTCGCATTTACAGCTTGATAATCCAATAGCACGACAATTCTGGGGAAGATTTCCTTTCGTATACGCGATTGCCTGCCTCTATTTTTATAAGAACTCAAAAGTTCAGAAACTAATTCATCAGCTAAAATATAATCATAAGCCGGAGGTCGGACTTTGGCTGGGGCAGACTTACGGAAGCCAGATCAGAGACTTTATCAGCGTGGATCCTCCTGATATCATTGTGCCTGTACCACTACATAAGAGCAGGGAGAGAAAGCGGGGGTACAACCAAAGCGAACGTATTGCGAACGGTTTGTCTGCTGTATTAGATATCCCGGTTGATTCTGAGTCGTTGTTGCGAAATCTTGCAACCAACACTCAAACCAAAAAATCAAGGTTTTTCAGATCCGAAAATATGACAAACGCCTTTGGAATAGCAAAGCCGGAGAATTTAGAAGGTAAGCACTTACTGATAGTAGACGACGTAATAACAACGGGAGCAACTGTTGAAGCATGTGCACTTACCTTGCTCACGGTTCCCGGAGTGCGGGTCAGTATAGCTTCAATAGCTTTTACTATGTGAAGAATATTTCATTGTTTATCAGCAGGTTATATAATTTTTAAACTTTTTATTAAAATAAAGTAACTTTTTTTGAGTTTAACAGTATAAGTAATTGAGAGCGTTAATTTAGATAGAAAGAGCCGGCATACCCCCACGGTAACCGGCTTTTTCTTTTCTAAGAATTATTACGATAACCCTGTTTTTAAAGTTCCTTATCAAGTATTGATCCCAGCTTGGCGAAGAGTTCAGCAGGGATAAACGGCTTTGATATATAATCGTTCATTCCCGAATCCATAATTTCCTGAATTTGCTGGCTTGCAACGGTAGCAGTTAAAGCGATAATTGGAAGATCTTTAAACTCGCCATTATTCATCCCCCGGATGATTCGGGTAGCCTTGATGCCGTCCAGAATCGGCATTTGAATATCCATGAATACTACGTCGTACCGCGCATTTTTTATTTTTTCAATAGCGATTTCGCCATTTTCAGCAAAGTCGCTTTTGATCCCCCACCTGTTTAAAAGTTTTTTCATTACAAACCGGTTTATCTCATTGTCTTCAGCAACAAGTACATTTCCGGAAAGTTGTTTGTCGGGGTCAAATCGTAAAGGCATCCTTTTGAATGTGGTTAGTATTAAGAAAAAGAGTATTAATTCCGGATTTAGAGAAAGCTAAATCCGGAACTGTATGGCTATGTTTATTTATATAAAGGAAAGTCGGCCATCATTGACTTTACTTCATTTCTGATACTCTCAAGCTTACTGCTATTATTGGCGTCGGTAATAACCGAGTCGATAAATTCAACTATTCTTACCATGTGTTCTTCTTTAAGACCCCTGGTAGTTATCGCCGCAGTACCAACACGTATTCCTGATGTAATGAAAGGCGACTTATCATCAAATGGAACCATGTTTTTGTTAACTGTAATATGCGCCTGCTGAAGGGCGGTTTCTGCCACTTTCCCAGTTATGTTCTTATTTCTTAGGTCTATCAGCATTAAATGATTATCAGTTCCGCCCGAAATGATCTGATAGTCTCTTTCTGTAAGCGCTTTTGCCATAGCCGCGGCATTCTTTTTCACCTGCTGTGCATATTCCCCATATTCATCACTCAGTGCTTCGCCGAAAGCCACAGCCTTTGCTGCAATGATGTGCTCCAGTGGCCCGCCCTGGGTACCTGGGAATACTGCCATATCCAGCAACGACGACATCATGCGGGTCTCGCCCTTAGGGGTTTTAAGCCCGAAAGGATTTTCAAAATCTTTACCCAGCATTATCATACCTCCCCGCGGCCCCCTCAGTGTCTTGTGGGTAGTAGTGGTAACTACGTGACAATGCGGAAGAGGATTGTCAAGAAGGCCCTTCGCAATCAATCCTGCAGGGTGAGAAATATCGGCAAGTACGAGGGCCCCTACCTTATCAGCGACTTCCCTGATGAATTTATAATCCCATTCCCTTGAATAAGCCGAAGCCCCACATATAATTAGTTTAGGCTTTTCCGTTAAAGCAACTTCTTCAAGCTTCTTGTAATCAATCAGGCCCGTTTCTTTACTTACGCCATAAAAATGGGGCGAGTAAAGTTTTCCGGATGAATTCACTGCAGAGCCATGAGTTAAGTGGCCTCCATGCGACAGGTCAAATCCGAGAATTTTATCGCCAGGCTTCAGGAGCGCAAGAAAAACCGCGGAGTTTGCTTGTGCGCCTGCATGCGGTTGCACGTTTGCCCACTCAGCGCCAAATAATTTTTTCGCACGTTCTATAGCTATAGTTTCAACCTCATCGACTATTTCACAACCTCCATAATAACGTTTGCCGGGCAAGCCCTCTGCA
>DALYUO010000006.1:57316-59866 GCA_031981225.1 Pararcticibacter sp.
TGCTTACAAAATTCTCTGATGCAATTAATTCAATGCCGCTTTCCTGGCGTTCCTGCTCTTGTTCGATGAGTTTAAAAACAACGTTGTCTTTGTTCATTAGTATTTGATTGTTAAAATTATTCAAATGCCGGTTCCGGTTTCTCTGTTACCCAAAAGTTATTAAATCCAAGGCCTGTCTGTATGGTTATAAGCTGTTGTTGCAGCATTTCCAGAACGGCAAGGAAGTTGTATATAAAATGTACTCTGTTCTCCGAATTTTTTACAATTTCTGAAAAATCCATTTTTTTATTAATCCGCAGCATTTCAGAAATGATTCGTTTTTGCTGTTCGATAGTATATGGATACTGTACTACGGTATGCGTAGCATCGGTACTACGCTGTTTGTATCGTGATATTGCTCTTTCATAAATGAGCATCAGACGGTATAGCCCTATAGTGGAGAGCTCTTCTCCCGGGTCGGAGGTCTCAGCAATAAGCCCGAGATCCGATGCGATATTTCCACGTTTCTCTTGTTTGAACCGAAGGTCCTCGAGTACGCGAAACTCCTCAGAAACTGCTTTAAACTTTTTGTATTCTAACAGTTTTTGAACAAGGTCGCGTTTCAGGTCCATCTCATTACCGTTCTCGTCCAGTTCAGGTCTGGGAAGTAACATCCTTGCCTTGATCCGCATTAAAGTAGCAGCAACAAAAATGAACTCACTGGCGAGTTCAATGTTTAATGCGTTCATTTGTTGAATGTAAGCGAGGAAGTCGTCGGTGATCTTTGCTATCGGAATAGAATGAATATCAAGCTCGTCCCGCTCAATAAAGAACAGAAGGAGGTCAAAAGGGCCTTCAAACTGGGGTAGTCTGATGTCGAAAGTATCATTCTGTATCACAAGTGGCTCAAAAATAAAGATTTAATTTCATCTATAAAACTGTTCTTCGAAGGCATTAAGATAAGCTGACATTTTACTGTTGATTATTGCCGGTTCGTGCTCTTTTGAATGACGGAAAGTTATTCACCTTCATATATAACTAATCGTATTTTGCTTTTGTAACAGGAATATTAAATAAAAGAGCAGCAAACAATATTTTCTAAATATTATTGAGTTACTTTGTGGTTTTAAATTTTACGCTGCTACAGTATGGAAGTAAAGGCGGGAGAACTGTTAGAAAATATTAACTACCCATCTGATTTAAAGAAACTTAGTGAGGTCGATCTGGAACGGCTTTGCAAAGAATTGCGTCAGTATATCATTGACGTGGTTTCTGTAAATGGAGGTCACTTTGGTGCCAGCCTTGGCGTTGTAGAGCTTTCTGTAGCCCTGCACTATGTTCTTAATACTCCATACGATCAGCTCGTATGGGATGTGGGACATCAGGCTTACGGTCATAAAATTCTAACAGGACGGCGTTCAGTTTTTCACACCAATAGAGTATATAAAGGAATCAGCGGCTTTCCTAAGCGCGCCGAAAGTGAGTATGACACATTTGGTGTAGGGCATTCCTCTACGTCAATATCAGCTGCATTAGGTATGGCTGTAGCATCTAACCATAACGGCGAAAAAGACAGACAGCATGTGGCAGTGATCGGCGACGGCGCTATGACGGCGGGGCTGGCATTTGAAGCACTCAATCATGCAGGCATTGAGAATACCAATCTTTTGGTGATACTTAATGACAATTGCATGTCTATAGATCCAAATGTTGGGGCCTTGAAGGAGTACCTCACCGCTATCACAACTTCCAGACAATATAACCGGTTCCGTGATGATATTGGACATGTGCTTGCAAAGCTTTCCGAACTGGGCCCGAATGCACTCCAGATCGTCAAGAAAATAGAAAAGAGCATCAAGGGAACTTTACTGAAAGAGAGTAATCTTTTCGAAGCTCTTAATTTCCGTTACTTCGGTCCAATTGACGGGCATGATGTGAAGCAACTGGTGAAGGTGCTGAAGGATCTTCGCAATATCCCCGGACCCAAGCTGCTGCACTGTGTAACCGTTAAAGGCAAAGGCTTTGCTCTTGCCGAAAAGGATCAGACCAAGTGGCATGCACCCGGACTTTTCGACAAGATCACCGGTGAAATTAAGAAAGCTAAAGTTGAAAAGCCTCAGCCTCCTAAGTACCAGGACGTTTTCGGTCATACGCTAGTGGAGCTTGCAGAAAAAAATCCGGCAATAATGGGGGTAACGCCTGCGATGCCGAGCGGGAGTTCTCTAAACATCATGATGAAGGCTATGCCCGATCGCGCCTTTGATGTTGGCATTGCCGAACAGCACGCCGTTACATTCTCTGCTGGTTTAGCGACCAGAGGAAAGCTTCCCTTTTGCAATATTTATTCCAGCTTCATGCAAAGAGCCTATGATCAGGTGATCCATGATGTGGCGATTCAAAACCTGAATGTCGTGTTTTGTCTCGACAGGGCGGGCATTGCCGGAGCCGACGGCGCAACTCACCATGGTGCTTACGACCTTGCTTACATGCGCTGCATTCCCAATATGGTTGTTTCGGCTCCAATGAATGAAGAGGAGTTGCGGAACCTGATGTTTACAGCCCAGCAAGACA
>DALYUO010000007.1:0-14452 GCA_031981225.1 Pararcticibacter sp.
CAGGGACAACAGTTCTTTCTCCAAAGCTCTTTTTGCCTTCAAAGTTATTTATTTAACTCTTAGTCCACAACTTTACGGATTGATCCCTTTTTTAACTTCATCAGTTTCCAAGGGTGTCTGTTCACAATATTATCAAATGAAATGAAGAATATTGTTAATATCGAGCAGGACAGTTAAGGTTGCCAAATCTTAAGGAGACAAGTATTATTGTCCACTGATCAGTATAAACGACGAATTTATGACGAAAAATATTACACCTTGAAAAAAATCTTTAAACCTTTTTTAATTCACTCCTCTGAAATTAGCGATTTGCCGGAGGGTTGTTCTTTGCCCTGTGCTGCTTTCAAAGAAGGGACCAAAGAGATGATTTTTTAAACTAGCTAATAGCCTTCGATTTGATCTGTTATGATGAATGAAAATAGTGGCTTTGTTTGGTTCCGGTACAGTGGCCGGTGTGGAAACAGCAGAACTGTCAAGAACGGTTAAGTTTTTTTTTTATAGATATGAATATCTGCAACGAACAGTCCGATATGGAATTAGTTACATTGTTAAAAACAGGTGACGTTCTTGCCTTTACAAGGCTATACAACAAATACAGTCGAAAAATGTATATTAATATGTATAGGATGGTAAAGGACAACGATGTTGTAGAGGAGATGATTCAGGTTTTATTTTCACGGATATGGCAACATCGGGAAGCTATTACTTATGAATTTGATTTTTCCTCTTATCTCTACCGTGCCGCATCGAATCTGGTATGCGACTTTTATAGGAAGTTGGAAAGTGACAAAAAAATGAGGGCCCATTTTATATCCACCATAACTGAACACTATTCCCATATAGAAGAAGATATATATTTCAAGGAAAGTAAGGTGCTTTTAGAGCAGGCTTTGGCTTTACTTTCGCCACAGCAAAGGCATGTTTATCAACTATGTAAAATTGACGGTTTTAGTTATAAGGAAACTGCCGGCAGGCTGGGGATTTCTCCATATACGGTTAAAGAATATCTTTGTACGGCAAAACGCCTGGTTAGAACTTTTATTACGGCGAACATGGAGACTATAGGTTGTTTTATAGCTGTTTCTCTTTTGCTGAGTTTATAACCAAGCCATATTTTTAAGAACTTAATCCCCCCGTTTTCTTTTGAAATGCGTCTTTAGATAAAGCTTAATGAATGAACGACCAGGAACTATCGGTTTTGTTTAAAAAATTGTTAGAAAATAAATGCTCTGAAGAGGAAGCGGAACTTTTATTGACGCTACTTGCCGATAAATCTAACGAGAAACAATTGTATTGGTTGATCAAGAATCAGCTACAGGATCCTGGTTTCCCCAATGCCGCCGATGATATCAGCGACTCAGTGAAAGAGTCACTCGACCTCCGGCTTCAGCAAATTTTAAATTCTGATATTCCTGTATCAAAAAAGCCAGCCATGCGAATAATATCACCCGGGCGGTTATGGTATGCTGCTGCTGTGGTGATTCTATTTATTTCAATAGGATCTTATTTCTATATAAAAGATTCAATAGGATACGTCTCTGAGATGCATCAACCTGGCCAGGAGATTGTTGCCGGAAGGAATAAAGCAATATTAACGTTAAGTAACGGGCAAAAAATCAATTTAGACGACGTATCAGCTGGCAATATCGCAACACAAGCCAATACCATTATTGAAAAGTCGAAAAATGGCGTTCTTACTTATAATGAACATAGCGAAGAGGCGGCTTCAAATCAAAGACCCGGTCTAATATTCAATACTGTTACAATCCCTAAAGGAGGCCAGTATCAGATCATACTACCCGATGGATCGAGGGTTTGGCTAAACGCCGCTTCGTCTCTTAAATTTCCAGCTCAGTTTTCTAAAGACGAACGGGTTGTTGAGTTGCAAGGTGAGGGGTACTTTGAGATAGTCTCCATTCCGCGTCCGTCATCCGAACCTGGGAACGGCAAAAAAGGTAATCTTCCCTTCATAGTTAGAAGTAACCATCAAAAAATTGAAGTAGTAGGAACAGAATTCAATGTGAATGCTTATCCTGACGAAACTTCCGTTAAGACGACTTTAGTTCAAGGCTCCGTAAAAGTTTGCGTTTTAAACGGCCTTACTGATAAGGAACTGACATCGAATCAAACACTCCGCCCAGGACAACAATCTGTAATTACCGGAAATGACCTTGTTATTCAGAATGGGAACATTGAATCAGCTACAGCCTGGAAAAATGGAAGTTTTCAGTTCGACAATGAGGAGATACAGGTGGTGATGCGAAAAATAGCCAGGTGGTATGATGTTGAAATTGAATATCATGGCAGCATGCATGGAAAGGTTTTCTCTGGTACCATATCAAAATATAAAGATGTTAAAGACGTCTTAAGGATGCTGCAATTAACCGGAAGTGTTTCATTTGTCATTAAGGACCGTAGAATATTGGTTTCTTGATGATTTTAGCAAGAAGCACAAACACCGGCACCAACATCTTTAGTTATGATCAAGTCCTTTTACATTACGGCACCCGTATCTGAATTTACACCATAGGGGACCCGGGGATATTTCCTCGCATTTTAACATTTTATGAATAAGTTGCTTTGCCTTTTTACTATTTTCTGTTGGAAGTATAATTTGGCGCAAAATACAGATTCAGTTGTTTGGAAGGAAAATAAAATAACGGATAGCTTTTCGGTTATCCCTATATATGAAAGCGGCCCAGCGGAATGCAATAGTTGCATTTGCAATCTAAAAAACTTATTTCGGTCGTGGAAAAAGGACAATATCATTAATTATGATGAGATTGAGTTAACGGGATACCGATTGGTCGATTCTTTGACCGATAGTCTGAAAATTCGTCAGTATTATGAGAGGATTGTTGATACCTCGAGTAGTTATTTTATTCAATACAGCGGCAATACAAAAATGCTGAAATTACTAAAGGCCGACACTCTGTCGAAGGAGTATGAAGAGGCATTGCAGTATATGCGAAATCAGTTAGCGTCGTCGCTTACACTTAATAGTACTGTGTATGTTATCGACATGCGACTGAAAGATGGTACCAAAATTGAAAATTATGCTGTTTGTGATAAGGCTAAACGAAAGATTACCTATGATAATATGTTTTTTTATTTTTATTTATTTAGATGACGACTGGAATTAATTCCCATTCACCAGTTCTCTTTTACTATCTCCAACTCATTCTTATTTATTATAGCCGGGAAACGATATTATATCCGTTTTGAAAAAATATTTACGAGACATCCCCCCATTTCTTTCAGTTAACCGTCTTTATTGAAAAACCGGAATAATACGCGGGTATAGGATAGGTACTATATCGGATGAATTACAGTAATACCAATTTTAAATGAAAGGAGTTCGAAATATGATTTAGAATTATATCTATCAGAATAAAACCAGGAGCGGTTGCGACGCTCCCGGTTAATGTTGGCTTCTCAAAGTCATTCTGTTACTAACAATTATAACTTAATAAAACTAACATTCAAATGTATAAAACTTCTACGGCATTTCGCGGGCGTATAGCACTTTGCGTAATTCCAAAATTCATCAAGATAATGAAGCTTACTGCTATTTTATTAATAGCCTCGCTATTACAGGTGAGCGCTGCAAGTTTCGGGCAGAGAGTAAGTCTCTCTTTAAGACGGACTTCACTTGAAGATGTTTTAAAAGAAATTAAAGTACAAACAGGGTACAATATCCTGTATAATCCGGTAGTCCTTAGAAACACCAAGCCTGTAACTGTAAAGCTTGGCGATGCCCCGATTGAATACGCGCTGGAAAAGTGTTTTGAAGGGCAGCCCGTAAGCTACACTATTGAACAGAAGACAATTATTGTTAAAAATAAGCCTGGGGATGCTGCCAATAAAATAGTTCGTGCAGAGGTGCCGAAGATTACTATAACCGGCACAATCAGGGATTCGGTAGGAACCTTACCCGGTGTGTCTATCGTCATTAAGGATACTAAACTTGGTACGAAGAGTGATGAAAACGGACGATTTGTGCTGGACGTTCCCCATGAGAATGTGGTGCTGGTCTTTTCTATGGTAGGCTATTTGAAACAGGAAGTTCCCGTTAGGGGAAGGGAAGTGTTTAACATCATGCTTAAGCCAGACACTAAAGGACTCGAGGAAGTTGTCGTCGTAGCCTTCGGAACGCAAAAAAGGACAGACATGATTGGATCAGTTACTTCCGTTAAGGTATCCGACCTTAAAATTCCGTCAAGTAACCTTACTAATGCATTAGCGGGACGGGCCGCCGGTATGATTGCTTTTCAGCGCAGCGGAGAGCCTGGGCGCGACAATGCCGATTTCTTTATCCGGGGGGTCACCACCTTTGGTTATAAAAACACTCCTTTGATTCTGATTGATGGCATGGAATTGACGACTACCGATCTTGCCCGCCTTCAGCCCGACGACATATCAAGTTTTTCTATCATGAAAGACGCTACGTCAACCGCGCTGTATGGTGCACGCGGAGCAAACGGTGTTGTCCTGGTCACTACTAAACAGGGTGCGGTAGGAAAAGCACAAATTTCATTGCGTTTAGAAAATTCAGTGTCCGCTTCTGTAAAAGACATTGAACTGGCAGATCCTATTACCTATATGCTGCAGTCTAACGAAGCGATTCTAACGCGTAACCCCTTGGGAACAACTCTTTATAGTGATGAAAAGATCGCTAATACAGCAGCTGGCGTTAATCCCATTGTTTATCCCGCAAATGATTGGCGGAAACTTATGTTTAAGGATTACGCGGTGAATCAGCGTGTAAACCTAAATGTAAGCGGCGGAGGGGATGTTGCCAGGTATTTCGTTTCGGGATCTTTAAATAAGGACAATGGATTGTTAAAGGTAGATCACCGGAATAATTTTAATAATAATATTGACTTGAAAAGCTACTCGCTTCGATCCAATATCACCGTGAATCTAACCAAATCGACCGAAATGATCGTCCGTCTGAGCGGAAACTTCGATGATTATACCGGTCCGATGGACGGGGGAGCGGAAATGTACCGTAAAGTGATGCGCTCAAATCCTGTATTATTTCCCATGTATTATCCCGTCGATGCAGCGCATTCATATGTAAAACACATTATGTACGGGAATTTTGAAGAGGGCGGCTACACCAATCCGTACGCCGACATGACCCGTGGCTATATGGATTATTCAAGATCATTGATGCTGGCACAGTTAGAATTAAAGCAGGATTTATCTGTTTTGACAAAGGGGCTCTCTATTAGGGTAATGATGAACACTAACCGGGCATCTTACTTCGATGTTAAGCGCGAATACAATCCTTATTTTTATTCACTCACCGGCTATGATCCTTCGGCAAATACTTATTTTTTAAAGAATATTAACGAAAATACCGCTACTGAGTATCTCGGATACCGTGAAGGAGGAAAGACGCTCAATTCTACATTCTACATGGAATCGATGTTAAATTATAATGCTCAATTCAAAAAACATGGCGTTAGCGGATTGTTGGTTTACATGCTGCAAAATAACATCAATGCCAATGCGGGAGATCTTCAGCAATCACTGCCGTTTAGAAACCTGGGTTTATCTGGGAGAGCGACGTACAATTTTGATAGCCGTTACTACCTTGAATATAACTTTGGCTATAATGGATCGGAAAGGTTCGCTGAAAAAAATCGTTTTGGGTTTTTCCCGTCTGTGGGGGTCGCATGGAGTGTGTCTAACGAAAAGTTTTTTGAGAAAGTAAGGCCGGTTATCAATAACCTCCGGTTAAGGGCAACGTATGGTGTTGTTGGAAATGACGCCATCGGATCGCCTTCAGACCGGTTCTTTTATTTGTCGAATGTCGACATGAACGCTGGAGCGAGATATGCCGTTTTTGGAAACGGTCAGGGTGCATCATTTGGATTGAATGGAGTTAATATATCCAGATATGCAAACAGTGATATCACCTGGGAAAAATCAACAAAAACGAATCTAGCACTTGAACTTGGACTGCTCAATAAATTAAAGGTAAATGCCGACTTCTACTCCGAACAGCGTAAGAATATCCTGATGAGGCGTGAGGCCATACCCGTTACTATGGGTTTAACCGCAGATGTAAGGTCGAACGTCGGCGAAGCTTCAGGGAAAGGAATGGATATTTCTGCCGATTACCAGCAATCCATTAGCCGTGACTTCTGGTTTTCGGCGATGGGTAACTTTACGTATGCAAAGAGCAAGTACAAAGTTTACGAGGAACCGGTATATGACGAAAAATACCGCAGCCGCATAGGCCATCCGATTTTCCAGGAATATGGGTACATAGCAGAACGGCTATTTGTTGATGATGCTGAAGCAGCGAATTCCCCCAGGCAAAATTTTGGATCGTACGGCGGGGGGGATATTAAATATACTGATGTTAACCGTGATGGTCAGATTACGGAAGCAGACAGAGTTCCGATTGGAAATCCGAGGTTGCCCGAAATTGTATATGGCTTTGGCTTTTCAGCCGGCTATAAAAGTTTTGACGTCTCTGCTTTTTTCCAGGGTTTAGCTAACGAATCGTTTTGGATAGACGCTGCGGGTACTTCGCCATTCAATAATCAAACCCAATTGCTGAAGGCGTACGCCGACAGCCACTGGTCTGAGGATTCGCGCGACGTCTATGCACTTTGGCCCAGGCTGAGTCCCAATCTCAATAACAACAATAATCAAACCAGTACCTGGTTTATGCGTGATGGTTCATTTTTACGTTTGAAACAGGTCGAAATTGGTTACAAAATTCCTAAAAGTATTCAAAAAAGACTTCATGCCTCAGGTTTCAGGCTCTATGTAAATGCCAGTAACCTGATCAATATCAGCAAATTCAAGTTGTGGGATGTTGAAATGGGTGGAGACGGGCTTGGTTATCCTATCCAGCGCATATTTAATATAGGTTTAAACATATCATTGAAGTAAATCAAAGCAGATTATGAGAAAATATCTTATATACGGGGGCTTTTTATTGGCATTTTTAGTCGTGGTCAGCTCCTGCAAGAAATTTTTGGATGTCGTTCCTGATAATGTAGCTACCATCGATAATGCCTTTACCATGCGTTCTCAGGCTATGAAATTTTTATTTACCTGCTACTCATTTATGCCCAGGACAGGCCAGTTAGCGGACGACCCAGCTATGGTGGGTGGCGATGAGCTGTGGGAGATTCCAGAGCGGGCTGCTTACCTTGATTTGGCTAAGGGTTTTCAGAGCAAAGTTGGGCCTTTGGGCGACCGATGGACTTCCATGTACCAGGCGATAAGAGACTGCAATATTTTTCTGGAAAACATTGATAAGGTGCCCGATATGCAGGAAGTGGAAAGAGCTCGTTGGATTGGGGAGGTGAAGTTTCTTAAGGCTTTCTATCATTTCAGTTTAGTAAGGATGTATGGCCCGGTTCCTCTGATCAGAACGAACCTTCCTATTTCAGCCGATGTAAACCAGGTAAAAGTGGTGCGTGAGCCTGTCGATTCCTGCTTTAATTATATTGTACAACTTTTAGACGAGGCCACCCCGGGACTTCCCACAACGATAATTAGTCCCGGTACCGAAGCTGGCCGCATTACCCAGCCCATTGCAATGGCTTTAAAAGCCCGGGTACTTGTTACCGCGGCAAGCCCGTTGTTCAATGGTAACACCGATCAGATTGGGTTGAATAACCCTGACGGAGGGCCGCTTTTTAACCGAACGTACTCCAAAACAAAATGGGAAGTTGCGGCTGATGCATGTAAAAGGGCTATAGATATGTGTGAGTCGCAGGGGATGAAACTATATGTTTATAATCCCGCTTTTCAGCAATATGTGCTTACCGATACCATCGAAACGCAGCTGAGTATAAGGAACAGTGTTACAGAAAAGTGGAACAGTGAAATCATCTGGGCCAATACCCAATCCAATACTGCAGACCTGCAGCGCTTAATCTCTACCTGGTGGGATCCCCGCTATCTAGACGGTGTTGTCACGAGAGGGGAGTTATCGCCGCCTTTGAAAATCGCGGAAATGTTCTATTCGGATCATGGGGTCCCTGTTAACGAAGACAAAACATGGGATTACGCCGGAAGATATGCTTTAAGAAAAGCCGGGAAAGATGAAAGGCTATATATCCGTAATGGCTATACTACTGTAGGAATGCATTTTGACAGAGAACCTCGATTTTATGCTGACCTTGGCTTTGATGGTAGTATTTATTACGGACAGGGACGTTACGACGACAAAGATGATATGAATCTGTTTTATCTGGAAGGTAAATTCAAGCAGAGAAATGGAAAGGGGAAATACGGCTTCAATACCGTTACAGGCTATTACGTTAAAAAACTGATCAACTTTCAGAATGTAGTAAATTCATCAACCGATTACTCTGTAGTTGATTATCCATACCCGCTGATGCGTTTGTCTGATCTCTATCTCTTATATTCGGAAGCACTGAATGAAGCACAGGGCCCCGGTGCTGAAGTATATAAGTACATTGATCTTGTCAGAAAGCGCGCTGGTCTGGGCACCGTAACCTCATCATGGACTAATTATTCTACTAATCCTTCGAAATTTACAAATCAGGACGGGATGCGCGCGATCATTCATCAGGAAAGGTTGATTGAACTGGCTTTCGAGTCACAGCGTTTCTGGGACCTGCGCCGATGGAAAGAATCAGCCAGAGAATTGAATAATCCAATCAAGGGCTGGGATCTTTCACAATCAAATGCCTCTTCTTTTTATCGGACGACTGTACTTTTTAATCAAACCTTTGGAACAAAGGACTATTTCTGGCCTATTGCTGACAATAACATCACCACAAACAGAAACCTGGTCCAGAACCTGGGCTGGTAAGCATCTGAAGAATTGATTATTTAATAAATAAAAGAAATGAAAAGAATATATTTTATCGGAGGACTACTGGTTGTTTTTTTCTGGTTGGGATGTTCAAAAGAAGGAAGGCTCGACTTTATAGATGAGGATTTACCTGCTCCTTTAAACGTTAGTGATGTTAAAGTTAACCCAACACCCGGGGGCGCCGTACTCACGTATAAACTTCCGTCAGACGAGAACCTTGCCTATATAAAGGCTGTCTATGAGATCCAGCCGGGGGTGTTCAGGGAAGCTAAATCATCACGATACACCGATACTCTTCGGCTGGTAGGATTTGGCGACACCTTAAAGCATGCGGTGAAAGTATTCAGCGTAGGAAAGAATGAAAAAGTCTCCGACCCTATATCGGTCGATGTCACGCCAAAAATGCCTGCTGTCAGGTCTGTATTCGCGACGTCAGATTTTGCTTCAACTTTCGGAGGGGTAAGTGTTTCCTTTAAGAATCCGGATAAGGCCGAACTGTCAATCGTAATAATGAGGGATTCGACTGGCAATGATACGTGGACAAAAGTCGCGACTTTTTATACTGCCGCTGTTTTTGGCGATTTCGCTGCCAGAGGTCTCGAGTCTGTACCACAGAAGTTTGCCATGTTTGTCCGCGACCGCTGGAATAACCGGTCAGATACGCTTTTTAAGACACTGACCCCTAAATTTGAGGTTGAGATCCCGAAAACAACCTGGAGTGCCCTGGTTCTTCCAACAGACCAAACAGCGCTTGCCGAACCGGGGTTCGTTTTGAGTAATTTATGGAATAAGGTTATCGGAATTCCCGGTACCGGTGCAAATTACGCGTCATCGAATACCTCTACACTTCCTCAATGGTTTACAATTGATTTGGGCAAGAAAGTGCTGATGAGCAGATTTAAAATGTTTATGGATGCTGCCGATGGCCATTGTTATATAGGCTCTGGTGTGAAAAGGTTTGAGCTATGGGGTTCAAATTCTCCCGATACAGACGGCGGGTGGACGCAATGGCAGTTGTTGGGGACATTCGAAACGCTTAAACCTTCAGGTCTACCATTAGGTCAGCAAACAGCAGAAGATACTAATTACGCATCGGTCCTTGGCTGTGATTATAATTTTGATATTCAGCCGCCTGCCGTACGCTACATCCGGTGGAAAACGCTGGAAACTTACGCCAGCCCCGGACAGGTTGTTATGGCAGAAATCTCGCTTTGGGGGCAAGTTCAACCTTAAAGTCTTACTTAATGATTGTTGTAAATTTTATATTATGAAGAAGATAATCAATAATACCATAATATTTATGGTGCTGTTCCTGGCATGTTGTATCCTCCCGTGTTGCACAAAAATGGACAGCACTTATAAAGAATTTGTTGTTCCCGGTGGCTTAGTCTATGCAGGTAAAGCAAATTCGCCAAAAGTGTACCCCGGACTTAACAGGGTAAAGATTGCCTGGCTGAGGGGTTCCGATCCGGATGTCGTAAACGCCCGGGTATTCTGGAATAACTTCAGGGATTCTGCCGTTGTTCCAATCCCCCCGACAGGCGATACAATCAGTGTCATTATTAATAACCTGCAGGAAAAAAGCTATTCTTTTGTGATCCGAACCTACGATAAAAAGGGAAATTCATCCATTCCAGTGGAAGTAATCGGCGGTTCTTACGGGGCCAATTACCAGTCGCAGTTGTTAACCCGGCCTGTGAATTCTACAGAGGGCGATGTTAGCGGGAAGATCACCATTCATTGGGACAGCGCAGATATTGCCAACGGCGCTTTTGCGTCGGAAGTTAAATACACTGATGTTAATGGAAATATCCGGTCTAAAACGTTCCCTACAGATCTTCCCACCTCCGAAATTACCGGTGTTAAACTCAATACAAGTTACCAGTACAGGACCATGTTCAAGCCTGATTCGCTGAGTATCGATAGTTTCTATACAGCATATTCAGAAAGCGGATTCTTTAAATTCGATAGAAAAGACTGGAGGGTGATTGATTATTCAGATCAATATTCAGATGGTGATAATGCTGTTGTTAACATTATCGATGGTACCGATCGTACACGCTGGCATACAAATGGTTCGGCATACCCGCATTATGCTACAATTGATATGGGAGCTGTAAGGGTTATTTCGCAGTTTGGTGTATGGAGAACTCTTTTTGACACTCCTAATGGTGATGACCGGGCTCCGACGCGTATTCAATTTTTAATTAGCATGGACAATCAAAACTGGATTAATCTGGGGGAGTATACCTTCAATAATTCAATTAATGGAGAACAAGTGTTCCCAATATCGGGATTTCCTAAAGGCAGGTATTTTAGATTTGTGGGCCTCACGGGAAATAATCATTTTATGACGCTCGGAGAGATTAGTGCATACGGTTTTTAAGGCTTGTTCATATTGTAAATCTTATAATTGTACCAGCGGGAGCAACCTGCTGGTGCTTCTTACATCCTATCTCCCTGAATGCTATAGCTTTTTTTACGATGCGATCAAGAGTGTACCTGATCGGGTATAATTTGTATCATCTTGTTGTACAGTATACCCGGGAGGGTACAATTTACTAACTTTCAGCAGCGCTCTTGCTAAAGTAAAACGATACAGTTTTTTTAAGAAATCAATCTATAAATTCTATAGACTAATAAATTTAACATAAATTTACGCCCTGTAAGTTTCAAGATCCACAAGCAGAAGTAGAAAAGAATGAGTAAGACACATCTTAATGGCGAGATACACGATGACCAGGGATTTAAAATACTGGTGGTAGGTAAGTGCGATGAAGCCGCAAAAGCCATTTTGTCTTTAAGAAAGAGCAGAGAGGTCAGTGCTGATATTTTACATCAGCAGGGAGATGGCTCCGTTCCGGGTTTTGATGAACGATTAAATGACGTTGATGCGTTAAAAGAAGATCTTACACCCGAGCTGATCGGCAGGTATGATCTGATCCTGATTAAGAGTCCGGGTACTGCTTTCACAAGAGATATTATAAGGATCGCTAAAGAAAAAGATGTTTGGGTATCTGTTGTTGGGGAAGATGCTATAGTGCCAAAGGCACAAAGTAACACTTCTGGGGAGAGGTACTGGAGAAAAATAGCAAAAAGATGTCTCTTCGCGCTCGCCTTTGTTCTTACCGGACATGTTATCTCATCATATTACCCTTTAGATGATCTTTTAAGCGCTGGAAAGCTGTTGGGAGAACGCCTGAATCTGGATGCTGCGTTTGGCTGGATGCTCCTCGCGGGTTTCCTGGCACAGATGGTAGACGGAGCTCTTGGAATGGGATATGGTGTAATCTCTACTACCATGCTTCTTTCCACTGGTCTTAATCCCGCTGCAATCAGCGGAAGTATCCACACTGCAGAAATGTTTTCGAGCGGCGCTTCAGGCTTTAGTCATTACAGATTTGGTAATATCAATAAGAAGTTGTTTAAGACTCTGTTGCTGCCCGGAGTTTTAGGTGCGGTAGGAGGTGCGTTGCTGCTTTCGTACCTGGGAGAAGAATATGGTAACTGGCTGCGACCGGTGTTATCTCTTTACACTCTTTTGCTCGGTACCCGCATTCTCATAAATGCCTTTAAAAAAAGGAATGAATCAAGAAAGGTGAAGCATGCCGGCTGGCTGGCCGGAGCAGGTGGTTTTCTGGATTCCTTTGGGGGAGGCGGATGGGGGCCCCTGGTAACGAGTACACTTATTGCAAAAGGAAAAACGCCAAGGTATATTATCGGCACCGTTAGTTTAACGGAGTTCTTTGTTACCCTGGGCAGCGCTTTAACATTCTTTGTCATGCTGGGAACAAGTCATATTGAAACCATAGCAGGACTGATCATTGGAGGGCTTATTGCCGCCCCATTAGCTGCCCGGCTCACTGGTAAACTGAATACTAAATCCATGTTTATCGGCGTCGGTGTTCTGGTAATAGCAACAAGTTTACGCACTATAATTAAGACGATCAGTAATTTACTGTAGGCTTTCGATTATCCCCTCTTAAACCTTTATGCGGGTCTTGCCGTTTTGCTGCTCAACCTATACATTTGAGCAGAATGAGCAACCAAAGGATAACCATTTATGACATTGCTAAAGAGTTAGGAATATCAGCAAGTTATATATCAAAAGCTCTTAATGGTAAGCCGGGCGTTAGCAAGCAGGTTCGTGAACTGGTTCTGCAAACGGCTGCAAGGATGAATTATAAAAATAATATCTATGCAGCTAATCTGCGCCATGGACACTCGAGAACGATAGGTGTTATAATCCCTCACATCAACCAGAGCTTTTTTTCGGATGCCATCGCCGGGATAGAACTGGCTTGCTCAGAGAATAATCACAATCTGATAATCTGCCAGTCTCACGATTCATGTGAACTGGAAGCCCGGGCAATAGAATCCTTAATTCGTTACAATGTTGATTGCATTCTGATCTCTGTTTCTGCAGAAACGGAATCACCAGCTTTGCTTGAACAGGTTATAAGTCACAATATTCAGCTAATCCAGTTCGACAGGGTGGTCGAATCGGTGGATAGTTATAAAGTCCTCAATGATAACCGCAAGATCTCTTATAACGCTGCTAAAAGCCTGATAAAGGAAAAATTCAGTAACATAGCTTTCATTGGAGGCCCCCCTGCTGTAAACGTTTTCCGGGACAGGAAAGAGGGATATCTGGAAGCTATTAAGGATTTCTCCTTAAACGTGCCTGAAAACTTTATCGTAGAAGGGCGATTAGGCAAGGAAAAAGCCTATGAAACAGCAATCCAGTTGTTAAGTCTTGCTGACCCGCCGGATGCTTTTTTTACAGTTTCTGATCATCAGGCGCTCGGTGTAGTTATGGCTCTCAAAAAGCTGAACATGGATAAAAGAAAGGTGGGACTCTTCGGATTTGCAAATGAAAGTTTTGGAGAGCTTTTAAGCCCTTCACTTTCTTCCGTTGATCAGAAAAGTACGACCATGGGATACGAAGCCGCTATGCTTTACTTTAATGAAATCCTTAATAGCAAGGAGCCTGTTAAAGCCAGCAAAATAAAGATTATCGAAAGCGAGCTTGTTATCCGGGAGAGTTCTAAAAGGATGCAGCAACCTTGATCCGGAAGATGCATCCCTTTAAAAAGCGCTTTGTGAGTTCTATAGTTCGACTATCGCCTTTATTACGCCTGTAGCGGGATTGAGCCAGCTTTCAAATTGTTGTTTAACGCTGTCAAAGTCAACCCTGTGTGTGATGTAGGTTTTTGGATCGACAAGTCCCTTTTTCATGGAGGAGATGACATGCTCAAAATCTTCACGCGTTGCATTGCGGCTGCTCATTAATGTTCCCTCCCTTTTATGGAATTCCGGGTGACTAAAGGATATTTCGCCTTTTTGCAGGCCGATCAGCACAAAACGGGCGCCATGTGCCATGTATTGAAAAGCATTATTAATTGCCTTCTGACTACCCGTAGCATCAATCACTACAGTAGGCATGTCGCCGTTTGTAATTTCCTGCAGTTGCTCAGTAACGTCGGGAGAAAGGGCGTTAACGGTATGCTCCACTTTCAATCGGTCCTTACAGAACTGGAGGCGTTCGTTGTTGATATCGAGGGCGATCACATTACCGCCTGAAATACGTGCGAATTCCATTGTTCCCAGTCCTATCGGTCCCGCGCCAATCAC
>DALYUO010000007.1:14462-15911 GCA_031981225.1 Pararcticibacter sp.
ACTAGAACAAACTCACCTTTCTGCACGCCTGCCCTGCGAACTCCATGCGCACCGATAGCCAGAGGCTCAACTAAAGCAAGCTCATCAAAACTTAGTCCTTCACCATGAAGCAAAGATGCAGAAGGTACAGACAGGTATTCGGCCATGCCTCCATCAACGTGTACTCCGCAAACGTTTATATCCGTACAGCAGTTAGGTTTGCCGTTCCTGCAGGCCACGCATTTACCGCAATTAAAGTAAGGTATAAAGCTAACCCGCTCTCCGATTTCAAAACCCTTTGCTCCACTCGCCTCGACGAGTTCGCCCGCAAGTTCATGTCCAAGGACCCGGGGATAGCTGAAAAACGGCTGTGTTCCTTCGAAAGCATGAAGATCGGTGCCGCATATTCCTATCCTCTTGATTTTTATTATTGCTTTTCCCTCTTCCAGAACCGGCTTGTCTTTCTCACAATAATCAAACTGTCCTGGTGTTGTACAAACTAGAGCTTTCATGTATATATTCTTAAAGTATTTATCAATATTCCTGTGCTGGAATCAAAATTTTATATAGTTACAAGTAGTTATAATCTTTTGAGATTAACCCTTTTTCCTTCATGGCCTTCCAGAACCCGGCGGGGACTACCTCATAGGCCATTTCTAGATTTTCTTTTACCCTTTTTGGATTTGTAGTATTCAGTGCAATGCTTACAACCCCCGGGGCGCTGAGGGCGAACTGTACACATGCTGTAGCGGGTTTAATGTTAAACTTCCGGCACAACTCAAAAAAATCATCCCGCCAATTAAATATCTCTTTATGCTCTGCGTTATCCGGTTTTATTAATTTATAGTCGTAGTAATCGCCGCCGGTAAGGAATCCCGCATGGAAAACGGCGGAATTGATAATCTTTACTCCATCCAGCTTTAGCTTTTCCATGAAATCAAGCAGGTCGGGCGGATGATTTTTAATTGTCATGCTGTTGGCAATCATTACCCAGTCCAGCTTGATATCTGCATATATCCTCTCAATAGCTCTCCAGCTCTTTGCTCCAACTCCTACCAAAACCTGATGAGTTTCTTTCAGACTTAAAAGTGCTTTATACGCTTCCAGGATATCCTGATATAACTTATCCTCTTCTGCAGAAGTACGGGCAATAGCGAGGTATTCGTCGGGATCGTGAACTGATATTAATTGAGGAGTATATTTTCCTAGTAATAGGTTTCCTTGCTTGAAGCATTCCAGGATTCCTTCGTAGCTGATTTTTTGTACCGCATCAAATTTAAGGTCTTTCCATACTCCAGGCTCAAAGGTCGGCTCCGGAGCTCTAAGGTCTGTCCGGTACCAACCCAGTTTATTGCTGACTATAACTGATTCTGGCACAACATTCAGGTTGTCAAGGCATTTGTTCAAAGATTCGAGTGCGAGTCCGGCGCCATATTTACCTGCCGAATCAAATACAACTGTTCCCTGCGA
>DALYUO010000007.1:15921-21415 GCA_031981225.1 Pararcticibacter sp.
ACACACTCACCTACAATTTCTTCTTTTACCTCATAAGGGAGTGCTGTGTACAAATTCCCAAGGGCGCTGGTACCGAAAATCACCCTTGGCAGAGCAATTTCTTTCCGTTCTGTATCTGCTGTCATTAATGAGCGGTTGATAATTTAATGTTCTTTACATTGATGTTCTTCAACGCAAAATAGAATATAACCAGGAAGCATGCTGCTGGTACCAGATAAGCGATCTGGATATTACTGATGTCGGAAACGGCACCCATAATTACAGGAAAAATAGCGCCGCCTACAATAGACATGATCAGCAGGGATGAACCTTCTTTGGTCTTAGCGCCAAGGCCCCGTATTGCCAGTGAGAAAATAGTGGGGAACATGATTGACATGAAGAATTCAACGCCAACAAGCGCATATACCGAGAACTTCCCGTGACTTAACACAGCTGTTACGAGCAGGATTATGTTTAAGATGCTATAAATAGCCAGTAACCTGGCAGGAGATACAAAACGCATCAGTGCCGTTCCAATAAATCGTCCCACCATAAATCCTAGCAGAGCTCCCGAAAGGAAATAGGCAGCTGATTTTTCCGGTATGCCGGCAACTCTCTCAGAAAACCGGATGAAGAAGCTGCTTACACACACTTGTGCTCCCACGTAAAAAAACTGGGCAACTACTCCTGCCATGAGGTTTTTCTCTTTAAATATGGAGCCTTCTACTTCCATAGAATCATCTTCAGCGATTTCCGGAAGCGATGTTCTCCATAACAAGATGGCAATGATCAAAACTACCACACCTATAATAATGAAAGGTGCCTGAACCGATGAAGCCTCATGATTAAGATATTGGTTTAGCTGTTCTGCCGACATGGCTTTTTCTTCAGCAGATGTCAGCGTTTTACCCGACAGGATATAAGTTCCTCCGATTAAGGGCGCCAGAAATGCTGCCAGACCATTAAATGATTGTGCAAAGTTTAACCGTTGAGTGGAAGTTTCCGGACTGCCCAGGACAGTTACATAGGGATTAGCCGCAGTTTCGAGAAAAGTAAGCCCGCTGGCAATGATAAACAATGCGACAAGGAAGAAAGTATAGTCGCGAGTGGCTGCAGCGGGATAAAACAAGAATGCCCCGGCCGAGAACAACAGCAATCCGAGTATTATTCCCCCTTTATACCCATAGCGCTTCATGAATCTGCCGGCAGGGATTGCCAGAAGAAAGTAAGCGATATATGATGCTGAGTCAATAAAAGCCGACTGACTATCGGATAGTTGACAGGCCTTTTTTAAATGAGGTATGAGAATAGGATTCAAATGCAAAGCCCCACAAGAAGAACAGCGATGTTATTAGAACAAAGGCAAATTGTTGCTGGTTTAATTTAGGCATATCGATTATTATAAGTTTATAGAACAAAAGTAGGGTTTGGAAATCGATTTCCAAAGTTGTTTATAGCTTTTTGTTTTGGGTTAGGTGGTTGGCAGAAAGCGAGGTTAAGATGGTGTATATATGAATGTTACTTCAATGCAGAAATCAGTTTTTACATTTTCACATCACTTAATACCGGATAATGATCTGATATTTTTTTCTTAACTATTTGATGATTTAAAACTTCAAATTCAGGGCTTACAAGAATGTGATCAATCTGATATTTTAAGAAGCCTTTGTAGTAGGTGACGGGAAATACACCATAGCCTTTCTCTGCAAAGGTGTTTTTTAAGCCTTTTGACATGGAATGAAAAGCATATGATGACGGAGGGTCATTAAAGTCGCCGCAAACAATATAAGGATAGGGACAAGTGGAAGCATGTTCTTTTACCAGCTTAACCTGATCGCTACGCTCCAGGAATGCGCGTTTCAACTGACCGGCTATTTTCTTTGATGGTCTAATATTTCGTTCTTTGCCTTTTACGAAACTATCTATATAGTTTAATTGGTGTGATTGAAGTTTTATAGACTCAAGATGTACCGTATAAACCCGGAATGTTTTTCTTTCTTTAAAAATGTCGGTAAAGATGCACTGGTTGCCGCTCGCTTCTGTGGAGAAGGCAATCATACCTGTTCGGATTATCGGGTATTTTGAGAAAACAGCCATTCCCCTCGTTTCACCCTCCATCGGCTGAAAGAACGCATACGGCTTTTTCAGGACGGCTTTAATTTTATTCATCCCTTTAGTGACGTCATTATCTTGCCCTGTATAAAATTCCTGTATACAAATAACATCAGCTTCCATATTATTTATAGTGGCAAGCATGTCTTTCTGTGATTCGGGAAGAGGGCGCGAATAGATATCCTGAAAGTAATGGATGTTCCACGTCAGTAGACGTATGGCTTTGTGGTCTTTGGTTTCAGTTGACGACGCTGATTTGAGACTAAAAGTATCAGTCATAACGTTCCAGCCGAGAAGTATTGCAATCAGGGGGATAAGAAAAATAATCTTTCGTCTCAGACTATGAAGCAACAACAGCAGCAGATTTAGCAGAAAAAGAGGGACATAAGCAAGTCCGATGAAAGCCGAGGGCCAGAATAACTGAGGAGAGATATACCGGGCTGTTTCACTTCCAACAAGAGCGATGGATGAAATGATGGTTAATAGGAGTGTTATCTTTGTTATTAAATTATTGATTTTATATCTTATCGCCATGTAATTTGCAGCTTTCTCACTAATACGCTGGTATTTTTGTAAAGATGCATTATTATTTTTGAATACCGTAGAGTATCCGTAATTCTGTCCCCATAGTGATCTCAATTATACACTGGGTTTTAAAGGTCATTTAAGATCTCAGGCCACTATCGGTTGCTCAGAGAAATATCGGTTTAATGCATCGTCGAGAGATGGCAGAAGGCCCCCCCTGGTGCTTCTAAGGGCGCTGTAGATAGGACGTACAGCCCTGAAGTCCATTTCCACCATGGAGATAGGAATGATAAGTGCCGGATCTCCGCCGCTTCTTTCGGAGATTTGAGCAGCCAGATCGAACCAGCTAAGGGCGACGTCATTCGCAAGATGCCATATCCCTTTCTCATCATCAATTAATAAGTCGAGACATACATTAACGAGATCAGGAACGTAAGTTGGTGAAATAATAATGTCGTTTACTGCTTTAAAGGGTAATCTGTTCCTTACGGCGTGGTGAACTTCTGAAACGAAATTGTAGTTATCCCAGGGGCCAAAAAAAGCGCTGGTTCTTATGATTAATGCATCCTGGCAACTTTGCAGTACATCCTGTTCCGCTTTTGCTTTACTCCGTCCGTAATTGTTTAGCGGATTTACATGATCATCTTCAATATACGGGATACTTTTTCGGCCGTCGAAAACAAGATCAGATGAAAATGTCATTAGTTTTATTCCGTACTTGTTGCAAAGTGCAGCGAGGCGGCCAGGACCGGTGGCGTTACTCAGAAAGCAGTTTAGCTCGTCGTCTTCAGCTTCATCTACCCTTACGAATCCCGCCGTATTGATAATTGCCCAAGGTTTCACTTCCTGTATAGCTTTTTCCATTCCCGCAAGGTCGGTAATGTCGAATTCCTGTCGTCCAGATAGTTTATACTCTATGTCTCTCAGTTTGCATATTCTGGCAAAGGCATTTCCAAGAGTTCCGGTTTTTCCTGCGATTAAAATTGGGGGACTACTCCGTTCGTATTTTATTCTCCTTATTCTTACGGGATCATGATCGTAAATAATCCGCGTATCCTTTTCCCACCATCCGGTTCCTTCGATAACAGGATGATTGAATTTATCTTTCATTGCAAGAGATCTGATCATCTTGCATAAGGCCGTTGGGCGCGGTGTTCCAGATCGTATGTCATAGATTCCCGGTTCGTATTCGCCATTTGGGCTTGTCAGCAGCTTGTTCCAGCCAAAGGAACCAAGCATCGCCCATGTGGTAACAGCCCTGAGATCAATCTTTTCATCTTCAAGTTTAATAGCCGACTTCCAGACAGAATCGAACCACCGCAATTGTTCTTCCCGTGTGCAATGAAGATGAACCTCCGTTATCGCCATCGGCAATTTGTAACGTTCCCATGCCTCTTTTAGAAGACTGTAAGGCCCTGATATTTCTGCTCCGGAGACCCTTACTGCTTCTACGTCGGCATAACGATGGAAGTGATTGCCCCCATGCGTATGAGAAGGATAATGCTCAATGCGTTCATCGAGGAATCGCTCGGACGTAACATAATGATTAAAGCCGATAATATCAGGAGGACAGGGATTTTCGAGAAAGAACTCGAGATCTGCATCGTTAATACCGGCACTTTGCAGGTAGCTCCACAGGGGGTGTTTGCTGTGAACTTTTCCGCATAGCAGATCAATCGAAAGCCACCGGCGGGTGTTTTCAAAATCGGCCTGATATTTCAACAAGGGGGTACTGTGTATTTTTCCCAGATCTTCGGTCTGCACCAGGATAGCCTCCGGGTTGATCTTTCGGATCTCCCGCATTGCCAGCACCGTGGCCTTACACTCGTTAATTAGTATCCGTAGGAAGCTGTTATCCCCGCTTTCATGCGGGTACCAGTGTCCGTATAACCCACAGAAGCGCGCTGTAGTAAGCGGTTCGTTTATGGGGGTATAGTATTTAAGCCAGGGAAACCTGGTGGCCGTTTTTGCGGCAAAGTCTGCTAATCCTTCGGCAAACGAGTCATCCATCATGTGAACGTAGGCAGGGCCGCTTCCATGATGTACGAGACCGGCGATGGGGTCTATCCCCAGTTCTTTTATTTTAAGTAGCCTTTTTTCAGTTTCCGACCAGTTGATATCAATATCTGCCTCAGGTTGATGCTTTTCCCATAGTACCGGATACCGGATCTTTCTGATTCCAAGATCAGCAAAAAGTTCCAGATCATCCGTTCTGTTGTAGTGTCCTGAGTAGTCGAGCTGATCTAAATATAGATTGCCCACCCGGTTAATGGTACACTCAATACCTCCCCAAAGTTCCATAGACTTTTGTAAATGTTAGTTTCCCGAAGCAGAGTGCCGGCTTAACTTGCGATAGATATCTTGTCTTTGTTGTGCATCGTATCAAGCATAAGCTTTTGCATTGCTTTGCAGGTGATATCCCATGAATTCTGTGCAAGAAAAGTATCTACTTTTTTTAACCATTCGGACTTTCCCTTCGACTGAAGTTCACTCTCTATTGCTTCAATAAACTCGTCTGCACTGGAAGCAATTGATACAAGCTTGTTCTTTCCATAAGGATTAACGACGTCTCTGATAGGAGATGAAACAACCGGGATGCCCGCTGCAAGATATTCGGGTGTTTTAGTTGGACTTATATATCGGGTAGAGTCATTCAGCAAGAACGGTATCAGGGCAATATCCCAGCCGGATAAGTAACCAGTAAGCTCCTGATAGCTTTTTTGCCCAGGGTAATGTATGTTTTTTTGTTTCGGGAGTACGGCCGGGTCTATTTTAACAACAGGTCCGATTAGTATTAACTGCCAGTCTGGTTTTTCTTTTGCGATGCTTCCAATCAGACCTATATCAAAACGTTCATCGATTACCCCATAGAATCCTA
>DALYUO010000007.1:21425-23816 GCA_031981225.1 Pararcticibacter sp.
TTTTCGGTCCCTGAATCGCAATCTGATCTGCTGGTTCTATCCGGTTTTTTCTCGCTTTCTCGAAATGGCTTTTGTCGATACTGCTTGGAAAAGGATAGATGTTCGAATGCTGGTTTTTCTTAGCCTCGTACAGCGAGTTTCCGCCTGTGAATACAATATCGGCATTTTGCATAAGCTTCTTTTCAAGGTCTTTTATCTCTTTTGGAGCAAACTTAAACGCTGACAGCTCATCCATGCAGTCGTAAATAGTTAGCTTAGGACTATACTTGGCAGTAAACTCGAGCGCCATCGGAGTATAGTACCAGAAAGCGAAGTCTTCCAGATCTTTATTCTGAAAATATTTATCCAGCAGTTGGGTTAGCAGGGCGTTTGTTTGTTTTTTGCTGATATTCTCGGGCAAATGCGGGACACATAACCAAAGGTTGTCAAGGCGTTTTGAAAACGCTAAATATGCTTCACTCTTTGAATCGTGTATCGGCTCTTCCATAAAATATACGTTACAGAAGTTTGCCATTCTTGTTAGTAAATGTTGCGGGCGTTGAAATACAAAATCCCAGCGGAGGTGCGAAAAGCACATCAAATTTTGGGGTAAGGCTTGAGCTATATTCTTCATAGTTTTGACATAGAGTATTATAAGTACAGTTAGGAAAGCTGGATTGTTTTATTGACAATAAAATTTCCTATTAGTAGAAATGCCTCCAAACATTCGGGATTCTTGCTTGTAAGTAGTTGATATAGTTTCTTCAGCCTATGGACAAGAATAAATTTATGTTCGCAACTGGTATTGAGAACAGTTACCCTGTGATCCCTCTTCCTGACGGAAGCCGCAAGAGGGTGGACGAAATGGAAAAGTGCGGACATTATAAATACTGGAAGGAAGACTTTAATCTCGTGCGGGAAATGGGGATTGAGTTTCTAAGATATGGGAAAATATGACTGGTCGTTTACCGACGATACCTTCAATTATATGAGGCAGCTGAATATCGAACCGATTGTTGATCTTTGCCATTTTGGTGTACCCGACTGGCTGGGCGATTTTCAAAATGAAGATTTACCAGGCTATTTTGAAGAGTATGCGCGTGCCTTCGCTGCCCGATATCCCTACATTCGTTTTTACACCCCCATTAACGAAATCTTTGTTGCCGCTGCATTTTCAGGTCAGTACGGATGGTGGAATGAGTGTAAAAGTGACGACCGGTCGTTTGTAACAGCGTTAAAAAACATGTGTAAGGCCAATGTGCTGGCCATGAATGCAATACTGGAAATTCAGCCGGATGCTGTTTTTATACAAAGCGAATCTTCGGAGTATTTTCATCCCGAATCCCCTGATTGCGACCCGCTAGCTACTTTTTTAAATCAACGGCGCTTCTTGTCGCTTGATCTGAGCTACGGTTATCCCATCAGTGTAGTGATGTATGAGTATCTTCTGGAAAATGGGATGACGAAGAAGGAGTATCAATGGTTTGAAAGCAATGTCATTAAGGGCAATTGTATTATGGGTAATGACTATTATGTTACCAACGAGCACATGGTACACGAAGACGGGAGTACATCAGCAGCGGGAGAAATATTCGGTTATTATGTTATTACTCACCAGTATTACAGCCGGTATAAACTACCCATAATGCATACCGAAACTAATATCGCGGAACCAAATTCAGTAAGGTGGCTCCAAACGCAGTGGGCAAATGTACGACGATTGAAACGGGACGGTATACCTATTCATGGATTTACATGGTATAGTCTTACTGATCAGGTTGACTGGGACTCTGCCTTAAGAAACGACGCCGGACGAGTAAATTCTCTTGGATTATATGATCTGGACAGAAAGATCAGGCCCGTAGGGGAGGCGTATAAACGCCTGATTGACCAGTGGAAGGTTGCCCTGGAAAATGAAAGTTATGTCTTGAAATTTAAATCCGGATATTATAAATGATCGCTGCATAATATCCGGATTTAATGAAAGCCTGGTTGATGCAGGATTTATGACTTCTTACGTTTGGACTTTTTCTGTTTAGAAATCTCTTTGGCTTTGGATCCTTCGGACTTAAACCAATCGCCTTGCTGTTTATAGGAGACCTCCGGATTGAATGAACTCAGGTCTGCGTCAGGCAACATTTTCATTAAGGGCTGTTCTGCTTGGTACATGCTTCTCATAACTATCAGATTAATAGTTTGATAACATTCTGTGTTTTTAAAGGTTTTCTTTTTTGAAAATAAATTAAGCGGCCTGTTTTTTAAATGGGATGCCGAAAGCAGCTTTGCCATAATGCCATTTGGTCTGATTCATTCTCTGCCAATCTCAAAAAAAGAAAGCTCTCGATGGGCGAGAGCTCAAACTAACCAATTATAAACCTAAATTATTGAAAGGAGCTGCAGGAGAAGGATTCG
>DALYUO010000007.1:23826-50219 GCA_031981225.1 Pararcticibacter sp.
AAGATGTGTCTCTAATATCTTCTGCCAACCAAAGACAAATCTATTTTTCTGTCTTCCTGCAATTTGAAATAATTCCTCGCGAATTATTGATACAAATATAAAGTATGTTTTTAATTAATTGCAAGTTTTTTAATAAAATATTTCTTTTTTTGTTCATTTTTTATGAAAAAAGCCATTGTCTTGTCGTATTTGTAGTGACTTTGATTTTTTAAATAGATGTTTTATGGGTTTTATTATGAATTCGAGATAGTATCATCTGGTTAATTGCAAATTTTGTTAAATCTTAATACTTATTTATTGTTTTTAAATCGAAATTTTAGAGAAAGCATGGTAGTGTTGAGTAAAACTGAAAATATGTTAGTGACAATAATAGGAAAATCATCTTTTTTAACACCATAATAGGTCCATAAAGCGTTTCCTGTTAGCATGACAATGAAAAGAAGCGCCGACATGTCCTGCGCTTTTTTCTTCTTTATTGTCGTTACAAGCTGAGGAATTAAAGCAGACGATGTAAATATCCCGGCTATAAGGCCTATGATTTCGTTAGTGTCTTTCATGGTTCGATGATGTTGTAAAAAAACTAAACTGAGAAGCCTTTGTTTTAATACTGTTTAATTTAGGGGAACATCCTCGATAGTGTAAAAATTAACTCAAAAACTATGATCAGAAACGCAACTGCCGTCTGGAACGGATCCGGCAAAGATGGTAACGGGCATTTAAGCACTCAGAGTACCGTGCTTAGCAACACTCAGTATTCCTTTAACTCAAGGTTCGCTGAGGGAGTGGGGACTAACCCTGAAGAACTGATAGCCGCAGCGCATGCGGGCTGTTTTACAATGAAGCTGAGTTTTGTGCTAAATGAAAAAGGGTTTACAGCCGATCAGCTAAGTACAACATGTAAAGTTACTTTCGAAAACGGCGCTGTTACCAAATCTCATCTTATTGTAGAGGGAAAGGTTCCGCAGATTAGTGAAGAACAGTTTCAGGAAGCCGTAAAAGACGCGGAGGAAAATTGTCCGATCTCTAAGCTTTTGAACACGGAAATCTCTTCAGAGGCTACACTTCTTTAACATTCCCAGTCAACAAGGCGGTATCGCGCCTTGTTGTCTTATCCCTAATTCCTCTCTCCGGCTTTTTTCTCCACATTTGACGTATAAGTAAGCATAACTCACCGATACTTTGACCGTTAATATTTTTTTAGCTATAATGCCCGACCATAAACTAATAAGAATGAAGGTAGCTCTTTTTGTGCTTTGTCTGCTTTTTTTCGTAATGCGTGTTGATGCACAAATGACGCAGGGATTAACCGGTAAAGCAGATACAAGTTATACTAATCAAAGTGCATTTAAATCTACCGTAAAAAAATACCCTTATATTAAACTTGTAACAGAACAATCGCTGCCGGGAGTGAACGAAAGAAGAAGTATTATTTATTGCAGCAGGGGCGACAGAAGCTTGTATCTTGACGCTTTCTATCCTAAAGCCAGAAGCAAAAAGCCCCGGCCTGCTATACTTATAATTCACGGCGGAGGATGGCGTAGCGGAAACCGCACACAGCATATTCCCCTTGCCCAACGACTAGCGTCGTTAGGTTATGTTTGCTTTACCGCGGAATACAGATTGTCGACAGAAGCCCTTTATCCGGCTGCTATTAGTGACCTCAAGGCTGCCGTTCGCTGGATTCGCTCTCACACCCGTGAGTATAATGCAGATCCTCTAAAAATAACTGCTCTGGGGTTTTCTGCAGGAGGAGAGCTTGCAGCATTCATCGGCGCCACTAATAACAAGCGTCAATTTGAAGACAGTAGCTGTAATTCCGAAAGTTCAAGCTTAGTTCAAGCCGTTATTGATATAGACGGAACGCTTTCGTTCGTTCATCCCGAGTCGGGTGAGGGCGATGATACCCGCTCAAAGTCCGCTGCAACATATTGGTTTGGCTATCCCAAAAAGGAGAAACCTGACTTATGGAAGGAAGCTTCGCCTTTAACACATGCCGCGAAAGATACACCTCCGTTTTTATTTATTAACAGTTCTGTCGACCGAATGCATGCTGGAAGGAACGATTTCAGAAAGATATTAGATCAGTACGGAACTTATTCCGAAGTTCAGGTCTTTCCTGATTCTCCCCATGCTTTCTGTTTGTTTGAGCCTTGGTTTGATCCAACAATAAACCATATTTCGGCTTTTCTTCAAAAAGTTTTTAAATAAGGCAAACACCTGCAATCGTAAGATTATCCTTGTGCGGTTTGATCCGATGCCTCTTTGACAGCCCACGAGTAACTTCATTTGTTCACGTTCTTTAATCTTGCCCGGGGAATGATTATTAAAAAATGTTAAAAGTTTTATGGACTAAAGGATTAGTTATATATTAGGCCTTCCTAATTAACCTCATGAGAGTAATAACTTTTATCCTGGGCCTTTTCTTCCTGATACAATTCGGGGGATTTGCGCAAAAACCTTATTCTGTGAAAGGAGCGGTAGTCGATTCTGTATCGAATATTAAGCTTTTCAATACCAGTATCAGTATCCTACAAGCAAAGGATTCTATTCTTTGCAAGTTTACGCGTGCTGCCAATGATGGATCTTTTTCTATAACCGACTTGCCCAGGGGAAAGTTTATCCTGCTGGTCACCTATCCCGGATACGCCGACTATGTTGAAACCTTCAGCCTCGACTCTGTTAAAACAGAAATTAATTTCGGTAATATAAACATGTTCCTTAAATCGATGCTTCTGCAGGATGTAATTGTTAAAGGAACTGTGGCGGCAATAAAAATAAAAGGCGACACCACTGAGTATAATGCCGGAAGTTTTAAAATAGAGCCTAACGCGAAGGTGGAGGACCTGCTAAAGCAGTTACCCGGGATACAGGTTGATCAGAACGGAAAAATTACCGCTCAGGGTCAAACCGTACAAAAGGTACTGGTAGATGGCGAAGAGTTTTTTGGCGACGATCCTACTCTTGTAACCAAGAATCTGAGGGCCGATATGGTTGATAAGGTTCAGCTATATGATAAAAAAAGCGATCAGGCTACTTTTACCGGAATAGATGACGGAGAAAAAACAAAGACAATTAACGTTAAGCTGAAAGAAGACAAGAAGAATGGATATTTCGGGAAGATAGATGCGGGAGTTGGAACCGACGACTTTTACCAGGAACAGGCGATGTTCAATGCCTTTAAAGCCAAGAAAAAGATTTCTGCCTACGGAACAATTGCCAATACAGGTAAGACAGGTTTGGGCTGGCAGGATAACAACAAATATGGCTCCTCTTCTAATATGGAATTTACAGACGATGGAGGAATTATGATTTTTGGCGGGGGAGGTGATGATCTTGATTCATTTGGCGGACAATATAACGGGCAAGGCATTCCGACAGCTAAAAATGGTGGTGTGCATTACGACGTTAAATGGAACAATGATAATCAGTCGCTTAATACGAACTACAAGATTGGATCGTTGGGAGTGGAAGGATCACGAACTGATTTATCTCAGAGCAATCTATCAGAGATTATCCGCACTACTTCGGATCAGACATTCGATAACTTTATGTCGAGGCAGAAGTTGGATGGAATTTACCAGATTAAGTTTGATACAACCTCAACGCTGAAGATTTCTTTGGATGGTTCGGTGAGAAATAGTGAAACCAGAAATGCCTATCTTTCTGAAAGCAGGAGAAGAAATGATACTCTAATAAACGTGAGTGACAGAAAGGTAACTAACGATGAAGATGGGAAGGTTTTTAATGTAAGTGCATTTTGGACTAAGAAACTAAAAAAGAAAGGCCGTACATTATCTTTAAATGTAAACGGATCGGTCAATCAGAACGATGCAAAAGGTTTTCTGAAATCAGGCATTGAATATTATAGCCGGGAGGGAGCGCTCGACAGCGCAAGGACGATAGATCAGTATAAAACAAATAAAACCAACAATTCAGCGCTGCGAAGTAATCTTACTTATTCTGAACCTCTAACTAAAGATTTTTCGGTGATTTTTAATTACGGTATTTCCATTAATAACAGTAGCGCCGACAGGAAGTCTTTTAATCCGGCGGAATCTGGGCAATATGATCTGCTTGATCGTTCCCTGAGTAACGATTACTCTCTCGACCAGCTGTCTAATCAGGTCGGCGCCATCTTCAGTTACAGGAAGAATAATAAGACGACTGTGAACTTTGGTACCCGAGTTTCGACTGTAAGGTTTCAACAGGTCGACGAATACACCGGCACCAAATACAAACGGAATTTCGCCAACTGGAATCCCGAGGCAAGCTATCAGTATAAGTTCACGCAACAGCGGTCATTCAGAGTTTCATATAACGGGAACACCTCACAACCGGGGTTATCGCAAATTCAACCCATACGAGTAAATACCGATCCTCTGAATATAACCTTGGGTAATCCCAATCTTAATCCGTCGTTTAACAACCGCTTCAATGCAAGCTATAGTTCATACAAGATATTAAGTGAGCAGTCAGTCTGGATGAACGGATCCTATAGTTTTACAGTAGATCCTATAGTTAGCAGCGTAGATGCCAACCCAGGTGGTGTCAGAACCTATCGGTCTATTAACCTGAGTGGCAGGACTCCCTCCAATTTTTACTTTAGCACTTATCTGGACAAGAAAATCAAGAAAGTAGATATGAATGTTGGTTTGAATGTCAGCGCCAACGGCAACACGTATTTCAGCCTGGCAGATGGCCTCTTGAATAAAACGCGCTCATTCAACTATTCAGGAGGTCTTAGGATATCGAAGTATAAACAGAAAAAGTATGATTTCAATACTTATTTCGGACCGAATTACAATACCAGCGAATCGTCACTTCATAAGGAGCTGAACAATAATGGAGCTGGATTTAATGGCGATGCTTCATTCAACATATATTTGCCCGGCAAATTTCGCATCGGTTCGGACGGTAATTACGAGTATCGTGCGAAGACGAAGTCTTTCGACGAAGATTTCGAGCGTTTCATCTGGAACGCTTCTTTAAGTAAAACGTTCCTTAAGCAGGACGCTTTAAAATTATCGCTTATCGGATATGATTTGCTGAATCAAAACAAAGGATTTAACAGAAGCGCCGGCGGAAGCTATATTTCGCAGACCAGTTATACAAATATAAGCCGATATTTTATGTTCTCTCTTGTGTGGGATTTTAATAAAATGGGTGGCGGAGCCGCCCCGCAAGCAAAATAACGATGAAACGAATTGTAATAATAGTCGCAGCCATATTTATAAGCACATCGGTAGGTGCTCAATATGCAAGGTTTGTCACCGAGGGGACAATCGAATTCGAAAAATCAGTGAATATGTATGCCCTGATCCGGAAAAATATCAATAAGAATAACGAAAGCTATCTGCAGCCTGCGTTCGAACAATACCGGAAGTCGCAGCCACAGTTCAAAAAGCTGAAAAGCAATCTAACCTTTTCGAAAGATAAAACACTTTTCAGGCCTGTTGAAGAAACGGAAACCAACTCCGGTTTCTTTGGAGGCAATCCCATTGTAAGCCAGAACAATGTTATTTATACGAATCTTGCTATGGCATCGAGCATTGCCCAGAAAAAAGTATATGAAGAGACGTTTCTTGTTAAGGACAGCATTCGCAAGATTAACTGGAAGATCACGACCGAGATGCGCGATATTGCAGGCTATCAATGCAGGAGGGCTAACGCGATAGTGCTCGATTCTATTTATGTGGTTGCTTTTTATGCTGAGAAAATACCAGTGTCAGGAGGCCCAGAGTCGTTTACAGGGCTTCCGGGAATGATTTTAGGAGTTGCGCTGCCTCATGAGAATATCACCTGGTTTGCAACCAAAGTTACGGATCAATCGGTACCGGCAGCCCCCCGGCAAAGGGCAAGCAAATGAACAATAAAAAACTTCATGAAACGATTCTGTCGGCCCTGAAAGACTGGGGAGAATATGCGCAGACAGCGTTGAAAGCGTTTTTGTTATGATGCGAGAAGGATTCGTCATGTATTATTTAGGCGTTTCCCATTCATCTGCATTTTTAATTCCGAGTTCAACAGCATTAAATACAGGATCTTTTCCGGCTTTTAACTGTCGGCTATAGTCGTTCAGAGCAAGCAAAGCAGGCCTCCTTAGGAGGATGATAGCAATAACGTTCAACCATGCCATGACGCCAACTCCGATATCGCCCACTGCCCATGCAAGTTCGGCAGTCCTGATGGAGCCATAAAAAACGGTTATCAGGATGAAAATCCTTAATAACCATAACATCCATCTTCTGCTATGGTGTTTGTTGAGGTAACTCAGGTTTGTTTCAGCGATATAGTAATACGCCATAATCGTAGTAAACGCAAAGAAGAAAAGAGATACAGCAACGAACCCAGCGCCCACCGAAGGGAAATAGGTGGATATTGCTTGCTGAGTATACTCAGGACCGATAGCAACCCCGGGGATGTTTTCAACTATAAAACCTCCGTTCGGATTTACAACGTTGTACTTTCCCGTAAACAAAATCATGAAAGCCGTTGCAGTGCAAACAAATAACGTATCGACATAAACAGAAAAGGCCTGAACAAGGCCTTGCTTAGCCGGATGGCTGTTTTCAGCAGCCGCGGCCGCGTGTGGAGCGGTTCCCTGTCCCGCTTCATTCGAATAGATGCCCCGCTTTACCCCCCATGCCACTGCCATTCCGAAAATTCCTGCAAAAGCAGGTTCAAGGTCGAAGGCCGACCTGAAGATCAGGCCAAACATAGCCGGTACTTCCGGGAGATTCATGCATATGATCACTACGGCCATCAGAATATAAGCTGCGGCCATAAAAGGTACCACTATTTCGGCAACACGGGCTATACGCTTCACTCCGCCGAAGATTATCAATCCCAGTAGAAGAGTTACAGCGCCTCCGGTAACAGCAGGGGGAACGTCAAACGCATTTTTTATACTTGAGGCTATGCTGTTGCTTTGCACACCAGGTAATAAGAGCGCCGTACTGATTATTGTAGCTACGGCGAAAACTACTGCATACCATTTTACTCCCAGGCCTTTTTCAATATAATAAGAAGGCCCTCCCCGGTAGTGGCCATCCTTAACCTGTTTATAGATCTGGCCTAACGTTGCTTCGATAAAAGCGGATGCACTCCCTAAAAAGGCAATCATCCACATCCAGAAGATTGCTCCGGGCCCACCCATTGCAATCGCAGTTGCTACACCAGCGATATTTCCTGTTCCTACGCGTCCAGCAATGGCCATAGTAAATGCCTGAAACGTGCTTACTCCTTTTTCAGAAGATTCTCCTTTCCAAAGTAGTCCTACCATCTCTTTAAGGTACCGTACCTGTAAAAAACGAGTAATAAATGAAAAATATACTCCCGCTCCGAGGCAAAGAATAATAAGGGCGTGGCTCCAAACGATATCGTTAATTGAATTGATAATTCTGTCCATTTATTGATTTCTGGTATCTGTATTTGTAATTAATTTTGTTCTTTTTAACCTCCCCAAGGTTTGTTTGGATAATCCGAGCTTAAAGAAAGGTAATTTTAGCGAGAAAGCACTGGTTTGAGATGAAGAAAATGCCTTTTTGTTAAACAGCAGTCTGGGCTATGCTAAAAAGGTACGAAAGAATCAGTCTCTTTTCCAGTTTCACACCAACCGGATCTCAAGCTTCGCTGTTAAAAAACCATTCCGCTTCTAATATGTTATAGTTAAATCAGTTATTTATTAAGAAAATTACATCCTTATATTGTTGAAAGGCCGGCCATGCTTCAGTTTTTTAAACGATCGGAAAAGGAATATAATTTTGAAATTAGCCGGCGACGGTAGTTTGCTGGTTCAATTTTTTCAGGTTGTACTTTAAGTTTATGTTTCAGATTAAATATGAGTAAGAGTAAAGCTCAGGAAAATGAACAAACAGGATCTGTAAAACCATCCCTCCCGAAGACCTTAACCGGTATTTCGGGGCTGGACCAGATTACTTATGGAGGAATACCTACCGGCCGGACCACTTTAATTTGTGGTGACGCAGGCAGTGGAAAGACCTTAATGTCGCTTGAATTTATGATCAGGGGATCCATGGAGTATAACGAGCCGGGAGTTTTTATGGCTTTTGAGGAGAAAAGTGAAGAACTTGCAACCAATGTTGCTTCCCTTGGATTTGACTTAGACATGCTGCAGGCGGAGAAGAAAATTAAGGTGAGCCATGTCCATATCGACCGTAGCGAAATTGAGGAAACTGGCGAGTATGACCTTGAAGGCCTTTTTATACGGCTTGAACATGACATCAACTCTATCGGGGCAAAACGGGTAGTTCTGGATACCATTGAGAATCTGTTTGCCGGATTAAGTAACGAGGGTATACTGCGAGCCGAACTAAGGAGGTTGTTTAACTGGTTGAAAGATAAGGGTGTTACCGCCATTATCACAGGAGAAAGGGGGGAAGGGAAGTTAACCAGACAGGGCCTTGAGGAATATGTTTCAGATTGTGTTATTTTACTGGATCATCGTATAATAAACCAGATTTCTACGCGGCGTCTCAGAATAGTGAAGTATCGTGGTTCCGTTCACGGCACCAATGAATATCCGTTTCTAATTGATGATGAAGGGATATCAGTACTTCCTGTTACCTCATTGCGTCTGCAGCATGATGTTTCTTCGGAGCGGATCACGTCGGGGATACCCGCTCTCGACGATATGATGGGTGGTGAAGGATTTTACAAGGGTAGCAGCATCCTTGCTTCGGGTACTGCTGGGACGGGCAAGACCAGTATTGCGGCCTATTTTGCTAATGAAACCTGCAACCGGAAGCAAAAGTGCCTTTACTTCGCGTTTGAAGAGTCGCCCAAGCAAATTATAAGGAACATGAGATCTATAGGTGTTGATCTCGAAACACATGTAAAGGATGGATTATTGGAGTTTCATCCTTCCCGCCCTACGCAGCATGGTTTGGAGATGCATTTGGTAGCTATCCACAAACTTATAAACAGATTTCAGCCGGATGTTGTGATACTCGACCCCATCACCAATCTTATTACTGTGGGATCAGTAAGTGAAGTCAAATCGATGTTGATCCGCCTGATTGATTTCCTTCAGGAGAAACAGATCACGGTAATGTTTACAGCGCTCACCTTGAATAATACGATAAATGAGCAAACTGACGAAGGAGTATCTTCATTGGTTGATGTTTGGATACTTCTGAAAGATATTGAATATAATGGCGAGCGCAACCGTGGTCTCTATATTATGAAATCGCGCGGAATGAAGCATTCAAATCAGGTAAGGGAGTTTGTGATCACCGATCATGGCCTCGATCTGGTAGAAGTATATCTGGGGCCGGAAGGGGTATTAACAGGATCTGCGCGCGAAGCCCATGAATTGAATGCGAAGACCGGCCAAGCTATAAGTGAGAATGCACTAAGCTTAAAGGACAAAGAGATCGAACGTAAGAGAAAAGTGCTGGAGGCGAGAATATTAAAGTTGCAGGCTGATTTTGAATCGGTAGAAGCGGCATTAAACAGAGTGCAGATAGAAGAAACCCTGAAGAAGGAAATACTCGAAAAAAACAGGGAGGAAATGACGCGGATACGGAATGAAGCCGGAAAAAAGAAAATTAAGACGGGACGATAATTATATGGAAGAAAATTATTGGGAACTACGGCTTTATGTTGCGGGGAAAACAGTAAAGTCGGTAACTGCGTTAAATAACCTCAAGAAATACTGTGAAGAACATTTAAAAGGGCAGTATACTATTGAGGTAATAGATTTACTTGTGCAACCGCAGCTGGCTGAAGGCGATCAGATATTTGCGATTCCGACACTAGTGAGAAAAGTTCCCGAACCCATTCGCAAGATAATCGGTGATCTTTCAAATGAAGAAAAAGTATTAGTTGGCCTAAATATAAGGCCGGCTCAAAAAAAATGATATGATTACAGAAACGGATAATGCGAATACTCAAGGAAATGAGCTACAGCCGGCATATGTGTTACAGCTATTTATAACCGGGGCTTCGCATAACTCTATCCGTGCTGTACACAACCTGAAAGAAATCTGCGACACCTATCTTAAAGGGCGCTATACTCTGGAAATAACAGATATTTATCAGCAACCTCTGATAGCCGAAAAGGAGCAGATTATTGCGCTGCCGCTTCTCATCAAAAAAAGTCCCTTGCCTCTGAAAAGGTTAATTGGTGATATGTCCGACACGCAGAAGGTGCTTGTGGGCCTGGGTTTGCAATAAAATTAATTTGTATGGAGCAGCTTAAGTTATATGAGCAGTTAGCCGCCGAAAATGCTAAACTACGCCAGCAGCTCGAAGAAGCTAACGAAACCATAACTGCAATCAGAACGGGGCAGGTAGATGCTCTGGTTGTTAAGACAGAGGAAGGACATCAGTTATATACATTAAAAAGTGCAGATCAGACTTATCGTGTATTTATTGAGAAAATGAACGAAGGAGTTGTTACTCTCAATGCGGAGGGTACAATCCTTTACTGTAATTCGCGCTTTGCCGAAATGGCCGGCATGTTACACAAGTTCCCGATTGGTGAAGACTTTCATAATTTTATCCTGCCAGATGAGAGAGCTAAAGCAGATGCGATCATCAAAAATGGGTGGAAAGCTGATTGCAAAGCCGAAGTAATTATTTGTAGCAGGGAAGCTAACGAGGTTCCCTGCCTTCTTTCCTGTAATATTATAGAGCTTGATGAGGGTGCTGCTTTAAGCGTGATATTAACTGATTTAACGCAGCAAAAAGAGTCGGAACGGCAGCTCCTTGTTAACAACAAACAGCTTGAAGAGGCCAGGATGGCTGCGGAGAGGCTTAACGATGAATTGGAAAATACGGTTAAAGAACGCACCTCCGAGCTTTTGAAAAGCCGGGAGTACTTTAAGTTTCTCGCCAACAATATCCCTGTTATTGTATGGACAGCTAAACCGGATGGATATCACGACTATTTTAATAAACGCTGGTATGAATATACTGGTATGGGTCTTGGTCAGGAGCAAGGAATGGGATGGGTAAATGCATTACATCCTGATGATCTTTTAAGCACTATGGAGACATGGGCTAAAAGTATTGAAACGGGAATTCCATACGAAATGGAATACCGGCTTAAGAGATACTCTGACCAGCAGTATCACTGGCATCTGAGTTATGCGGTGCCTTTTAAAGATCCGGAAGATAATGTTACAGCATGGTTTGGGACGAACACAGACATCGACGACCAGAGGAGGCAGATGGAAAAGAGGGATGAGTTTATCGGAATTGCCAGTCACGAACTGAAAACTCCCCTTACCAGTCTTAAAGGATATCTTCAGATTATTAACTCATACAATAAAGAAAAGGTTCCTGCTGCGGTTAAGGAATTTGTAAGTAAAGCCGGTATCTCTGTCGCAAAACTAAATAACCTTGTTCGCGATTTGCTTGACGTAAGCAAAATAAATGCGGGAAAACTGGTGTTTAGTATAACAAGGTTAGACTTTTCTGAGATGATCAGTTCCTGTACAGATAATGCAAGGCATGTGTATCCCGAATACAATATTGAAAGTAACATTGAGCCTCATCTGGTAATAGCCGGAAATGCCGAAAGGCTTGAGCAGGTGTTTATGAACCTGGTAAGCAACGCGGTGAAGTATTCGGCGGATAACCGGAATATTATTATTAAAGCTCTTCGCAATGACGGCATGGCCGAAGTGCGGATCACTGATTTCGGCATCGGACTTTCTGACGATCAGAAGGAGTTGATTTTTGAGCGTTTCTATCGGGTAGAAGACAAAAAGTTTTTGGCCTCAGGACTTGGTATGGGTCTCTATATCTGTTCTGAAATTATTGCTGCCCATAAAGGTGTTCTGGGAGTAGAAAGTGAACTGGGCAAAGGATCTACTTTTTATTTCAGGCTGCCTTTATCGACAACTCTTGACTTGAAATAATCGTCATTTCTGTCTTTTTCCTGTTCGTCACATTTTTAGGGGCATCCATCACATTCATTGGTTCCTGATATTTAGTGGGAGTATCATTGCTCTGTATTCTAAAATCAGAGACAATGAAACTTTTGGTACTGGTAATCGTTTGTTTTTCTTTAGCCGCGCAGGCACAAAATCCTCAGGCTCCGGGACTTGAAATCAGAGGGAGAATTGTTGATTCGGCTTCAGGGAAGCCGCTGGACTATGTGTCCATTAGTTTGAAGGCCGGTAAAGCGGTGCCGGTGAGAACGGCGCAAACAAATGCTGGCGGAACTTTTGTTTTCAAGAGTCTTCCTTTATCCAAATATATACTTATCGTGGCATCCGTTGGCTATCAGGCAAAGAGCCTGACCATAGACGTCGGTGCAAATAGCCAAAATACAAAGGACGTCGGAACGATAGGTCTCACTGCCGTTTCGAGCCATTTAAAAGAAGTAGTGGTCACAGCCAGTAAACCCCTTATCAAACATGAGAGCGATCGTGTCAGTTATGATCTTCAGGCTGATCCTGATAGTAAAGGGCAGAATGTATTGCAGATGATGCGTAAAGTGCCTTTGCTTTCGCTGGATGCCGACGATAATATCCAGTTACAGGGGAATTCAAACTATAAGATACTGGTCAATGGCCGCCCCTCCAGCATGATGGAGAGGAGCCCGAAAGATATTCTCCGCAGCATGCCTGCTTCTTCCATACAGCGTATTGAAGTAATCACTAATCCTCCGGCTAAATACGATGCAGAAGGTTTGGCTGGTATCATCAATATTATCACTTCTAAAAAACTGGATAACGGGTATAATGGTAGTATGAATGCTAGTTATGGCCGGCCGGCCGGAGGGCCTGGCATAGGAGGTTCGCTGGGTATGAAGCATGGTAAATTTGGGATGTCGGCATACTGGGGGGCAAGCAACCATAATAATCCGGCGACTGAAAGTTTGACGAGCAGGCAGGTGACGGGGCCGGAACACTCCATCTTAAATCAGAATAGCAGAAGTGAAGGCGACAGTCGCAATGCTTATTTCGGTTCTGAATTTAGCCTTGAAATCGACAGCCTGCACCTTATTTCTGCTCAATTTAATATTAATGGCAACCGGTCTGAAGCTGAAAGCTATCAGCAGTCCGGGTTCACCGGCTCTGATGCAGTTTTACAGGCATACAGATTAGATAATGAGAGGAATGGAAGAGGTAAGGGCATGGATGCGGGATTGAACTATCAGCTGGGGTTTAGATCCAGTAAGAGTCGGCTTCTTACATTTTCGTATCGTTATTATCGTTTTTCTGATCGTCAGAACACCGAACTTCGGGTGTCTGAAAGAATGAACTTCTTTAATCCCGATTACAGACAGAAAAATGTTGGCCGTTCTTCGGAACAGACCCTTCAGGTAGATTATGTCCACGATATCGGGAAACTGAATATTGAAGCGGGTGTCAAAACAATCTTTAGGGATAATAATGCTGATTTTAGTTATGACTCACTAGATACCGAAGGCTTCTTTGTTAGAGATTATGAACGTACCAATCAGTACAACAACACTCAGAAAGTCTTGAGCGGTTATAGTTCATATCAATACAGCCTAAAAAGCTGGAGTTTTAAAGCCGGGTTTCGTATAGAGAAGACAATAGTTGACGCAGATTTTGTTTCGAGCGATACCCGGGTAAAACAGAACTATTTCAACCTTCTTCCCTCGTTTTCGATAAACCGGAAGTTGAAAGATAATGCCAGCATTAATATGGCCTACTCGCAACGTATCCAAAGACCGGGCGTTTACGAACTTAACCCCTTTGTGGATCGTTCAAACCCCGATTTCGAAACGAGCGGCAATCCCGAAATTAAACCTGTACTGATTAACTCTTATCAGCTCGGTTACAGCTGGCAGAAGAAGTTATCGGTGTATCTGAGTGCCAGTTATATGTATTCAAACACAATGGTATTCCGGGTTTCTTCTTATGATTCTGTTACCAATGTCACACGTGCCACTCCCCAAAACACAGGGTCGGCGAAGTTGCCGGGTCTGAATTATAATATTAAATTTCCGCTGACAAAAATGGGGGATCTTAGCTTTAACGGATGGCTGGGATATGGGATGGTAAAGGGTATGAACAACGGAATCAGGATCAAAAACGAGGGATTGATGCATAGAATGAATGTTTCCGCGGGATACCGTTTGGAGAATAGCTGGAAGCTGAATGCCGGATTGTATTGGTATGGTGGTAATATCAGTCCACAGGGCCGGTCGAGTTCATATATAAGCTCCTCCTTTGGTATTCAAAAAGATCTCCTGAAAGATAAACTTTCATTCTCCGCTTCTTCAAGTAACCCTTTTACTAAATACAGGAATAATCGTCAGGAAATATCCGACCCCAACTTTATACAGGTAAATGATAGCCAGGTTTATTTCAGAGCTTATAATTTTAGCTTAAATTACCGCTTTGGAAAATTGAAGGAGGCTTTAAAGAAGAATAAAAGGGGAATTAAGAACGATGACGTTTCTGGTGGAGGCGGCATGTAGGTGAAGATAAATTTGAGCGTTAGAATTAGCAGGTTAGAATTTTAGATAATGAGACAATTAACAGAAAAACAGGATCTCCTGAAGAAAATTGAGTTCTGGACAGCAACAGCGCTATTTGTTTTTTCGATGTTCTATCTTATAGGTACAGCGGTAAAAAGGGACGGTTCTCTGTTTTTAAATAGTGGCGGGGCTCAGGTAACACAGACCTATATTGAGTTAAACTACAATCAATATTATTTTTTTCCAAAGCTGACAAGCTATATAGTTCTCTACCTTGGCTTTTTGATCTTAAATTTTAATGTTGTTCCGGCACTTTTGAAAAAAGAGGAACTCGTTAAGAATATGATCTTACTTGTTTTATCATTTGTGGCCGTCTGGTTAGTGTTGTCAACAGCCGACACCTATCTGAAGAACTATATCTTTCTTCAATACAAAACAGAGAACGAAGCGTATAATGCCTTTTTTATAAGCGGTTTTTTTTATACTGCCTGGCTGCTGTTTATGTTCGGATTCTATTCGGTCATTAAATATGCGGGCTGGTATCTTTTGACTAATTCTGATACCATACAGTCGAAGTACCGAATGGTGACCAGAAATGGTATCGCCGCTTTTGTTCTATGGATGATCAGCATGTTCCTCCTGCTTATTGCCGATGCTGACCAGGGGGCACTTGTCGTCTGGCTTATTATTATTCCATTTGGAATTTGCCTGTACTGGTATTCGTTTTACGCATTTATTCCAGAGTCTTTAAAGAAAAAGAAGCCTTTGTTAAGCTATTATTTGAGAGTGCTGCTGGTAGTGCTGATTTCACTGCTGCCGCTTGCTTTAATTGTAAACGTGGCCACAGGCAGGACATCAGTTGCGATGATGGTGATTGTGTTTAATTCCTCCTTCCAGCTGGTAATAACCGCCCCTCTATCGTGGATGGTTTACCGGTGGCAACGCCAGGACCAGGAAGAAATAGCAACGCTAAAAACGGCGCTTGGACAATCGAATGCAAATTTTGACTTCCTGCGTTCGCAGATCAATCCTCATTTCCTTTTTAATGCATTGAACACTATTTATGGAACGGCTTTGCAGGAAAAGGCAGAACGCACCAGCGAAGGTGTGGAGCGGCTGGGTGAAATGATGCGTTTTATGCTGCAGGAAAATATGCAGGAAAAGATTCCACTTGCCCGGGAGATAGAATATCTTAATAACTACATCAGTTTGCAGAAGCTACGGGTCGATCATGATCAGGAATCGGGAATCACTATCAGATCGGAAATAGAACGTCCGGTTGAGCAGTTGCAGGTAGCGCCCATGTTGCTGATTCCTTTTGTTGAAAACGCCTTTAAACATGGTATTAGCCTTCGTGAGGCTTCGTATATCACCATTAGTCTGCAGCTACGTGAGAAAAATCTGTATTTCGATGTAACAAACAGCATTCATCGTAAGGCGGACGATGATCCGGAAAGAAATAAGGGCGGGATTGGTTTAAATAATGTCCGCCAGCGACTGAAGCTCCTGTATAGAGAGAAGCACGAATTGATAGTTCGGGAAACAGTACATGAATTTTTTGTTCACCTTACGGTTCAGTTAGATTAAACTTGTGTATAGAATTATATTATATTGGCTAATATGAAAGCAATAGCCATTGATGATGAGCCGGTAGCATTAGAGGTGGTGAAGGCACATGCGGCAAAAGTTCCTTTTCTTGATCTGCGGGAGACTTTTACGGATGCTTTTAAAGCGCTGGAATATTTGCAGAGGGAGCCTGTCGATCTTATTTTCCTCGATATAAAAATGCCCGACATATCAGGAATTGAATTCTTTAGCAGTTTGAGTAAGAAGCCTCTTCTTATATTTACTACGGCTTATTCTGAGCATGCAGTAACGAGTTTTGAGTTGGATGCAGTGGATTATCTCCTGAAGCCCTTCTCTCTTGCGCGGTTTATAAAAGGCTGTAATAAGGCTTATGAGTTGTATACTGCCCGCAACATATCAGAGGTAAGTGATCATCTTTTTGTTAAAACCGGGTTCGAACAGGTGAAAGTACTGTTTGATGAGATCCTGTATCTTGAGGCTGCAGGAAATTATGTGACTTTTGTGCTGAAGGATAAAAGTATTCTTTCGAGAGGTACTTTTAGTGAGGCAGCACAGCTTCTGCCGCCCGGCAAATTTATCCGGGTTCATCGCTCTTACCTCGTTTCGGCTTCTAAGATCGACAAAGTTGAAAGGCACCAGGTGACAGTTCATGCTTTCAAAGTCCCGGTAAGTGAGGCTTATAGCCAGAATCTAGCGGCATTGTTCAAATAACAGAGCAGTTTTGTGACAATTTTTTTTCATTACTCATTGTACTTTCAGGATAATGTGTTTTATTTGTTGCGGTAAATAATAAGAATAAATTGGGGATTAGCCATTTAATTGGCTGATCAGAAAAAGGGCTGCTTGAACAGGGCAGCCCTTTTCTGTATGTGAATGTTGAAACATATTTCTTATTTTTGGGGTATCTAACAAAAAATACGTCTGATGAAATCTGTTGTTAATAAAGTTTTTTACACCCTTGTTTTCCTTTGCCTTAGTGTTGTTAACTCTTTTGCAGTGAATGTCGCCGACAGTGATATAAGCAATACTGCCGGGTCAAATTCTGGGCATCAGAACATTGCTCCGTTTATTTTGGTGGTTCTCTTTCTTCTGTTGGCTGCTACCGCGCCGTTTTATACAAAGAAGAAGGATAATATTTAAGACAAGATTAAGGTATTTTCTTTTGGATTATACCACCTGATATAAGAAGGGGGCTGGCAGTGCGTGCCAACCCCCTTTACCTTGCCCAATCAAAATAAACTAGTCGTTACTTTTTATATACCAAAGTTGTGAAGCCAATATGGAGATTTGGTGAAGAACGCACCCTTCATAAATTTGAAATGATTTGAGTTTTTTGCAGAAATCTTGAAGCTTAAACCTATATTAGTCTTTCTTTTAAACCTGTTGTTGACTTTAGGATTTGTGTATCGTTTAATTTAAATGAAGAGATATAGTATTCTTCTTCTTGTTCTGATAACCTGTCTGTGTGTAAAGGCGCAGCAAAAGCCGCAGTATACCCAATATATATTTAATGGTTTTCTGCTTAATCCTGCGTTGGCTGGCATAGAGAATTACATAGATCTGAAATTAGGCCACAGAAATCAATGGCAAGGTCTTGACGGAGCGCCTGTAACAAGCTTCATATCCATAAGTGCACCCTTGGGAAAGGAATTTCTATATGGCAATGCAAATTCGTTTGGCGGACAAGGTAACAATCCTTTAAACAGAAGCTATAAACAAAACTATATGGCCGCAGAGCCACACCACGGAGTAGGATTACAGGTGGCAAATGACAAGGCGGGGCCTTTTTCACGTACCGACTTTTCTGCCAGCTATGCCTATCACCTTGGACTTGCCGCTCAGATAAATCTGGCCGTCGGCGTTTCCGCTGGCTTTTCTCAAATCAAAACTGATGGATCGAAAATAGATGCTGGCAATGTTGAAACGGATATTGCTCTGAGTAATATCGACGAAGGCCAGATCGCGCCCGATCTCGGCGCAGGGGTATGGCTATACGGGCCTACATTCTTCGCCGGAGTTTCTGCTCAGCAACTTCTTTCTCAGAAATTGCGTTTTTCCGATGAGGCTAGTGTTAACGAAGGGAAATTGGAGCCGCATTTTTTTGCTACTGCAGGATACAAAATATTCCTTGGAGAGGAGATCGCAGTGATGCCCTCGGTAATGGCAAAATATGTAACATCAGTACCCGTCTCTGTTGATCTCAACTGCAAGCTGGCTTTCTCTGATAAGTTCTGGATCGGCGGGGGTTATCGCAATAAGGATTCTTTTTCGGGTATGGCTGGCTTTAACATAGGCTACTTCCTCAACTTAAGCTACTCATACGATTTTACTACTTCCGCCCTTAATACAGTTAGTAACGGTTCTCACGAGATTGTTATTGGATTTCTGTTAAATAACCGTTACAAAGCCACTTGCGCGCAGAGGCAGTTCTAAGACGTTGACCGTTTGTTTTCTGTAATTCGCCGGAATGTTCAGTCCCTCTGCCTAATTTTGATTGCCTGATGAGCGTTCTGAGTATACTTTTGAAGAAAAAACAAAGGGTATGAAAAGCGAAAACAATATACAAGCTCCACGTCAGGGAAAAGCAACAGCAGGCATTATTTTTCTTTTATTAGGTGTATTTATGCTTGCAAAAACAACAGGTATTGCAGCTGAAATACCTGGCTGGATCATAAGCTGGCCTATGCTTCTGATAATCATAGGCGTCATAAGTGGCATCAACCATCAATTCCGCCGTCCGGGAGCATATTTTATGATTGGCATAGGAGGAGTATTCCTTGCAGATCGGATTATTCCCGGAGTACATTTTCATGATCTGATATTTCCGGTAATTCTTCTTGCGCTCGGCCTTCATTTGATCTTTGGCAGAAAGCTATGCCATAAAGCTGCAGTGCATAATTAGCAACAATACTCCGCCCTCGGGCGTCCATCATATGCTTACACTTAGAAAAGCCTTCGTTATGAGGGTTTTTTTGTTGATTGAGCGGCAAACAGGAAGATTACGCTCCCTTTTCTCCTACAAACTGGTCTTCTTTATATTTAAAAAGAATGTTGAATGTGGTAAGGCTGCCGTAGATGCGTGTAATATATTGCTGCAGGTTTACCTTTTCTTCGTTATCAAGATTGCTGCTGTTAATACGCTGTTCCATTACCCGGATCCGATCTCTTACAAGCACTATCTTGTTGAAGAACTGATCAATGGGGATTTCCTTTGAAGACAGCCCGCTGTTGGCAGGCTGAAGGATCATTTTTCCGTTTTTCCATTTATCGCCCAGGGGCACGGTTTCTGAAATATCAGACCATCTTTGCAACAACTTCTTAAGGGTTTGTTCCACTTCATAGGCGCTGACGATATCCGTGTCGGGAACCATCTCATCGAGTACCTCAAATGATTCGCCAACCGGGATCTCTTTGTATCCGCTATCGATGAACGTGATGATATAAACATCGGAGCGGACGTTAATCACTACGCCCTTTCCGTATTTCTCATGCTGTACTCTTGATCCAATTCCTATATTATCTTTCATAACACTTTAGGCGTCTTTCTTTTTTTCACCATGAGGCCGGTTGCTGCCAGGCTTTTTATTCTTGTTTTTAAACCGGCCCTGACTAGAGTTTCTTCTGTTTTTTGAATCACCTGCTTTTACGGGCCTGAACACAGCCTGTTCTCCTATTTCGGCAGGTAGCTGCATAATTGGTACCGGTCTTCCAATCAGCGCCTCGATACTCAGCAGCTTCCGCTGATCACGCTCGTTTACGAGAGTAATAGCCGTTCCGGTAGTTTCGGCCCGGGCGGTGCGGCCAATGCGGTGGATATAGTCTTCAGCATCTGCCGGTGCGTCAAAATTAACTACCAGGCTGATTCCCTCGATATCGATACCTCTTGAAATAACATCGGTACCTATGAGTACCTGTAACTGACGATTACGGAAGGCAAGCATAATCTCTTCGCGTTCTGCCTGTTCAAGGTCTGAATGAAAAGCCTTAACTTGTATTTTTGTCTCTTTTAAGGCTTTATACAATGCCTTTACCTTTTCTTTGGTTGAGGCAAAGATGATGACACTCTTATATTCTTTCTGCTGTAGCAGAATGCGGAGCAAAGGTATCTTCTGTTCGTCGTGTACTTTATATACCTGCTGGTCTATTCCGGCAGCGGGCTGTGACACCGCAAGGTTTATTTGTGCGGGATCATGCAGAACCGATTTTGCCAGGGTACGGATCTTGGGGGGCATAGTAGCAGAAAACAGCAAAGTCTGTCGTTTTTTTGGCAGGAAGCTGATAATCCGCATAATGTCATCGAGAAAACCCATATCAAGCATCCTGTCAGCCTCATCTAAGATAAGACATTTAAGATGTTCAGTTTTAACTGTTCCTGAGTTAAGATGGGCGATAAGCCGTCCTGGCGTAGCGATAATAATCTCTACTCCTTCTTTCATAGCCCGTTGCTGCTGAGCGTAGACGATGCCGTCTCCTCCTCCATATACTGCAACAGAGCTGATGCCGGTGAAATATCCTAATCCTTCTACTTGCTGGTCAATCTGCTGAGCCAGCTCGCGCGTAGGTGCTAATATGAGGGTATGCGTATGTTTCTTCTCGGTTTTAGATATGTTATTAAGAACCGGGAGAAGATATGAGGCCGTTTTTCCTGTGCCTGTTTGAGCACAGGCAATCAAGTCCTTGCCTTCAAGGATCAGAGGGATAGCCTGCTGCTGAATAGGAGTAGCTTCACGGTAGCCCATACTCAATACTCCTTCAAGCAGTTGTTCGTCGAAATTAAAATCCTGGAATGTCAATAGTTATGTTGTGTTTTCTAATTGGACGCAAGTTAAAGATTATAAGGCAATCGGCAAAGTTATTGGATGATTGGCCGGCCTCCTTTTCGTTAAACGCTGTAATGTCATCATTGAAATCAAAAAAAAGAGTAATTTAAACGCTTTAAATTCCAATACAATGAAAGGATCTTATATAATAGGCCTTACCCTGGCACTCGGTATTTTAGCCTGCACAAATTCAAAGAAGAATGCTTCAGGCAGTGATCTTACAGAGCAGTTAAAAGAACAGAAATACAACACCGACAGGCAGATCTCTGATAGTTCTTTAGTCGTCCTCGTGAAAGTGAAAGGACAAAAAGACCTTGTCCGAGTTGAAAATAAAAGGTACCCTCAAAATATTGAGACAACCTATAACCTGCTCAAAGACAGGAAGGACCGTGTTGTATACCTTGCTGAACTGCCGTACAGCGCAACAAGCGAATGGTTTATTGCCTATAAAAGCTATTACGATTCTACCGGAAATCTTTATGCTTTTCAGCGGATAAATAACTTTCTGAATAATGGATGTACGCGCGGGGCCGCGATGGAAAATATGTTAAAGTATTATGATAATGCTTTTAAGGTGGTTGATTCGGTTTATACACTGACAGATACTTACAAGAAACCCCTTGATAAAGGAGCTTGTAAGTTTCCTTATAATTTCCCTTATTCCATCTTTAAAACTATAAACGAGTATAAAGAGAACAGGGGTATCCCTGCTCTCTGAGAGATTTTAAGTCTGGGCAGTTTTTCTTTTTTTAAAGTGCCTGATACTTAGAAGCGCACTAATCAGCATAAGCACTGCGCCGAGAAGGAATGGAGCTCCCGGAAACTGAAATGGAGCCTCGTCGCCTGTAAAATAAGCAAAGGTAGTGGTCATCAGAGGTGGTCCTATGATTGACGTCGCGCTCATTAAACTAGTTAAACCTCCCTGTAGTTCGCCCTGTTCATTTGACGGTACCTGTGTTGAAATGATTCCTTGTATAGCTGGGCCGGCGATGCCTCCCAGGGTATAGGGGATCATAAAAGCAAACATCATCCAATCCTTATTCGCAACGGAGAATAACAATAAGGCCAGGCTGTAGAGCAGCAAACCAACGTATACCGCCTTTTCCTGTCCTATTCTGGGCAAAATTATCCGGATGAGTCCCGCCTGTACAATAGCAGTTAGCAGGCCTACAAATCCGAGGGAGTATCCCACCCAGGCTTCGTTCCATTTGAACTTTTCCATTACGTAGTAGGTCCAGGTACTTTGCACAGAATGAGCCGCAATATAAACCAGGATCAGCGAAATGATAAGTCCTGCAATAGCAGGGAAGCGCCTCAGCTGTTTAAGCGAACCCACCGGATTTGCTCTCTTCAATTCGAAAGGTCTTCGGTTCTCCCTTGGAAGCGACTCCGGAAGAATGAAGAAACCGTAAAGAAAATTGAGCAGGCTTAAGGCCGCTGCAACAAGAAATGGTATTCGGGAACCAAATTGGCCTAAGACTCCACCCAGAACAGGCCCTATGATAAAGCCTATTCCAAAAGCCGCCCCGATAAGTCCGAAGTTCTGTGCTCTTTTTTCGGGGGTGCTAATATCCGCAATATATGCAGAGGCGGCTGTGAAGCTTGCTCCTGTTATTCCTGCGACAACACGACCGACAAACAGCCAGGTTATAGACGGCGCATAAGCAAGAAAAAGGTAGTCGAGCCCGAATCCTAGAAGAGACAGCAATAAAACCGGCCGCCTTCCAAATCTATCACTCAAATTGCCCAGTACAGGGGCAAATATAAACTGCATAAAAGAATAGGCGAACATCATCCATCCTCCGTATTCGGAAGCTACGCTGAGGTCGCTGTGGATCATTTCTGTAATGAGCTTAGGTAACACCGGGATGATAATACCCATTCCGATTACGTCAACCAGCAATGTGATGAATATAAAGCTGAGGGCTGCTTGTTTTTTATTTCGCATACTATATTGTGTATCTACCTTTCATCTCTAAACAGCATGAAGCTATGTTGAATAAATCAATCAGGAAAAATGCCAGAAATTAGGTTAATAGGAAGCGTAAATGTTACGGTCCTTTTTTAAATATTTTGTAAGAGTGTCATGATGTGGCAAAGGTAGAGTTTTGCAGCAAAAATTGGAGGTTTATTTAGGAAAGGAATGTATCAGACTACTCAGATTTTCTATCTTTTAGTTGTTGTTCAGTAATGATATAAAGTTCTTGTTTGATCTGGTCGAGAACAGGCTGCAGGCCTTTTACTTCTTCCTGGATCTTATTGTGCTGTACAGTTAAATATTGCTCACTGAGCTGCATCATATCTTCAAGAGTGGCTTTCAGGTTTGATTGATAGCAAAAGATATCATTTAATACCTGATTTTTTTGCCTTTCAAGTCTTTTGATCTCTGTATTGATAAGATGGATCTTATTAACGTTATCGTCATTGGCATCCGACAGGAAATATTTCATCAACAGCTTTTTGAAGAACTTTATTTCATCTTCAAAAAACTCTATATAAGAGAGCCAGTTCCTCGAAGAAAGGTATAGTGTCTGAAGTGTTACTCCATTACGTACAGATGAAGATATTACGGCTGCTTTCATAACTTAACTATTTGTCTGATATAAAATTGCGGTTTATTTCTGTTGATAAAAATGATATAGATCATCGAATGACTTGATATAGAGAATAAACCATTTTTATAACTAATTGTATTTCAGCGCAGGAAATGCGTCTGGGAGAGTCGAAATATTTTAGCTTAGATGTGCAGTTATTGCTTCATTTATATTATTTTTAACATTCGCAACAAGCACGAATTTAGGCTGAATTGCGCGTGTAATGTGTTTATATCAGAATAGATGAAGAAGGTTCTTTTTTCGGGGTTGATAGCCGGTGTCATACTTTTTGTAATTAGTTACGGCGGTTTATATCTCGCTATCCGGTTTTTCCCCCAGCTCTTTATTGATTATAATAATCCTTTATTTAATTCGGATGGCAGCCGGGATATTATGTTCTATCTGCACGCCTTTATTATCAGTATGGCGCTGTCATGGTTTTGGGAGAGGTTTAAAGGCCTATTCAGAGGCGGTTTTATCCTAAGGGGGCTTGAATTCGGAATAGTATATGCAATCGTGGCCCTTCTTCCTGTAATGTGGATCACTTTTAGTGCGATGGATATTACAATCTCCATGGTTTCGAGCTGGCTCTTTTATGGTTTCGTCCAGGCCGTGGTTGCCGGGATCGTTCTTGCAAGGATCAACCCTTAAACCTAAATTGATTTCATTCCGAGCTCGAACTGAACTCTCAGTTTATTGTCTGTCTTGATCATTCCCCCTAGTTTACGGGGAGGAGTAAGATTGAAATCCGAGAAGTGGACATCCCGCTCACCTATAAGCCGGATTATCTTCTGCTGATCGCGAAAGAATTTGTAATTAACAATAAACCGACGTGTCACGCCGGCAAGCTCTATATCCACTACTCCTGTTACGTTATCTGTTTGCGAATCGAGTTTAGGAAATTCATTCAATGAAAGAAACCTGATCTTGAGTTTAGGGTAATCTTTTGCTTTAAGTGTTTTCCTGAGGTCGCTCGTCATCACAGGATTGCGGCAATCGAAGAGTTTTACGTCGAGACTTAAACCCCCATTAAGAGATACAGCAGCTGCGTTTCCCTGTTTTTTGTAAACAACAATGGTATCGGGACTACTGTATCCGGTAATTGCACAGTTGAATGTGTTAATGTTGGTGCTACCCTGTACTTGCAGGGATCCCCCTTTAAGTACAACCCATCGGGCCGCCGTCTGCTCGCGATCAGCCTCTCTGAAAGAAATTAAGAGACTAAATGCCGGAAACAGCAGTAAGAAGGACAACAGAAATTTGTGGTAGCGTATCATTATCTGTTAACAACTTAAAAAAGTCAGGAGGGAATCTCCTGCCTGACTTTTTGAAAAACGAAAACAGTTTTTTAGAATCCTACAACTGCCTGGATAACATATCCATTAAACTTACCGCCGTGGCGGATGTCAGCTGCATTGAAGTCTTTGTATTTCTGCGTTACATATTCACCCTTTAACAGGATGTTATTTGTTAAGAACCAACCTGCTGCGAATGTAGTACGATCGATTTTAACGTCATTTTGTACGGAAGCAACGTCTGCTGTTGCAGCCACGTCTGCCTTAACAGCATTGTAGCGTGCTCCAACGAAGAGGTTCTCTTTGGAACCGAAGCGGTAAATTCCTTCAACAGCATACTGATTTGCATCTCTCTTGGTTGCTTCGTCATAAGCTCTTCCTTTCGCTACTTCATAGGTTCCGAACACTTCCAGACCCGAATATTTAACGAATCCATTGAACTGTGCAGTTGTGATCTTTCTTTTAAAACCTGGATCAAAGCGGCCAGATAACGCGTTGTCAGAATATGTTCCTGTATTAGCTTCCATTACCATGAAATAGTTAGAACCAGTACGGTCGCCACCAAATAGAGTGTTGCCGGCAGCAGCTACCGCATTGTTGTGGTATACAGAGGCAGCTAATCTTACGCGAAGGTTTTCATCAACCTGTTTGTCGTATCCAACTTTGCCTAAGAAAGACGGCATTTTGCTGATTCCTGCAGGAGCAGCAGCAGTTTGTTTATTTGTACTGTCAATAGTACCTCTGATTGTTCCACCAGTTGCACCGATCATCCCAAATAAGCCGTTACCTCCACTTACATATATTTCGGCACCGATCTCTGTCGTAAAGCTGTCCATGATATAGTTTTCTGCGAATGGATTGTACATCGTTGATCCACCGTCACTTCTGCGGAAGTGGGCATCACCATAGTTAATTTCCATGTGACCTACCTTCAGAGTGATGTTTTTCATCAGATCGTCCCAGAACTGACCCTTGAACGGAAGTTTGTCAAACTGGATGTAACCAGCTTTTACCCAGGTGTCGTTATGGCGGCGTGATGACAGGTAAGAGGTTAAGTTTAACCGAATCCCGTCAGCCAGTTGAGCATCAAACATCAGGTTGGCGCTTGCATTGTTAAAGCCTGGGCTCATGCGATACAAGGACGCGCCGGTAGTTCTGTCATTCTCATGCTTAAGGCCCTGGTATCCCTGAGTAAATCCTGCTCCGATATTGAATTTCATTCCGTCGAATGAAGTTGCTTCTTTTGGTGCTTCAAATACATTGATACCGCTTTTGTCATAAGCACGCATATTTTGCATTCTTTCCCCTACAGTTACCTGCTGTGCTTTTAGAAGCGCAGGAGTGCCGGCGATAAACAACACCGCTGCTGCTTTAAATAGATTTGATTTTAAACGTGTTTTCATGTTTCAATTTTTAATGTGTACTGCTTATTTGTGTTATTTTTTTAGTTTTAAAGTGTATTCTACAGTTACCTCGTCGCCAACTTTTAGTGCGCCAAGCATAAATGAAGGAGGCGTAATTCCGAACTCGCTCATTTTGATTTTACGTGACCCTGTAATTGTAGCTGAACCATCGGCATTTTCGGTGATTTTGCCCTGAAGTGTTACCTGTTTAGTGACACCTGCAATAGTCAACGCGCCTGTTGCTTTTGCTGTTGATTGCGCTATTT
>DALYUO010000007.1:50229-57567 GCA_031981225.1 Pararcticibacter sp.
GCTGAAGCAAGCTTAAAAGTGATGGTATTGAACTTGTCGGCCTTCATCGCTTTATAGGCTCTGCTATTCATCAGATCCTCTTTTGCCTTCAGGTTTTTTACCGGTAATGAAATGCTGAGTGCTGTAATATCCTGAACTTCGCTTCCTTTGAAAGAAAGTTGGGCTTCTGCCGGAACATTTTGAGCAACCATTTCCCAGTCATGAAGATTGGATGTTCCTAAAACCTTAAGAGAAGAACCTGCGACTGTTTTATAGCTCTGAGCCTGGGCACTGAAGCCTATGCTGATTACTAAGGCAAGTACGCTTAATACCTGGTAGTGTTTAAATGAATTTACGATTGTTTTTACTGTTTTCATCTTTCTCGTTTTTACTGTGTATTCTGTTTTTATTCTATACCGACAAATGTAGAGAGTGTATAAATCGTGAGGAATGATGTTTCTTACGCTAAAATATGATGTTAAACATTAAATGTTTGAAGCGATATTGTTAGTTGCAATTAGTGGTACAACCCTTAATTGAAAATACGAGCGTATATCCTGAACTGGAGAGGTAGCGGAAAAAGGAATAAAATGCAGGCACGTTTAAACCCTAAGATTCGATATAGTAATAAAAGGAGCCTTTCTGAGTTTAAATTGTAGGTTTTTCGTAAAAAAAAGCCGTAATAATAGGAAATTTTATTTTTAATCGAATAATATGATGGCTGTCATAATATTTTTTTAGAGTAAGCCATACCTTCGTGCAGAATTTCAATAAAAGAATTATGACCAAAAATATTTTTATTGCAACAGCAGAGCCATACAGTGGTAAATCTATTGTGGCGCTGGGCCTTGTAAATATGCTTTTGGGTAAAACCCGGAAAGTGGGTTATTTTAAGCCTATTATTAATTACGATCCAAAAGAAAAAAAGGATGTTCATATCCAGACGATCGTAGACTATTTTTCACTCCCTGTTAATTACGACGAAACGTATGCCCTGACGAGACAGGAGGCAATGCGACAGCTTGAAGGCGAAAGCCAGGGGCAAATGATGGATACCATTATCAGTAAGTTTAAAAAGCTCGAAGAAAACTATGATTTTACGGTAATAGAAGGGAGTGATTTTGTAGGAGAAGGGGCTGCTTTCGAATTTGAAGCAAACGTTTCGATTGCAAAAAACCTGGGCGCTCCGGCAATCATAGTTGTATCGGGTGAAGGTAAGACCACCGCACAGATAGTGAATTCAGTGTTCACTATGTTGCGGAATTTTGAGGCGCGCGAGGTGCAGGTGCTTGCTATAGTAGCAAATAAGGTAAAGCAAGATCAGGCAGCAGATGTAAAAGAACTTCTAACTCTGCAGTTGCCTAAGAATGCGATTCTTGCCGTTATTCCTGAAGACAAGGGCCTTCTGAATCCGACAATGAAGGAGATCTATGAGAACCTGGGAGGAAATCTCTTATTTGGAGAAGAGTATTTATCTAATCAGGTTGATAATTTCGTTACCGGAGCCATGAACGTTCCGAATTTCCTGAGACACATTAAAGATAATGTCCTTATTGTTACACCTGGTGATCGCGGAGATATCATTATAGGATCATTACAGGCAAATATTTCTACAAACTACCCGAAAGTTGCAGGTATTGTGCTTTCTGCAGGATCGATTCCTGAAGAGCCGATTATCCGTCTGATCGAAGGTTCGCAAACAGTTGTTCCAATTATTTCGGTTAAGACAGGCACCTTTCAGACTATCGCTGAAATCGCTTCTATTAAGTCGAGGATCACTACCGACAACACCAAGAAGATTCAGCTGGCAATTGATACATTCGACAAATATGTGGATGTGCAGGCGCTTGATCAAAAAATCGTAACCTTTACACCAGAGGGAATCACGCCTCATATGTTCCAGTACCAACTCGGTAAGTGGGCTAAGAGTGAGATTAAACATATTGTGTTGCCGGAAGGCGACGATGAACGCGTCCTTAAGGCTGCAGCCCGGCTGATAAGTCAGGAAATTGTAAATCTGACTATTCTTGGCGACGCCTCTTCTATCGCTGCTGCTGTGAAGCGTTTGGGTCTCGATCTTGATCTCAATAAAGTAAGGATTATTAATCCTGCCCAATCAGAGTTCTACGATGATTATGTAGAAACACTTTACGAGCTCAGAAAAAATAAGAACGTAACGATGGAGATGGCACGTGACCTGATGACAGATGTTTCTTATTTTGGAACGATGATGGTCTATAAAGGACACGCTGACGGTATGGTATCGGGTGCAGTTCATACAACACAGCATACGATACGGCCCGCCCTGCAGTTTGTGAAGACCAAGCCCGGGATTTCTGTTGTATCTTCTGTATTCTTTATGTGCCTGCCTGATCGTGTATCGGTATTCGGCGATTGTGCAGTGAATCCGAATCCTACAGCCGAACAGCTTGCTGAAATTGCAATTTCATCGGCCGAAAGCAGCATCCGTTTTGGCATCGAGCCACGAATTGCTATGCTTACATATTCTTCGGGAACTTCAGGCGAAGGTGCAGATGTTGATAAAGTTCGCAAAGCTACCGAAATTGTTCAGCAGAAGAGACCTGCTCTAAAGGTAGAAGGCCCTATCCAATATGATGCTGCTGTAGATCCGGTTGTTGGTAAACAAAAAATGCCGAATTCAGAAGTAGCGGGACAAGCAAGCGTGCTTATATTCCCTGACCTTAATACAGGTAACAATACCTATAAAGCAGTACAGCGCGAAACAGGCGCACTCGCAATCGGTCCTATGTTACAGGGGTTAAATAAACCCGTGAACGACTTGAGCCGCGGATGTACAGTAGATGATATATTCAACACGGTTATCATCACGGCTATTCAAAGCCAGAATAATTAACAGAAAACAAATTAGAAACCGGCAAGGGACGGCAGCCTCCCTTGTACGGTTTTGTTATTTACACAGGATAAAGAAATATTATTTGCATGAATATTTTTGTAGTAAACTGCGGGAGCAGTTCGATTAAGTACCAGTTGTTTAAATGGCCTTCCGAGTCGCCAATATGCAGCGGGTTGGTGGAGCGTATCGGTCTTGAAATTTCAGCGATCACGCACAAGGTCTATATAAATGGCGAAGAAAAGGTGATAAAGCGTACCCTTGAATTGCCCGATCACGAGGCCGGTATGCAGGAAGTAGGGCACTTGCTCACAGAACCAGAAATCGGCGTTATTCAGGACCCCTCAGAGATCGAAGCTGTAGGGCATCGGATCGTTCACGGTGGCGAGAGTTTTTCTACCACCACTATCGTTACCCCTGAAGTAAAGGAAGAGATAAAGAAACTCGCTGCATTAGCTCCCTTGCATAATCCCGCTCATTACGTTGGTATAACGGTGGCCCAGAAGATTTTTACCAGCGCTACCCAAATCGTGGTGTTTGATACTGCATTTCATCAAACAATGCCTGCAAAAGCCTACAGATACGCTATTCCGGGTAAATTTTATACCGACCATGGAGTACGTGTATATGGTTTCCACGGAACAAGTCATAAATATGTAACAGCTCAGGCGCTTTCCTACCTCAAAAAGCCGGATGCAAAGATTATTACGATCCATCTCGGTAATGGCTGTAGTATGGCTGCTGTAAACGCCGGACAATGTATAGATACCAGCATGGGGCTTGGTCCGCTTGATGGTTTAATTATGGGCACAAGGTGCGGTAATATTGATGCATCTGTAGTTTTTTACCTGGTATCCCAGCTGGGCTACGATATCGAACAGGTGGATGCTCTCTTTAACAAGCGGAGCGGTATGCTGGGACTTACTGGCTACAGCGATATGCGTGATATTCTTAAAGCAATAGAAGAGGGTGATGAAAATGCGCGTCTGGCATATGATATGTATGCTTATCGCATTAAGAAGTATATCGGCGCCTATGCATCTGCGTTGAATGGTTTGGATGCTATTATCTTTACCGCCGGTGTAGGTGAGAATGATAAGAACCTAAGGGAAGTTGTTTGCAGTAACATGGACTTCCTGGGCATTGAAATCGATAAGGATAAGAACCGCGAACGTTCCGGTGAGCTCAGGGAAGTAAATACTCCTGGCTCTAGGGTGAAGGTTATGGTTATTCCAACTAACGAAGAACTTGAAATAGCTAAAGAATGCTTTGAGCTATTAGAATCAAAATAGAACATCCCGGGCGTTAAGAGCACGGACGCAGATAACCCTGTTTGTGTTTCTTAACGCCTTTTATTTTTACCTGCTTCCCTGTCGCCATTTAATTTCTTGCATCGGCAGGTAAAACCTTCTCATTTGTTTATTTACCCTTTATTTCACCGGTTTTATTAATTTAGGCTGATGAATAAACCAAGGACAGTTTTTCTGCACGCCATAATATGGCTTTCTATCCTCCTTCTGTTTGTAGGTATCGGCAGCAGGGGAGGGAAGCTGGAAGAAGCTGTTGTTATTTTTGTATACTTTGGCTTATTAAATATAGCCATTTTCTATATCAACTATCTCTACATCTTACCTAAATATCTAAACAGCCGAAGGTATCTCGGATGCGCATTAAGTATTATATTCCTCATACTATTCTCGGGCCTTATTAAATATACTTTAGCAAGCTTTTTTAGTAGCGTTGTTTTAAAGCGCGGGCCCCAACATCAAATTGTGATCACTTTTTGGGAGTATTACCTGGGAACGGTTTTTACAGGAACGTTTTTTGTATTCCTCAGTACTGCCGCGAAATTTGCAGTAGACTGGTTTGTAAATGAGAAGGAGCGTAAGAATCTGGAGAATGAAAAGCTCATCGCCGAACTGGCGTTTCTGAAATCACAAATCAACCCCCATTTTTTGTTTAATTCTCTGAATAACATTTATTCGCTTGCCTACCAGCATTCGGAGAAAACTCCGGAAGCCATCCTTAAATTATCTGAAATTATGCGATATATGCTTCAGGAGAGCAACGAAGTAAAGGTGGAGTTGTCAAAGGAAATAAGATACCTTGAAAACTATATAGAATTGCAAAAGTTACGCTTCAAGGCCGATTCTTATGTAAGTATGGATATAAAGGGCGACGATATGCAGCAAAGCATAGCTCCGCTGATCTTAATCGCCTTCGTAGAGAATGCTTTTAAGCATGGCGTCGCTTCTGATCCCGAAAATCCTATTGCAATTACTATTGATGTAATGAAAGGAAGATTGTTCTTTAGTGTGAAAAATAAAAAGAGCGCTCAGAACAAAGACGAGGCTAGTGGAATCGGTCTTAACAATGTGAAACGAAGGCTCGATTTACTTTATCCCGGAAAATATGAGTTGGAAATTAATGAAGGTAGAGAAATATATCATTGTACACTAGTTTTGGACTTATAATATGATACGCTGTCTTGTTGTTGACGATGAGCCTTTAGCACTCGATATTCTGACGGATTATATTGCTAAAGTGCCTTTCTTAGAGCTGGTGAAAGCTACTACGAGTGCTTTTGAGGCATTGTCGATAGTTCAGAATGACTTGATCGATCTTGTTTTTCTTGATGTGCAAATGCCGGAGCTAACAGGCATCCAGTTTTTGAAGATCATTAACGGGAAATGCAATGTAATTCTCACCACCGCCTATTCTCAATATGCATTAGATGGCTATGAGCTTGATGTATCAGATTACCTCTTAAAACCTATCGCCTTTGATCGCTTCTATAAGGCTGTTTTAAAAGTCCAGAACCAGCAAAGTCAGAGTACTCCTGCAGTGACGATAGAGCGGCCTGTGGCAGCATCGGCACCCGATTTTATCTTTGTTAAGACTGAGCATCGTATCCAGAAGATCTATATTAATGATATCCTGTACATAGAAGGACTGAAGGACTATGTTTCTATTTTCACCGCCGTCGAAAGAATAATAACATTACAGCACATGAAAAAGCTGGAGGAAGTATTGCCTAACCAGCGGTTTGCCCGTGTGCACAAATCCTTTATTGTTTCGATTGATAAGATTGAAAGTATAGAAAGAGGACGAATACAAATAGGAGATAAAGTTATTCCCATTGGAGATACTTACCGCGATAATTTCTTTAAGAAAATAGAAGACAGGAACATTTAGCAATGGACAATGGACAATTGACAGGGGACAATGGACATTTACAATGAAATAATTGACGATTGATAACGATCATTGATGTCGAGATCCAACAATTGGGGTTTTAATCGCCGATCGCCACTTTAATGGCTCTTTCAGCTTCGTTTATCACCTCTTCAGGCGTTTTTCCAGCCGGTTCGATCGGTTGAAGTACTGTCCAGCTCATCTTCTCACCAAAGCTCAAAGGAAAAACGCCAAATCGTGTTAGTTTCCATGAACCTTTAATAGCTACCGGCACCACCAGGGCGTCGGGAACTTTCTTTAACAAAGTTATTACCCCACCCGCCGCAAACGGCTTCATCTTCCCGTCTTTTGAGCGGGTACCTTCCGGAAATATCGCTGCCGACCAGTTATTCTCGCGCATACGTTTTGCCAGTTTCAGGATCTCAGCTATTGATTGTTTCGGATCGCTACGGTCAATATTGGCGGCACCGCCATGTTTTAAGTTAAAGGATACACTTGGAATTCCACGCGTTAGCTCAATTTTCGATATAAATTTCGGATGGTGAGCCCGCAAATGCCAGATCATCGGCGAAATGTCGTACATGCTTTGATGATTGGCTATAAAAATAATGGACCGGCCGACAGGGAGGCCAACCTTATTCGTGAACCTCATCCGGGACCCCATAAGGTAATAGGTACTAACCAGAAAGAAATTCAGAATATCTACCGACCTTTTATGGGCACTGTATCCTCCCAGTTTCAAACTCAGCCATTGGATGGGATGAAAGATAACCAGAAAAAGTCCAAAGGCGAGATAATGAAGCGGAGAAAAAATATAACCAAATAACTTGTTCATTGAGTGTTAGTGAAATCCGGCATCCTTTACAAGACAGTTTCTTTTAAGCATACCGGGCGGCCAAATTACAAATTTTATCAGTATGGATAAAACCGCGGCCGATGATGTTTTATAGCTTTCCCTCTATGACAAGCAGTTTTACCCTTAAGATGGCTGCAACGCTTATTGAGTCGGTGATCTTCCCTGAAATGACCATCTGGAAGGCTTCTTCCAGAGACATCTTCTTTATTTGAAGCTGTTCCGTTTCTTCTGGCTCTGACTCAAACTGCTCAAGGTTGCGAGCGAGATAAATCATTCCGAACTCGTCGCTCACAGAATTAGAAAGGTGCATTTGCTGAATCTCTGTCCAGTTTTTAGCAACAAGTCCTGTCTCTTCCAGTAATTCCCTTTTAGCAGATTCGAGCGGATCAATACCCAGGGGACCACCACCCTCCGGGATTTCCCAGCTGTATTGGTT
>DALYUO010000007.1:57668-58412 GCA_031981225.1 Pararcticibacter sp.
GAGCCATATGTTTAGCTGATCATCGAGCGCGACTATCCCAATAGCATAATTCTTAAAGTGAACCTTTCCATAGATGCCCTGCCCTCCTGATGGGTTGATTACATCGAATTCTGTTACTTTTATCCAGGGATTCTCATAGACTTCCCTGTTTGACAATGTTTTCCAGGGATTAACTTCTTCATTCAGCATAATTTCAAATCGGAATAATTTTTACCTGTAATGCATGAAGCGTCACAGGCAGAATAAAAAAAAGCCTTCTGCTTATGATGCGGAAGGCTTGTATGCTCTGTTACTGATATTAAATTCCAAAGGCTGCTTTCACCTTGTTTACATAATCAAGTTTTTCCCATGTAAACAACTCAACTTCGATCTGCTTCTTTTCACCTCCTGCTCCCACAAATTCTTTAGTAACTACTTCCGGATCGCGGCCCATATGTCCGTATGCTGCAGTTTCAGAATAGATAGGGTTGCGTAGTTTCAAGCGTGTTTCTATCCCGTATGGGGTCATGTCGAAGATTTCGGTGATCTTGCTGGCAATTTCACCGTCAGAAAGACTAACTTTAGAAGTGCCGTAGGTGTTTACGTAAATTCCCATTGGGTCTTTTACCCCAATGGCATACGACACCTGCACGAGTATCTCACTGCATATTCCTGCTGCAACAAGGTTCTTAGCAATGTGACGTGTTGCGTAAGCCGCCGAGCGATCTACTTTAGAAGGATCTTTACCTGAGAACGCACCCCCGC
>DALYUO010000007.1:58422-59250 GCA_031981225.1 Pararcticibacter sp.
CCATGAGCTCCTTTACCTCCGTAAGTATCAACGATAATTTTCCTTCCTGTAAGTCCGGTATCTCCATGGGGGCCTCCGATTACGAACTTCCCGGTAGGGTTAATGTGATACTTGATGCTATCGGTAAACAAGCTCTGCAGTTCAGGAGAAATGCTGGCTTTTACCCTCGGAATTAAAATCTGAATAATGTCCTCGCGGATTTTATCCTGCATTTCTTCTTCAGAAGCAAAATCATCATGTTGAGTCGATACCACGATGGCATCTATCCGTATAGGCTGATGGTCGTCGCTGTACTCGATGGTAACCTGCGATTTTGCGTCCGGGCGCAGGTATGGGATCTCCTTGTTTTCGCGCCTGAGTGCAGCCAATTCTATAAGTATTTTATGCGCAAGGTCTAAAGCAAGGGGCATGTAATTGCTTGTTTCGTCTGTTGCATAGCCAAACATCATTCCCTGATCGCCAGCACCTTGTTCCTGTTTTTCCTTGCGGTCAACTCCCTGGTTGATATCAGAAGATTGTTCGTGGATGGCCGAAAGGATACCGCAGGAGTTTGCTTCAAACATATACTCCGATTTCGTATAGCCGATCTTGCGTATTACATCTCTGGTGATCTTTTGTACATCGAGATACGTATTTGATTTTACTTCACCCGCCAGAACAACCTGTCCGGTAGTTACAAGCGTCTCGCATGCCACCTTCGAATCAGGGTCCCATGCGAGGAAATTATCAATTAAGGCATCGGAAATCTGATCTGCGACCTTGTCAGGATGTCCTTCAGAAACCGATTCTGATGTGAATAAATATGGCATAAAAAAGATTTTTGAGTTT
>DALYUO010000008.1:0-4298 GCA_031981225.1 Pararcticibacter sp.
AAATGGGCTTTGCGATTGCAGAAGAGCTCGCGAAACAAGGCGCCGACGTAACACTTGTCAGTGGTCCTTCGGCTCTGGAACTCAAAGAAAAACGTATCCGCAGGATTAATGTTATATCATCTGATGAGATGGCTGAAGCGGTGGAGAAACATTTTCCGGAAAGCAATATTGCGGTAATGAGCGCCGCAGTTGCTGATTATAAACCAAAGCACGTCGCGACCGAAAAGATCAAAAAAGATTCAACGGAATTCGGAATGGAGCTTGTGAAGACAACCGATATTCTTGCCCGGGCGGGACAAATGAAACAGCCCGGACAAATTCTGATAGGCTTCGCGCTTGAAACTCAAAATGAGGAGACGAACGCAATAAAAAAACTTGAAAAGAAAAATCTCGATTTTATTGTTCTTAATTCATTAAATGATGAAGGCGCCGGATTTAAAGGCGATACAAATAAAATAACCATCATTGACAGGAATCTCCATACAGAAAGATTTCCGCTGAAAACAAAAGAGGATGTAGCTATAGATATATGCAAAAAGATAACGGGACTAATATAATGCAGAAATTTGCAGCGTTCATTCTGTTACTTCTTTCGGTGACGGCTGTCTCAGCGCAGGATTTAAATGCAAGAGTACAGATATTATCTCCGCAGGTGCAGAATACCAACAAAAGGGTTCTTGGAGTTCTTGAGGGAGCCATTCGCGACTTTCTGAACGGCCGGAAATGGTCGGCTGATATACTGCAAAATCAGGAAAGGATTGACTGTAGTTTTGTTATTAATATCATAGAATGGGATGGATCTGCCAATTTCAAAGCCGAAGCCCAGATTTTATCCAGCAGGCCCGTTTATGGCACCAGTTACAATTCGACGATTCTGAATCTTAGCGACAAGGAGTTCAACTTCAGCTATACCGAAGGGCAGCCGCTTGATTATTCCGACCAGGTTTTTAATAGTAACCTTACGTCGTTACTGGCTTATTACGCTTACATTATAACAGGGCTTGACTACGATACATTTTCGAAGTTCTCAGGAAGTCCGTATTATACCAAGGCGCAGACCGTGGTAAACAATGCACAAAACACTGCCTTTACAGGATGGAAGGCATTTGAGGCTCTCCGGAACCGTTACTGGCTGATCGAAAACTTCACAAATAAGGCGTACACACCTCTCCGGCAGGCGCTGTACGATTATCACCGCAATGTCGGAAAACCAGGCTAAGGGCCGCAAACAGATAATTGATGTACTCCCCCAGCTGCAGAAAATTGACAGACAACGGCAGGGATCGATGCTTAACCAGGTTTTTTTCACCGCTAAAGCAGACGAGCTCGTCAACATTATAAGTCAGGCTGCTCCCAGGGACCGCATGGCCGCTTATAACATATTAAGTGCCGTAGATCCTTCGAATATTACAAAATACGATCTATTAAGGAAAAATTGAGAGAAGCTGTAAAACTTCGTTTATCAAATAAAGAAATAAGCAGAATTAAGAGATGCTGAGCCGTTTAATTATTCGCAATTACGCCCTTATTGAGGATTTGGATATATCCTTTTCTCATAAACTGAACATACTAACCGGCGAGACCGGGGCCGGAAAGTCGATTATTCTGGGCGCATTGTCGCTGCTTCTGGGACAACGGGCAGAAAGCAGATATTTCTACAATCAGCAAAAGAAGTGTGTGATCGAAGGAATCTTTGCCGTTTCAGGATATAACCTGAGTTCTTTCTTCGTGGAGAAAGAACTGGATTACGATGAAGAAACTGTATTGCGACGGGAAATTTCTGCTGACGGCAAATCAAGGGCCTTTATAAATGATACGCCTGTTAACCTTACAGTGCTGCGTGAATTAGGAGAATTACTTATTGATATTCATTCGCAACATGCAACACTGGAAATTAACGACGAAAAGTTTCAGCTCCTGGTAGTAGATTCGCTTGCGGCCAACGGCACATTGTTAACGGCTTATCAGGAAAATTACCTGGCCTATAAGAAAGACACAGCGAGGTTAAAAGAACTCGAAGAAGAAAGCCGGCAGGCAAAAGCCGATCTCGATTATTATCAGTTTCAGTTTAATGAACTTGATCAGGCCTCTCTTCATAACGACGAGCAGGAAATTCTTGAACAGGAGCTTACCGCTCTGAGCCATGCCGAAGAGATAAAGAGGAACCTGATTGCGGCTACTTATCTGTTAAACGACAATGAGCAGGCTGTTGTTGTCCAGTTAAAAGAGTCGCTCTCTCAATTGCAGCATATTGAAAGGTTTTTCCCTTCTGTTAGGGAGCTTAGCCAGCGACTGGAAAGCACGATGATAGAAATTAAAGACATTGCGGCAGAAATAGAAACCCTGGAGCAGAAGACACATATTAATGAAGAGCGATCTTCTGAAATAAGTGAGCGACTTGCTGTTATCTACAATCTACAGAAGAAACACCGGGTAACTACCGTACAGGAATTAACCGATATCAAAGCAAGGCTTTCTGATAAACTCTATTCCATCTCTTTTGCGGACGATGAGATTGAAAAGCTGAAGGCCGGCTGTTCTAAACTCAAAGCCGAATTAATAGGATTGTCGGATACCTTATCGGCCAGCCGCAATGAGGTGATCCCGTCTATCGAGGATCGGATCAAAGAGATGCTTACCGAGGTAGGAATGCCACATGCGGTTTTGAAAATTGAAAACATCCTTCTGGATGAAGACATGTTAAACTATACGGGCAGAAACAAGGTACAATTCCTCTTCTCAGCTAATAAAGGACAGGAGCCTGCACCGGTAAATAAGGTAGCTTCCGGAGGAGAGCTTTCGCGGTTGATGCTAAGCATAAAATCGCTTATATCCCGGCATACAGCTCTTCCAACGATTATCTTTGACGAAATAGACACCGGAATATCCGGGGAAGTTGCTCTGAAAGTTGGCCGCATCCTCGAAAAGTTAGCCGATGGAATGCAGGTTATTGCTATCACGCACCTGCCTCAGATAGCCAGTAAGGGCGATGCACACTACTGCGTTTATAAAGATGAGAGACAGGACAAGACACACACCAATATTAATTTATTAAGTAAAGAAGAACGGATTACGGAGATTGCTAAAATGCTAAGCGGTGAAAATCCGGGGGAGTTTGCCCTTCAGCATGCACGCGAACTACTGGAAACGGGATATTGAGCTCTGTGTATAGTTGATAATCAAGCATATAGTAATTTCAACTAAATGGCTCTCCTATTTCTAAGCGCCAATTCAAGAAACTTTCCTTATTTTAGTCGCCAAATTATTACTACATGGCTTATAATTTATTAAAAGGTAAACGCGGCATTATTACAGGCGCATTAAATGAGAACTCAATTGCCTGGAAAGTGGCCGAAAAAGCACATGAAGAAGGTGCAACATTTGTTTTAACGAATGCACCGGTTGCTATGCGTATGGGTGAAATGGATGCCCTGGCAGAAAAAACAAATTCTAAAATCATTCCGGCTGACGCAACAAGCATTGACGATTTAACCAATCTCTTTACAGAATCTCAGGAGATATTGGGGGGTAAGATCGACTTTGTGCTTCATTCCATTGGTATGAGCATTAACATGCGTAAGAGCATTCCCTATACAGAAGCGAATCATGAGTTTTTCATGAAGGGCATTGATATATCAGCTTTGTCTTTTCATAAAATGTTAAGCGTAGCTAAAAAGATGGATGCCATCAGCGAATGGGGAAGCGTTGTGGCTTTAACCTACATGGCCGCTCAGCGCACTTATCCTTTTTATACAGATATGGCCGACATTAAGGCTATGCTCGAATCAATCGCACGTAGCTTTGGATATCACTATGGACTTGAGAAAAAGGTTCGTATCAATACAGTATCTCAATCGCCTACCAAAACCACAGCCGGTACCGGCATCAAGGGCTTTGGCGACTTTTTCGAATATGCTAATGCGATAGCACCTTTGGGTAATGCCGATGCAGAATCGTGTGCCGACTATTGCATCACATTATTCTCCGACCTCACCAGGATGGTAACCATGCAGAATCTGTTCCATGACGGAGGTTATTCTACCACCGGTGTGAGCATAGATGTAATGAAAAAACTAGGCGTTTAGTAAACACCATTTATTATAAAAGCAGAGGCCGCATCTTTACGACGCGGCCTCTGCTTTTATGCCTTAACCGTATTGCAATTTAATAATCTGATTCTATCAGTACAATCTTTGCTGTTATGAAAGAAGGACGCCTGATCTTTGTGACACCATCTGTACTTTCAATCCTAATCGTAATCCCCCCGCGAGCCGCTTCATAGCTGATTGACTGACCAA
>DALYUO010000008.1:4308-10200 GCA_031981225.1 Pararcticibacter sp.
GAGATAGGTCTCCGGTATCTGTTCGTATGATCTCCCGTCAAATGAAAGATAAACGAGTATTCCTCCCCGCTCATGCAGATAACCATCTAATTCAGGAAGGTCTATACTTGTTGAATAGAATGTTTGAGAGGCATTCCCCTCCCAGCTAATGGGATCGATGTCTACAATGACTGTCCGGTTAGGCACCTGATATTCATTTTGCTCGCATGCCGTTAATACCAGCATTAAAGGGAGCACGAGTGTAAATATTGCTTTCATATTGTGTGTCTTTGTATTATAGACGACAGAATACAACGATGGTTGCATCGTTGCTCCGGCATTTCTGCTTACTGAAAGGAAATTGTTACAATTGAGGCGACTTTAGAAAAGCAGAAGGAGGCAGATTAAGGGAAAAATATTTTAATAAGAGTCATCCGTTGTTTTGAAATACGGATCAAATAATGTTAATTAGCACTATATAAATTCAATTTCGCAGTGAGAACAGTCGTTCCATCAAGAACCTGGACTAAAAGAAACCGGGTAATTCTTGCCACCGGTGCCGGTTTAAAAAACCTCACACGTGACACAGAAAGCGAGCGGATTAACTAAAGCCAGACCAAACCTTATGCAGAGATCCACCCTCCCCCCCTTTAAGCCAATATTACACCAGAAAATTATAAAACTACTAATATAAACATGGAACAAATACAGAGTTTTTTTACCCTGCTCGGGGAGAATGAGCAAATGATCTATTTCGTAATTCTAAGCATTTTTGTAGGAATCGAGGTAATAGGAGGAGTCCCCACGGTTTTACATACTCCTTTAATGAGCGGCGCTAATGCTATACATGGAGTAGTAATTGTAGGCGCCATTTTCGTAATGCTCAATACTTCCCCTGACGATTATATATCATTAACGCTAGGCTTCTTTGCTGTTTTGCTAGGGACGCTCAACGTTGTGGGAGGTTTCGTTGTTACGGACCGCATGCTTGAAATGTTCAAAAAGAAATAAACGATCACAATTGCCAATACATTCTCCGGGCTGAAAGGAACCGGAGAGGATTTAAACCTGCAGATCATTTAATCTGCTTTTCACAATTTGTACTTACTATTATAAACTATGCAGCATAACATATTATCGGCTATTTACATCATCGCATCGGTTCTTTTTATTGTGGGATTAAAAATGATGGGGAACCCGAAATCAGCGCGAAAAGGGAATCTTATCAGTGCAGCGGGAATGACAGCGGCTATTGCCGGAACTATTTTTCTTCACGAAGGCGAAGTAAGCTCTATAATTTATATCCTTATATTTCTGGCTATCTTAACAGGTACCGCTATTGGCTGGCTGACTGCGAAGCGCGTTCAAATGACTAAGATTCCGGAATTAGTATCCATGTTTAACGGAATGGGCGGGGCCTGCGCAGCGCTTATATCACTCATAGAGTTTCATCATCTTTATCCGGCACATCCCGCTGAGGGCATCTATGCGGGAGCCAGCAGCGTCTCGACGGGAACATTGATTTGCATCATATCCGGATTGGTCATCGGGAGCGTTTCTTTTGCCGGTAGTATCATTGCTTTTCTGAAGCTAAACGGCACGCTTGAAAAACCGGTACGGTTACCCCGGTATAACTATATTAATCTGGTGATACTTGCTTTTGTTGTCGGTATCAGCATACAGTTGTTTTTTACCGGGCATGTAGCTGCTATTTATACACTGCTTGCTTTAGCGCTGCTATATGGAGTACTTCTTGTACTGCCCATCGGGGGCGCCGACATGCCGGTTGTTATCTCACTGCTTAACTCTTTCACCGGGGTTGCTGCTGCCTTCGGAGGCTTTCTTTACGATAACCATGTTATGTTAACCGGAGGTATCCTGGTCGGATCAGCCGGAACATTGCTCACCATTGTGATGTGTAAGGCAATGAACCGCCCTATCATGCAGGTTATCTTCGGAGCATTTGGAACTCACGCATCCGCTTCTACAGCTACTGCAAAGGGCAATGTAAAAGATATTTCTGTGGCAGATACGGCTGCGTTAATGAACTACTCGCGAAAGGTAACGATTATTCCGGGTTACGGACTGGCTGTCGCCCAGGCACAGCATGCCATACACGAACTGCAGACTATACTGGAGGATCATGGCGTGGAAGTGAAGTATGCCATCCATCCGGTAGCCGGAAGAATGCCCGGGCACATGAACGTGCTTCTCGCTGAAGCTAATGTCGACTACGACAAGCTTAGTGAAATGGATGATATTAACCCCGAATTCCCTAACACCGACGTTGTATTTGTGGTAGGAGCAAATGATGTGGTAAATCCTGCTGCAAAGACAGATCCTTCTTCACCAATTTACGGCATGCCGATCCTTGAAGCAGAGAACGCACGAAATATCATTATTAATAAACGATCGATGAACGCCGGATACGCTGGTATTGATAACCTGCTTTTCTACAATCCAAAAACCTCTATGCTGTTCGGAGACGCCAAAAGTGTGATCACTAAACTCGTAACCGAACTTAAGCAAATGTAGAGAGGGAGGAAGGTTGAAGGTTCAAAGTTGAAAGCCTTGAAAGCAGAAAGATTAAAGCAGAAAGGTTAAAGCCTTGAAAGGCTAATGCTAAAAAATGGTAAAGCTTTAAAAGTAACAATTTGCTGATTGCTGATCGCTGATAGCTAAAAGCTAAAAGCCAACCGCCAATAGCTATTTCAAAACATTGAAGCCCCGTAAACCGGGCTTCAATGTTTTGAAATTACGGTGTGGTTACTGCTACGGGCAACACCTTCCCGTTAAAAAACTTATGTCCTGTTAAGGCGAAATCAGCTATATACTTTCCCATTTCAAAAGCCATTACAGGCGATTGATAGCCAGGAAACGCATCTTCCAGCATTTCTGTTTGTGCCGAGCCGAGCGCCAGGCAGTTAAAATGAACGTTGCGATCGGTGTACTCAACTGCAAGGCATTCTGTGAGTGTGTGCAAGGCAGCCTTACTGGCAGAGTAGGCCGCCAGGCCTGGGAATTTCACGCTGCCACTAAATCCTCCCATACTTCCAATATTCACAACATGGGCATTCGCATTCAGCAAAGGCAACATGTGCTGGATCATTTTAACATGACCAAGAAGGTTACTCTGCAGCATCTGCGCAAAATCCAGTTGATTCAATTGTTCAAATGACTTATTTATTAACTGACCGGCATTGTTAATCAAAATATCCAGCGAGCCTGTCCTTTCTTTTACAAAGGAAACAAGCGAGGTATAATCATCATGTACAATATCAAACTTAGCCGGAAAGAGTTTACAGTCGGGATTTAGTCCCTTCGCTATCTCAAATAACCTTCTCAGCTTATCATCCGACCGGGCAAGAGCGATCACCTCATGTTCACTGTTAAGAATTAAATCGAGCACAGCTTCAAATCCTACTCCACTGCTTGCTCCTGTTATGAGAATTTTCATATTTAAAGAATTATAGCCTGTATTTATCTCAGACTTGTTGAAACGACTTTATATCAAAGACAAAATATCTGCCAGAGAAAGAAGTAATCAATAAACTAAGATAAACTTATTTTATATGCAAGTTTACATAAAGCTGCATATAAAACAAGTTTATCGGGCTCTCATCTTCCATTGAAGAACAGTTTCCCATATGAAATTTAGAAAAGATTTTGATCCTTTAAAAGCGTCAGAACAGATACTATTCCAGTACTTGTGCTGAAGCGGCATGCCGGTCGGTTTTAGGGAGTAGTGTGGTGTGATTCAATAACATCATCTACATCATTCTCAACAGCGCTTGCTTCTTTTTCATCCGGCATTGGATCAAATTCTTTCGACCGGTACACAAACCAGATTCCTGGCAGGGCAGCTATTGTCGACAAAATATAGAACGTAATGGTGGTATAAACAGCCAAAGCCTGGTTCATGTCAAATACTGTCGAGGCGTGCGTCATCACATATTCTCTGATTCCGAAGCCCCCGATGCTTAAAGGAAGTATCGTCGCCAGGGATGACACCAGAAAGCTAAAAAGGTAGGGTGAGAACTTTCCGTCGAAATCCTGGGAGAGAAGGATTAAAACCACACTTAGCAGCTGCAGCGATTGCACCAGCACTGCCTTAAGATGGGCTTCTGCAAAATACCTCATATAATCGGCGAAAAATCGTCGCACGATAAAATAATAAACCGCCGAACCTGCGATAAGGGCAGCCAAAGGCCAGGCCCTTGGTATATCAATCCGCGGAATCAGTATTATCAGGGCAACACTTAAGGTCGCGATAGCCCAGAGACCGCTTAACCTGTCGAAAAACAGGGAGAAGAATATCTTCCTTGTTGGTTTTTGAAACTTCTTCCGTAACAGGTATATCTTATAGCCATCGCCCCCTACCCCTCCAGGAAGAAACACATTATAGAACATGCCTAAAAGGTACAGCCTGAAGTTAAAGCTAAACTTTAGCGGGAGTCCGATGCTTCTTAAGAAGCTTAACAAACGCCATGACGAAATAACCTGAGAAAAGAAATAGGTGAGTAAAGCTGCAAGAATGTACCATGGATCGCTTTTCAAAAATATAGATTTGACCTGCTGAAAGTCTATTTTTCTAAAAACCAGATAAACCAATAGGATCGTAAATCCTAACTTGAAGGCTATCTTAGCTATATTCCAGAGTGTTTTTCTGTCCATTAAAATACTTCTTGGTGATTAATAGCCACCGTTGTTAAGTCGTAAGTTTAAGCGCAAACCGTTCAAAGTGCTTGTTCTACAAAAGCACACTAAAGTTATTTTGCCCTTAACTCCATATTAGCCTCTTACTAATTTTTATAAACATTAAGTAGGCAGCTCTAAAGAGACTATTGAAATTTGACTGCAAAGATAAAAATAATGCACAGCCTACAGCCCGAATGACACGGTAAATGTTGTTCCCCTGCCGGGAGTACTCTCCGCACTGATTGTGCCGCCGAGAGAGTCGACCTGCACTTTCGTCATGTGCAAACCCAATCCTCTTCCTTCTTTTTGATCGGTAAACCGTTTGTAAAGACCAAAAAGCTCATTCTTATGCAGGTCCATATCTATACCTATCCCATTATCAGCTACCTTAATCAGCATTTTGCCGTTCTCTTTTCTCGCCGTAATAATTATTTCGGGGATCCGTGCGGCCTCCTTATATTTTATGGAGTTGGATATGAGGTTATAAACAATACTTTGTATATAGCTTCTAATACTAAAAATGATGTCGGAGTCCTCGGCAATATCAACAAAGATAGCAGCATCCGATTCTTTAATCTGTTTATTAAGATTAGAACATACCATTTTTACAATCTCTGATAACCTGAAGCGCTCTTTCATTTCATTCAGGTCAGACTTAAATGAAAGAATATGGTTCAGGTCCTTGATCACACTGTCAATAGACTTTGCCGACTCTAAAATGTATTCATAGATCTGAGATCTTTCCTCATCGCTGAGATCCATCTCGAAAAGTGATGACATTCCAAGTATGTTTGCTACGGGCGAACGAAGGTTATGAGAAATGATATAATTGAATTGCATGAGGTCGTTATACTTATGATTGATTTCCTTTATCAACCGCTCTTTCTCATCAATATGCTGTTTAATTTCAGTTATATCTTGTATCACGCCAAATACATACTTTTCCGTATCAGAATGTCTGGATGAAGACTGTTCCTTGATATACTTCACTTCTCCTCCTTTTGTAATGATCCGGAACTCCGCTGAAAGGGAAGTATCGCTTTCTGTTGAAAGCTTCTTGTTTTGCTTCACAACATCTCTGTCGTCGGGATGAATAAAGGCGTAATAAGCCTCTAGTGAGGGCGGCACATAATTCCGCTCTAGTCCGAGTATATCAAATACCCCATCGCTCCATTCATGTTTTCCAATACTGGGATAATACACCCAATAACCAAT
>DALYUO010000008.1:10320-10824 GCA_031981225.1 Pararcticibacter sp.
AAAGCAAATGCTCCCTGCGCAGAAGCTCGTCCTGTACAACCTTTAACGCAGTAATATCAACTCCGTATCCTATTTTATAGTCTTTATTTCCTGAACCGAACGGCCTTAGCGTTCTTGCGAAAAACCGCTTGTTCGATTTGCTGTCGGGCACCTCTTCAATCCACTCTACGGGCTCCTTTAGTTCATCGGCCAGAGAGTACATTTTCATTCTCGCTTCTGCGATTTCCGGGTACTTCCCCTTCATCCTTATATAATCAGAATCATCTTTGCCGATAATCCATTTCCTTAGATCGTCATCTTTCAGGGCGGCGTTATTAACGAGTACATACCTGTTTTTGTCATCAAGTACCGTAATGCTAACATTTACGCTGTTAATAATGCTTTCATAAAGTTCTTTGTCGGCCTTTGTTTGCCCTTTTATTCGCGTAACTTCTGTTATGTCCCTTATTATTGCTAAAGCATCGCGTTCAGAGTACTTGACGAACCGGGCTTCAAAATACTGTG
>DALYUO010000008.1:10834-14904 GCA_031981225.1 Pararcticibacter sp.
AATCGCCATCTTCACCTTCTGAACTGTATTCATATACTTCTGCCTTGCCCGACCTGATCACATCCTTCGCACAATGAATACACCTTTCTGCAACCGAACTGCCAAAAACTTCAGCTAACTCTAATTGTTCAAAGCAATCATTCTCCGGAACATTGTCGCCAGCAGTGTTAGCGGCATATAAAAAGCACTCGCCTGAATCTGAAATTTTAAGTAACTGATCGGGAATACTATTAAGAAGAGCTCTTAATGAATGTACTAAGCTATTATTATTGTGGCGAATGCCGTTCATTGTATTGCTTACTGCCAACCCTGTGTTTCTGTCTGTAGTCATTTTTTGATCCATAAGGATTTAGGAATACATTGGTGCGCATCGTTATAACGAATTGATGCATAAATATATTCATTATTCGTCTTATACACATTAATTTTTCTTAAACCGCCCCACGCTTCCGCGTTAGCAAAAGTCCGATACTCATAATGATACTAGAAAGGAGTATTATAACAAATAGCAGTCCTTTACCCACCTCCCCGATCTGAAGATAGGCTGGCAAGTTATAGTAAAGGAGGATGCTGATCAGCCCCCTGGGAGAGATAAAGACTTCAGGAAAAACATCGCTGCGGGCAATGAATTTCAAGTAAATGAATCGTATGATGTAAACAGCGAACAATATAATGACACCTTGCATCAGCACTTCTATCTGGCCCAAATCGCTGATTGACATGGTAAAGCCAAAAATAACAAAGAAAAAAGTACGGATGATAAAAGCGCTCTCTGCCGAAAGTTGAAGAAGCTGAACAAGATCCTTGGGGAGATGGGAATAAAGGAATATCTTTCTAAAAAGCGGTATTCTGATCTTGTCGGCATTATTTAAGAAGAGGCCAAATGCGAGAACGATAATCAAAGCAGACAGATGATACTTCTGACCGACGGCATATACCAATATCAAAATAGAGATTATTAGAAAAAACTTAATATGATGGCCGATACGGCCCATGAGATAAAGCAACAATAAACAGGATATCACTGAGATGATCAGGATGAGGACAATCTCTCCACCCAATCGTGTAAACGACGAAAAGGTAATATTCCTGTTATTGATAGCGAAGTTGAAGGCTATGATGCCGAGAATATCAGAAAAGGACGACTCATATACTATAAATTCTTTTTTTTGCTTATCAAGGCCTGAAGCCGAAGGTATGGCGATGGCAGAACTGATGATACTGAGGGGAATTGCGTTGGTGAAGCAAACATAGAAGTTAAAGCCAGAGAAATGCTGAATGATGACCGCTATTGCCGTTGTAGTTGCAAGAAGAATGATAAGCGCTGAAAAGAACGATCTGGTAATGAGCTTGTTTTTATGACTTTCGTACCGCAACTCAAGGGACCCTTCAAAAACAATCAGGATAAGTCCGATGGTGCCCAGAGCTGGAAGTATCGACTGAAAGTTAAACGTCTGAATCTGGAAATAAGTAAAAGCTTGCTGTAAGCCAATCCCCAAAAACAACAACAAAAGAACGGAAGGTAGTCTCGTTTTACTGGCGAGAAGATCGAACATGTAAGAACAAATTACCAGTCCGCTTAAGATGATGAGGGTTATATAAGTTGTCATTATATAAAATTAAAAATTAGCGGATATACCAGCGAAAAAGTTCCGGTTAGGCGCAGGGTTAAAATACCTGTCACGGAAAGCATTCAGGTCATTGCCAAGGCTATATTTTTGATTCAATAAGTTGTCGGCCCCTGCGTAAATAGAAAACCCATGTTTTGCACTGAGCCTTCTGTTCCAGCCAGCCTTGAGCTGAACTAAATGATAACTGCGTCCATATACGCTCCCGGCATCGTTTAAAGGAAGTGAAGATGTGAAATTGTGCTGTCCGTTTAAATAAAATCCACGGGTAAACTGAACCGACAGCGAGCTTACGAGGACATGGCGTGGTACGCCCGTTAAGCGATTGCCGGTATAGCTATTCTCTGAATCGCTGTAGTTACGGAAGTGAAAAGAGCTGAGTGTATAAGCGTTGCCTAATTGTACTCCTTTGATCAGACCGGGGCTCCCCGGAGGAATGATCCAGCAGAGGATTTGCGATTCAACACCAGTCTGTTTAGTTCCGGCATTCAAAAAAAACTCATTTCCGCCTTCGTTTAATCGTCTTACAATCGCATCATCCAGATTCAGGTTAAATAACACCCCATCCCAATAAAGCCTGTTGTTGAAGCGAACTCCTGTTTCGTAGTTCCATCCTTTTTCTGCCCGGAGGGCCGTATTGATGATATTATCAGATGCTCTTACTTCGGCAATTGTTGGCGGAGAGTATCCACGGCTTACCGATGCTCGCAAGGCTATATTATCGCTTAACAGGTATGAAACGGCAAGCCTTGGCATTAGTTGTTCCTTAAACGTTTTTTTTGACTGGGGTGAGACAGGTTGTAATGCGGCATACTTATAATTGTAGAAATTCAAGCTAGCGGCCATCTCAACCACCAGCTTTGGTGTCAGGTTTGATAATAAGTGAACAAAGGCAAACTGTTGTGTGGCTGTTAAGCGATCGGCGGCTTGAAGGGTATCGCGTACGCCCTGCATGTTGCCGTAATTACTTATATCGGTACCGGTCCGTTGAGCTTCAAAGCCCAACTGTCCCCGCCAGGGAATGGAAGACTGTTTTGGCGACTTTAATTCCACATATGTTCTTAAGCCCACTGAATTCTCATCCCGCACTTCGTAATTAGTGATAAAAGGGTTTTTAAAATCTGTATGAGAGCCGGTAATCGAAACTACATGCCTCCATCTTTCCGAAAAGTGGTATTCATGCATGATGCCGCCGAGCGAGGTCGCATTCATAATACCCGCCTTCTGCTCAAGGGCGCCAGGGTTAGGGCCCGCTGCGGGACGGGCTGCACGCCGGTTCTGACTAACCTGTGCTTCTGTCAATCCTCCGGGTGTACGATAGTCCGTGCCGGAATAAATCAACAGCATCTTTACGCTGCCCCTTTTGGAATAAACCCAGCGCGGCACTGCGTGAATATACTTTCGATCCATATCGCTGTTTTCACGGTAACCGTCTGATCGCTGCCAGGCCTGACTAACATCTATGCTTACCTGGTTCCACGATTTGTGTAAGGAAACACTCTGACGGAACAAGCCATAGGATCCTCCTCCAACATCTGCGTTTAGTGAAGCATCGCCAGTGGTAGTATTACCTCCGGTGCCTATCAGTATCACTCCCCCGGTATTAGCACCAAATATGCTTGCTTCCGGTCCCTTTAATATTTCCAGCCGTCCTATTCCGCCCGCATCAGTGAGAAGAAAATCATCCAGATACATCTTTATATTCCGGATGCCAAAAGGTGCACGAAGCAAGCTACCTCTTATAGAAAGACGGTAACTCCCCGGTGAACGCTCTTCCATCCTCACTCCCGGCACTGCGTTCAGGGCGGGCAATAATGAATGCGACTGCTGGGAATGAATCTGTTCTGCCGTTATTACGCTGATGGTTGCTGGAAGAGTTAATGCCGGCTGACTTCCGAAATATGCATTTACCACAACCGGCTTCAGCAGCGTAGTAGTGTCCCGGAGGGATTCCTGGGCGCTCAGCAGAGTCGTCTGTAACATTATGAATATGAGGGTAAGGGGTTTTCTATACATATTTGCGGCTTCTCATGCAGGCTGTTAAAAAGCGATTCAATAAATTTAACAACTATTTAAAAAGAGCATTGTTTGTAAAGCGATTTTTACTTTTTTTTAAATTAAACGAAACTCTAAAGAGCTACGGGCGTTTTTATCTGAAACCTGTGAACTATGGCTCTGATATATCCACGATTACTTGAAGAGGGAAAAACCCGTCCGGTTTACCCTCAAAACGGCAAGCATGTAAACATTAATACTGCCGAAAGGATTTTCTCGGTAGCCGCCGGCTCATTTCTTCTTTACTCGGGAATAAAACATCTTTTCAATGATCCTTTTGTTGCTATATCAAAAGCAGTTGCCGGAGCGGCTTTACTCGTAAGAGGAACATCAGGCTATTGCCCTGCTTATGCCGGTTTAGGAAAACACGGTGCCCAGAGCGAAGCC
>DALYUO010000008.1:14914-16007 GCA_031981225.1 Pararcticibacter sp.
ACTTCATCATAAATAAACCCAGGCCAGAAGTGTTCGGGTTCTGGCGTAAGTTCGAAAACCTTCCGCTGTTTATGCGTCACCTGCAGTCCGTAGAGAAAAAAGGAGAGAACCTATGGCACTGGAAAGCAAAATTCGCCGACAGCATACCGGCGATAGGCTGGAATGCTGAAATTGTCAAAGAAAAAGAAGATCATTTTATCGGCTGGCAGTCTGTTAAGGGATCGGTGATCGTAAATGCCGGCAAGGTAGAATTTAACGACGCTCCCGACGGACAGGGAACAGAGGTGCAGGTAGTGTTCAGCTACCATCTGCCTGCCGGAGGAGTAGGCACAGGAATAGCATGGCTGATTAATCCTTTGGTGGAAAAACTGATCAGGGAGGATGTACAAAACTTCAAACAGTATATCGAAGCCGCTGAAGTTCCTGCGGGATAGTTTTTACTGCGTGAGCTTATCTATAAGCTTAGCGCTCTGCCTGGCTCCTTCCTGCAGTCGCCCGTCAAAAAAGTCCTTTACCTGGTTAAAATGTGCAATATAGCCGTCCATATCGCCATATTCTATAATAGAAGCCCATTCTCTCACCGCCGAATGAAACTCCAGGTCGTCAGCACGGATACTCTTGTCGTATAGTGCCGTCTGAATTGTTTCCTCAAGCAAAGAGGGGTTTTTAAAAAGATATTCGGCAATACCAAGCCGTAAACGGAAAGGAGGAGTCTGGCAAATGAGGTTTTCGTATGGATTCACCTTCATCTGATACCACGCGTCAACCATTGCCAAAAGGCTCAGATGAGAATTCGGCATATACTCGCCGGCCTCTTCAGCCATTCTGAAGTCCAGCATTACGTCGTGATCCAGAGTAATGAACTCTCTCTCCCCATGAAACACAAATTCACTCGCTGCCTTTATGCGGTCGCGAAAATCAGCTTCATTTTCGCATATCATCATTTTAAAAAGCTCAGATTCCGACCGCGCATATTGCCGCACGAGTTTACGTGCATACGGATTCAGTATGGCCATCCCGGCGTAGACGTGAGCTTTATAGCTGAATATTCTTAATGTCGTTAGTATCTTAACATTGTCAATTCCGGTAGAAT
>DALYUO010000008.1:16017-21362 GCA_031981225.1 Pararcticibacter sp.
CATGGATAAAACCCGGCATTTTTCCAGGCCGTGCCCATACTTTCGAATCCCATGTGGGTTACAGCCTGGGTATCGGCCATAATCTGGTCGTGCTGCTCATAGCTATCGATCTCTATAATTTCAGAATCCAGAGCCTCATAAATAGCCATCGCCCGGTCGTACACCTCTTTATTGGCCCGGTGGGGTACAACTACGAGTTTCTGTCCTTCCGTTGAAAAGGCAGGTCCATGTAAAGAGTGACAGGTGACGACGTGCACGTCATCGGCAAGAAACTTTTCAAATGCTTCTATCTCGGGATGTTTTACCGACGTTTGTCCCCCTACTATAGCTCCATACTTAACCGAATCTGCTGTAGCTTCAACAACGTCGCTGATGTGAGATGTTTCAACAGAATACAATAGGAAATCGGCCTTCCGTGCTACCGCCTTCGCATTGGGAAGGATCATAACCGGTGTACCGGCAAAAGTTCGCTGGAGAATTTCAAAACGTTCCGGCAGATCACACCCAAATACAGTATATCCTTTCTGAGCCCATTTCCTTGCACAGAGAGACCCCATATCTCCAAGACCTATTATGCCTATGTTCATGTTGTAAATATAAATATTGATTTGCAGCGTGCAACGTACAATTTTCTTTTACAGAAGGATACTGCCATTAAACGCCAGCACTTCAAAACATAATTTATAGATTTGCGCTGCTGATTTGAAATCCGAATTTTTATAAACAATAACTTTCTTTATACTTGTTATCAGCAATATATTTATAAATCGTGTTCTTAAAAAAGAGAACCAAAACTAAATTCTATGACACGAAATTTTGCAGTTCCTCTATTTCTTTCTGTACTGATACTGGTAAATGGCACAAGATTGTCGGCACAGGATACTACCAGCAGAAGGGTTGCTCCCGTTACGCAGGCTCCGGTTAAGTTAGCAGACCCTTCTCTGAACGGTCAGTATCGTGATATGCTTATGAGATCGAGAACACAGGAGGGTTATAAGCTCGTCAATCCTTTCAGGCTTACAACACTATGGAAGAATACAATGGACACTCTGAAGGCTGAAAAAAGAAAGCGAATTGAGGCAGAGCAAAAACTTTCTTCGGGAATGGCAGACATGAATGCTATGAAAGACAGTCTCACTCAAAATAAAGAAAGCCTGGATCAGTCTCTGGAAATGGTTAACAGCATCTCTTTGTTCGGCATACCAGTAGAAAAAACGGTTTATAACTTAGTGATGTGGGGTCTGGTATTGGTGCTTGCTCTCGCTCTTACCATTATCATATTTTTAACAGGAAAATACAAAAGAGAAGCCTCTTATCGGATTAAGCTGTTCGAGGAACTGTCTTCTGAATTTCAAACATACAAGATCAAAGCAAACGACCGCGAGAAAAAACTTGCCCGCGAACTGCAGGACGAAAGAAATAAACTCGACGACCTATCAAACAGAAAATAATATTCTCTTCTCTTTAAAGAAAAAAAGCCCGTACAGAATAAACTATACGGGCTTTTATTTTTTCAGATAATCTTATCTGTCACACCTTGATTTCAACTTCAACACCACTTGGTAATTCAAGTTTCATCAGCGCATCTACAGTTTTTGAATTTGAACTATAGATATCCAGCAGCCTTTTGTAAGAGCATAACTGGAACTGCTCACGAGCTTTCTTGTTTACGTGTGGTGAACGTAATACAGTAAAGATCTTCTTCTCTGTTGGAAGAGGGATCGGACCACTTACTACTGCACCAGTAGGTTTTACTGTTTTAACGATCTTCTCAGCTGATTTATCAACCAGGTTGTAATCGTAAGATTTTAATTTGATTCTGATTCTTTGGCTCATTTTATTTTTGTTTTACATAACCGTAAGAGCTATTAATTACGGCTACAGATTATTTTTATTTTGAAAGTAATAAGTTATACGTTGTAAGTTATAAGAATCAATTTTACATTAGTTTACTTACAACCTACAACTTAAAACTTACTACTCATTAAGCATTCGCTTTTTTACCTTTTACTTTAGCAATTACCTCGTCCTGAACGTTCTTAGGAGCTTCTTCGTAATGATCAAATTCCATTGTTGAAGTAGCACGGCCAGAAGTGATAGTACGTAACTGAGTTACATAACCAAACATTTCTGAAAGAGGTACAGTAGCTTTAATTACCTGCGATCCGGCACGGGTATCCATACCTAAAAGCTGACCACGACGACGGTTCATATCACCAATTACATCACCCATATTTTCTTCAGGGGTAAGTATCTCAACTTTCATAATTGGCTCCATTAATACCGGACGAGCTTTAGGTAAAGCTTCGCGGAAGGCAGAACGGGCACAAATCTCGAAAGACAGGGCATCTGAATCGACTGCGTGGAACGAACCATCTATAAGACGAACCTTCATATCGGAAACAGGGTAACCAGCTAATACACCATTAACCATTGCAGCAGCGAATCCTTTTTCAACAGATGGAATAAATTCGCGAGGGATAGCACCACCCGAAATTTCATTCACAAACTGAAGGCCACCTTTTTCGTAGTCGGCATCAATAGGTGAAATTACCACCTGGATATCGGCAAACTTACCACGACCACCAGTTTGTTTCTTATAGGTTTCACGATGCTGTACAGTACCTGTGATAGCTTCTTTATAAGCCACCTGAGGAGCACCCTGGTTTACTTCTACTTTAAACTCACGTTTCAAACGATCCATTAAAATATCAAGGTGAAGCTCGCCCATACCCGAAATTACAGTCTGGCCAGTTTCTTCATCTGTCTTAACATGGAAGGTAGGATCTTCTTCAGCTAATTTTGCTAAAGCCATACCTAATTTATCAACGTCAGCCTGAGTCTTAGGTTCAATAGCTAAACCGATTACCGGCTCAGGGAATACCATCGACTCAAGGATAATTTGATTCTTCTCGTCGCAAAGAGTATCTCCGGTTTTGATATCTTTAAATCCTACAACAGCAGCAATATCACCAGCACCTACGTTAGGGATCGGATTTTGCTTGTTCGCATGCATCTGGAAGATACGAGAGATACGCTCCTTATTGGCCGACCTCATATTGTATACGTAAGAACCTGCCTCCAGATTACCCGAATAAACGCGGATAAAGCACAAGCGGCCAACAAACGGGTCGGTAGCAATTTTAAATGCCAATGCAGCAAACGGCTCAGTTACATCGGGTCTGCGAAGGATTTCAGCTCCTGTATCAGGATGGTGACCAACAATACCTTCAACATCCATAGGTGAAGGAAGCAATTCCATCACGTAATCAAGCATGGTCTGTACACCTTTATTTTTGAAAGATGAACCGCAAACCATAGGAACGATCTTAGCATCTAAAACAGCCTGACGTAACGCGTCTAAAACTTCACGTTCTGTAATTGTTTCAGGAGCTTCGAAGAATTTCTCCATCAACGACTCGTCGTATTCTGCTACAGATTCAAGCAATTTCTCTCTCCATTCTGTTTCTTCAGCGATCATGTCATCAGGAATAGGCACTTCAGTAAAGGTCATCCCTTTATCATGCTCATTCCAAACAACTCCACGGAAGTTGATCAGGTCAATTACCCCTTTAAAGCTGTCTTCTGCTCCCAGAGGCAACTGCAGAGGAACTGCATTGCTTCCAAGCATATCTTTAACCTGCTTAACAACCTTTAAGAAGTCAGCACCGGAACGGTCCATTTTATTCACGAAACCGATACGGGCAACATTATAGTTATTTGCTAAGCGCCAGTTAGTTTCAGATTGAGGCTCAACGCCATCAACTGCAGAAAACAAGAAAACCAGACCATCTAATACACGCAAAGAACGATTTACCTCAACGGTAAAATCAACGTGTCCCGGAGTATCAATAATGTTGATGTGGTAATTCTGACCTCTGTATTTCCAGTTAACGGTAGTAGCAGCCGAAGTGATGGTAATACCACGCTCCTGCTCCTGTGCCATCCAGTCCATTGTTGCAGCACCTTCGTGCACTTCACCAATTTTGTGGCTAACACCCGCATAATAAAGGATACGCTCAGTGGTGGTGGTTTTACCAGCATCAATATGGGCAGCAATACCTATATTTCTTGTATATTTTAAATCTCTTGCCATTATATTTTTGATTTCTTGATTAAAAAAGATTACACGGTAAGCAATATTAAGCGAAGCCTGTGTAATCTTCTTTAAATCGGTGTAATCTTATTGTTAGAATCTGAAGTGTGAAAACGCCTTATTTGCTTCAGCCATTTTGTGGGTATCTTCCTTCTTCTTCACTGCAGCACCTTCACCCTTTGAAGCAGAAATGATTTCAGATGCTAATTTCTCCATCATGGTTTTTTCACCTCGTCTGCGGGCATAAAGCATCAGCCATTTCATTCCTAAAGCGATTTTACGCTCAGGACGAACTTCTGTAGGAACCTGGAAGTTAGCACCACCAACACGGCGTGATTTAACTTCTACAGCAGGCATTACATTATTTAATGCTTTCTTCCATGCTTCAAGTCCGCTTTCGCTGGTTCTTTTCTCAACCAGTTCTACAGCATCATAAAAGATTGAATAAGCAATAGATTTCTTTCCGTCGTACATCATGTTGTTTACGAAGCGGGTTACCATCACGTCGTTGAACTTCGGATCAGGCAGGATAATTCTCTTTTTTGGTTTTGACTTTCTCATTTGTGTTATCCTCCTTTACTTATTTCTTTTTACCTTTTGCCGGAGCGGCTGCTACCTGCCCTGGTTTAGGCCGTTTAGTACCATATTTAGAACGACGTTGGTTTCTTCCGTTAACGCCCGAAGTATCAAGTGCTCCACGGATGATGTGATAACGTACACCTGGTAAATCCTTAACACGACCACCACGGATTAACACGATAGAGTGTTCCTGTAAGTTGTGTCCTTCACCGGGGATGTAAGCGTTTACTTCTTTTCCGTTTGTTAAGCGAACACGTGCAACTTTACGCATTGCTGAGTTTGGTTTTTTAGGGGTAGTGGTGTATACACGGGTACACACGCCTCTTCGCTGTGGACAGCTGTCCAACGCTGGGGATTTACTCTTATCCTCCAGAGCTACTCTACCTTTCCTAACTAATTGTTGAATAGTAGGCATTTACGTTTTTTGATTTAATTTAATTTGCTTTAAACACTATTATCCTAAAAAGGAACGCAAAGGTAGCATTTATTTTTGACTATCAATAGGTTGAAACAAAAAATATTACCGAAGGCCGGGTACTTTTTCTGCGTATATTTTACTGATTTTGGCAATCTGTTTCGTAGCCTGTCCTGTTTTTATCTACTTAGGTGCTCTCCCCGGCAAATAGATCTGAAAACCAAATCCCAGGCCTAGTCCCGAGATTCCTGCACC
>DALYUO010000008.1:21372-26322 GCA_031981225.1 Pararcticibacter sp.
ATCGGCCTTTGTGTAATTATAGCCTAGTGTTGCTTCCAGTGCAACACTAGGGGTAATAAAATGAGTATATCCGGCACTTACACCGAGCAATAACGAAACGGGTTGATCTGCGCTGCTGTCTTTGACGTGATTGCCCGACACACCAACATTCCCTTCGGCAAACCATCTGCTGGTAGCTGTTGCACCCTGAGGAAAATAATAACGGACCAGCGGGGCGACACCATACAGGAAATTAGTTCCCCCGTCGTATGAAGTTAAGCCTAATGTAACTCCGGCTCCTACTGCTACATTATCACTTATGAAATAAGCCGCCTTTGGAAAAATATTAAGATTGAAGGTTTCGGAACTAAAATTGTAATTGGTAGAACCCAGCCCTGCCCCTATCATCCAGTTGCCTTCTCGGACTGCTGTTTCCTGGGAAGGCGAAGAGGTCTGCGGAGTTGTAACCTGCGCGGTGGCAGTAAAAACACCAATAGCGATTAGTGTAAACAATGATAGTAATCGTTTCATAGATAGTGATTTAAATTAGAATTATTCTCCTGCTTACAACATGTCTGCGACTCTATTGTTGAATAAAGTTCAATTTAAACCTGTGATGTCAAACTGATAAAAATCTCTTCAAAGGTTTTCCCGGGATTCTTTTCATACAACGCAGAAAGGCTTTCATCAGCTACTATCCTGCCCTTATTGATAATTACAGCCTTATTACAAATAGCCTCCGCCTCCTGCATGATGTGGGTTGAAAGAATAATTGTCTTGGTCTTTCCCAGTTCTTTGATCAGCCCCCTGATTTCTACCAGTTGGTTCGGATCAAGCCCCGACGTAGGTTCATCCATTATCAACACCTCCGGATCATGCAGAATAACCTGCGCAAGTCCTACTCTTTGCCGGTACCCCTTAGACAGCATGCCGATCTTCTTGTACCGCCCGGCTCCAAGCCCTGTTAATTCTATTACTTCCTCAATCCGGCTTTTTTTATTGCGTATATTATAAACGCCTGCAACAAACTCCAGCGCTTCTTTTACATACATATCAAGGTATAAGGGGTTATGTTCAGGCAGGTATCCCAGTCGTTTTTTTACCTCCATTGGTTCACTACTTGTATCAAATCCCGCCACGCTGGCAGAGCCGGAGGACTGCGGAATAAAGCAGGATAGTATTTTCATTGTAGTGGATTTTCCGGCGCCATTAGGTCCCAGAAAGCCCAGTATCTCTCCCGGCTCAGCGGTAAACGAGATGTTATCTATTGCCTTTTGCTGTCCGTATACTTTTGTAAGCTGATGTACCTGTATGCTCATAATTAGCTCTTAGCTTCAGAAGCTAGCTGTTAGCTTTCTTTCAGATTTCAAAATTGCTATAAACATTTATATATTGGAATAAAAACAATTGCTTTATTTTGTTTTGTACATTATGAGATCGAAAAACTGAAGGCTGATAGCTAATTGCTAACAGCTGAATTATATATTTGCACCATCATGAGTAAAAATAACGACGAACTTTTTAAAAACGTTATCTCCCATGCCAAAGAGTATGGGTTTGTATTTCAGTCGAGCGAGATCTATGACGGATTAAGTGCCGTATATGATTACGGACAAAACGGTTCTGAACTAAAGAATAATATTAAAACCTATTGGTGGAAGTCAATGGTGCAAATGCACGAAAACATCGTAGGGATAGACGCGGCCATTTTCATGCACCCAACTACGTGGAAAGCATCGGGCCACGTCGACGGGTTTAACGATCCGATGATCGATAATAAAGATTCAAAAAAACGCTACCGCGCGGACCAGCTGCTTGAAGATAAGATTGCCAGATACGAAAAAGACGGCAAAACAGATAAGGCAGCCCAACTTCAGGATAGTATGGACGAAGCGCTGAAAGCGGATAACCTGGATGCTCTGCGCGACTTAATTATTGAACATGAAATTGCATGCCCTGTGTCGGGCACCCGCAACTGGACAGACGTAAGGCAGTTCAATCTTATGTTCTCAACAAAAATGGGTGCTATTGCCGATGAATCGGACGTAATCTATCTTCGCCCCGAAACAGCGCAGGGTATTTTTGTAAACTACCTCAACGTTCAGAAAACGGGAAGGATGAAAATTCCTTTTGGAATTGCCCAGATAGGCAAGGCATTCCGTAACGAGGTAATTGCACGCCAGTTCATTATGCGGATGCGCGAATTTGAGCAAATGGAGATGCAATTCTTTGTACGTCCTGGTTCAGAAATGGAATGGTATGAATACTGGAAAGAAACCCGCCTCAAATGGCATAAGGGACTAGGTACCCCTGAAGAAAAGTACCGTTTCCATAACCATACTAAACTGGCGCATTATGCAAATGCAGCTGTAGATATCGAATTTGAATTCCCCTTTGGCTTTAAAGAGGTAGAAGGTATACATAGCCGTACGGACTTCGATCTGAGCCAGCACCAGAAGTTTTCAGGTAAAAAGATTCAATACTTTGATCCCGAAATAAATCAGAATTATGTTCCTTATGTAATAGAGACATCTATCGGTCTGGACCGCATGTTCCTTCTTACACTAATCAATGCATATGAGGAGCAGGACCTCAGCGAAGGCGATAAGAAAGACAGCCGGGTGGTACTGAAACTTCACCCATGCCTGGCCCCTGTGAAGGCAGCAATTCTTCCTTTAACCAAGAAAGACGGATTACCAGAAAAAGCAAGAGAGATTATGGACAGGCTAAAATTCGACTATAATCTAATGTACGAGGAGAAAGATTCTATTGGTAAACGTTATCGTCGGCAGGATGCCATTGGTACACCATTCTGTATCACGATCGATCACCAGTCACTAGAGGATAATACTGTAACTATCCGCCATCGCGACTCTATGGAACAGGAACGCGTTGCAGCCGATCAGTTGGGCTCGATTATAGGTAAATTAGTTAGCTGGCAAAACCTGCTGATGAAATAAATATAGTCATAAAACATATCATAGGGCTATTGCGCCTATGATATGTTTTACCTGTTTTATTATCTTCCTCTGACAAAACTCTTCCTTAATCCTTTGATTTTCACACTCATCTTCGTATCTTTGTATAGTCTTAAAGTTCTAACCTACTAATAAATACTATCTATCGAAAACAAGCTGTACTTAAATTACTGAGGGATTAATATGAGAAAGAGGATTTTTAAGGGAGCAACCTATATCATTTTAGCATTAGGTATTACCGCTTTGAGCTGGTCTCTGAAAGACGACACAACAACTGTAACACAAAACACAAAGGATTCAACAAGCATCGCATCTGTAATAATCAAGCCTGTATCAGCGACTGAAGCTTTTGACACGTATATATCGGAAATATATACTACTGCGAAGCTGGACGTTTCTGGTCTTGACTTCGACGTATTCCGCAAAGCTGTGACAGGCTATTTTAATTTCAGAACATCCGGACTTGTTTCACCAGATAAACAGATTATTTCTATTGCCGACTTTAACAGGCCAAGTACCATGAAACGTCTTTGGATAGTGGATCTGGTGAGCAAGAAATTACTGTTTAATACACTGGTGGCACATGGTCAGGGCAGCGGCGATAACCTTGCAACAGACTTTTCCAATACTTCCGAATCGCACCAGAGCAGCCTTGGTTTTTACATCACGAGTAACACGTATCATGGAAAACACGGGCTTTCACTCCGCTTAAACGGCATGGACAAAGGCTTCAATACCAACGCTCTGAACAGAGCCGTAGTGGTACACGGAGCAGAATATGTAAGCACAGATTTCATTAAGCAGCACGGACGCCTCGGCAGAAGTTATGGTTGCCCCGCTGTTCCTGTTGAACTGACGCCTGCAATCATCAATACTATTAAAGACAAGACCACTTTGTTTATCAATGGTCCTGCTACTGTTAAATATGCATCTTCTTATTTGGATGAAGCATCGGCCGTAAGCCATTTTCGTTCCGGCCAGCAAATGCTTGCTGGAAGCTGATTATTGGTTATGAATTATGAGTTATGAGTTCATTCTGAGTTCATAACTCATAATTCATAACTACAACGCCTGCAACGCAGCTCATCCCCTTTTCGCTCTCTCATATTGCAACGGCCATTGAATGTCTTCGCCGAGCGCTTTAGCAGCATGCAATGGAAAATAAGGATCGCGTAGCAGTTCACGGGCCAGCAGCACGATATCTGCCCTTTCGCTTGCTATGATTCTTTCAGCCTGTTCGGGCATGGTGATTATACCCACAGCACCGGTCATAATGCCAGCACCTTTACGAACGGCTTCTGCAAATTCTACCTGGTAATCGGGGCCAGCCGGTATTTTCACGTTAGGAATATTCCCGCCAGACGAGCAATCGATCAGATCGACGCCCTTTTCCTTCAATAGAGTTGCTAATTTCACAGAATCGCTGCTTGTCCACCCACCTTCAACCCAATCAGTTGAAGAAATACGAACAAACAAAGGATATTCCTCGGGCCACACCAATCTCACCGCTTCTGTAACTTCAAGAAGCAGCCTTGACCTGTTCTCAAAAGAGCCCCCATAATTATCGGTTCTTAAATTCGAGAGGGGGGACAAGAACTCATGAAGAAGATAGCCATGAGCTCCATGGATTTCGAGTACTTTAAACCCGGCATCAAGAGCCCTTTTTGCTGCAGCATGAAAATCGATGATAACATTTTCAATCCCTTCGGGAGTAAGGGCGTGAGGCAACCGGTCACCCTCCGAAAACGGCATAGCGCTGGGAGCAACAGTTTGCCATCCTCCTTCTTCAAGATCAAGGAACCTGTCGCCATTCCATGGAGATGTTTTGCTTGCCTTTCTCCCTGCGTGCGCAATTTGTATACCGGCCACACTCCCCTGAGCATGTATAAAATTCACGATCCTTCGCAGAGGCGCTACGTGGTCATCTGTCCAGATACCGAGGTCATCGGGAGTTATTCTTCCCTCCGGCGATACCGCAGTTGCTTCGACAATT
>DALYUO010000008.1:26395-37540 GCA_031981225.1 Pararcticibacter sp.
ACCTCCCTTATTTTAAGAGGACTAAAAAGTGTTGCCATAATAGTAATTCTTGCGCAATATTCATTCCACGATGAGCAGGTAAAATCTATATTTCGAATTTAACCCAGGCGCTTCCATCGAAGCCAAAGATGAACTGTTTAGGCTGTATGATTTCGGCAAGCATCTCAGCCGTATCGACGATTCCGGGCCCCGGACGATTAAAGTACCGGTTTCCGTCGGCTATATAAACCTGATTATTTTTTACTGCCGAAAGATCGTTCCATCCTTCGTATCCAAGCAAAACGCCAATCTCTCTTACTGTTCTTTCTATGGTGAAGCCACAAGCGGCAATAATCAGGATATCGGGATCGGCATCTTTCAATGCCTCAAATTCGACATAAGAGGAATGCCCGCCTTTTTGAGCAAGTACCGGCTTTCCTCCAGCAATCTCAATAATTTCAGGTATCCAGTTGCCAGATATCATTAAAGGCGAAAGCCACTCTATGCAGGCAACAGAGGGGCGGTCTTCAACAAATCGCAGTTTGTGTTTAATGATGTCTATTCTCTCATTAAGCGACTCAACCAAAACTTCAGCCCTGGCGCTTACGCCGAGCCGCGAAGCAACCTGCAAAATATCCTTTAATATATCATCAGGCGATGATGGGTGCAGGGATATAACTTCTGTCTCTTTGCCAGTAACATCCTTAAGCATCTGCTGCACGTCATCTATATTTACAGCACAGACTTTACACTGATCCTGGGTGATAATTACATCAGGCTGAATACTTTTAATTTGTTCCTCATCGATCCGATAGAGAGAAACGGCGCTCATTGTCAATTCCTTTACCGTTCTATCAATATCTGCACTTGATAAATCAGTGTCAAAACGTGGATATGAACAAACCGGAAGCTGTCTAACAAATTCAGGAAAGTCGCATTCGTGCGACCGCCCAGCCAATTGATCTTCCAGTCCCAATGCACAAACAATTTCAGTAGCAGACGGCAGAAGGGAAATAATTTTCTTAGCTGACATTAATCTTTTTTGTGCAAAGGTATAAAGCTTAAGCTAATTTCCACCCCCCATGCCCTGTCCATTCTGGCCACCGTCCTGCTTCAGGTCATCATTATTCACACCGCGCTTTTTCTTTGGCTGAGGATTATAGTTTACTTTCCCGAACGAATAACTAAAATTAAGACCAAAGGAGCGGAAGGGTATAGAGAAATCCTGTACCTGAACCAGTCCGGCAGTATTAATATCCGATTTAAAGTGTTTGCTTTCATTAAAAGGATCTACCACGTTCACCCCTATCTTTGCCTTCTTATTCAGGAATTGTTTATTGAAAGATAGTTGCCACATATTAAATGAGGGATTTGTTCCCTGAAATGTGCGGCGGGGCGAATTAAAGATCATAAAGGTTTCCATCACAAAGTTCTGAGGAAGGGTGTAAGAACCACTTATGAATGCTTTATACTGGGCATACGTTTTGCTGCTTCCGGCAAAGTTTGCAAACTGTCCCGAGGCATTGGGCTTATATGAAAAAACGTCGACGTTCCCTCTGAAAGTAACATTCTTAACAGGAGCGACCGATCCGTAAAAGCTGGCGCCGACCGAATTATTATTCCCTGTATTATTAAAGGTGGTGAGCGAAACTGGTCTTCCTTCGTAGGTTTCAGACTTAACAAAACTCTCAATGATGTCTGTAGTATGCCTGAAATACAATGAAGTATTGATCATTGAAGTTTTACTCAGCATAGCCGAGTAGTTAAGCTCAACACTCTGAGTAACTTCGGGAGATAATTCAGGATTTCCCTGACGCTGAAACTGATCGTTGCTTACATCTCTGAAAGGGTTCAGATATTGAAGGCTCGGCCTTTGAATACGTTTGCTGTAGCTCAGGCGAAGCGATTGAAAATTCTTTAGCGTTTTGGAAATAGCAAAGCTGGGAATGAAATTGGTGTAGCTGTTTGAAATAGGCTCAATCCCAAGCCTGGCATTTGCCGAAGTTCCTTCTATCTGCGTATTTTCTAACCGGCCCCCGACCTGCAAACCATACCCTTTTGGTAGTTGAAAACTAAGCACCGCATACCCTGAGTAAACATCCTGATTGTAGGTGTAAACATTAGAAAGGTCATCATCAAATGCAAACGGACTATTGTTAACGGATGTATAAAAATCCGAAGTGCTGTTTATGTCTCTCAATATAGTTTTAGCACCCGTCTCCAGTTTAACTGCCTTACTTAACGGAAGCGTGTAATCGAACTGAATAGTATACTCGTCATTCGTTGCATCATTCTCGCCAGTTTTATCTTTGAGTGATTCCAACGAATAAAGCGATGAAAAATCGGTGTTATTATTATTGTGACTCCATTGTCCTGCCAAACTTATTTCATGCCCCTGAGTCTTAAATTTGTGAACATAATCAGCGTTCCAGTCGAAGCCACCAAATTTCGTCTTGTTCAGGTTGTCAAAAGAATACGCTTCGCTGAGGTTCTCGTTAGTAAAACGATTGCTCAAAGATGTACCATCTGTCTTAAAACGGCCCTGTCCTACCGTAATCCCCGACGATAAACTATTGTAATCGTTAAAATCATAACTCACATTCCCCGAAGTCCTGAATCCATACCTGCTTGTACGGCTTGTGCCCGTTTGAACTCTCAATATATTATCAGCTGGCGTGAGACTGCTGTTAAAAGTTTCAGTAGTTTGCGGCCAGGTGCTATTGCCGCCAAAATTTGCTGTAATACTCAACCTGTTCTTGTTGATATTGAGATTTGCATTGCCGTTATTCTGCCTTGTACCGAGTCCTCCGCTTACAGATCCGCTCACACCGCTCATTTCCTTCTTTTTTGTAATGATATTGATGATGCCTCCCGTTCCTTCAGCATCATATTTAGCAGAGGGACTGGTAATCACTTCTACGTTTTTGATCTGGTCGGCAGGGAGCATTCTCATGGCGTCGGCAGTGCTCGCAGCCACGGCTCCTGTAGGCTTTCCGTTAACAAGGATCCGTACATTCTGACTACCTCTCAATGAAACATTCCCATCCTGATCTACGGACACCATAGGTACTTTTCTTAATACGTCTCCGGCATTCCCCCCGCTTACTGTTGCATCCTTTTCAGCATTATAAACCACCTTATCGACCCGATTCTCAACAACAGGTACTTCTCCGGTAACAGCCACTTCCTGAAGGATATTGGCTGAGGGGGAAAGAATAATCCGTCCTGCATTTGCATCAGGCTTCTGGGCTGAAGTTGAAACCTCAATTACTTTGGTCTGATACCCCATAAAAGACACCGTAACCTTATATTTCCCCGGAACAACATTTTCTATTTTAAACGTGCCCTTGTTGTCGGTAAGGGCGCCGTTTGTGCTTTTTGCTGCACCCACCCTCGTTAAGGCGACCGTTGCATATTCTACAGGCTTTCTGGTAAGCGAATCAATAATAAGTCCTGAAATCTTGCCTGTTAGCGTAGGGGGTCCGCCCTGAGGCATTTGAGCAAAAGCGACTGTACTGCATAACAATGCAGCAATTAATAGATATTTCATTTTTTTTAATGTGTGTTCCTTTATTTAGTTGTAAAGGATGAATATTTGTTACAGGTAAAATGTAAACAGCAAAATCATAGGACTTCAGCCCGGCTACCAACTCTAATTTAGAGAGGTAGTCCAGATTAAAGACGTCGGCGATTTTAAACCGTTAGTTTATATCAAATCACAATATTTACAATCCTGCCCTTAACTACAATCACCTTTTTAGGCTGTTTTCCGTCAAGGACCTTTTGAACTGCAGCATTTTCAAGAACCACTTTTTCAATTTCCGGAACTTCGAGAGCAAGAGGAATACTGAGGTTCATCTTCATTTTTCCATTCACCGAAATGGGGTAAGCAAATTCATCTTCCACCAGAAAATCGGGATTGAACTGCGGAAAAGCAGCATCAGAGAAAGTTCCCGGCTGGTTGCCCAGCAGGGTCCATAGCTCTTCTGTAATATGAGGAGCGTAAGGAGCCAGAACGATAACCAAATCCTGAAGGATCTGCCGCTTGTTACATTTTAAATCCGTAAGCTCATTTACGCAGATCATAAAACTGGATACAGAAGTATTAAATGAGAAGCGTTCAATATCTTCCTCCACTTTCCTGATGATCTTATGCAGTGACTTAAGTTCTGCACGGGATGGTTGCTCGTCCGAAACGGAAAACTCAAACTGATCATTATGGAAAAGCTTCCAGAACTTACGCAGGAACTTAAATACGCCCTCTATGCCGTTTGTATTCCATGGTTTGCTTTGCTCAAGCGGACCGAGGAACATTTCGTATAAACGAAGTGTATCTGCGCCATACCGTTCTATAATGTCATCCGGATTTACAACATTATATTTCGATTTCGACATCTTTTCCACCTCTACCCCGCATATATACTTGCCATTCTCAAGTATAAACTCAGCGTTCTCAAATTCAGGCCTGAAGCTCCGGAACTTATCCAGATCAAGCACCTCGTTATCTACAATATTAACGTCTACATGAATATGAGAAGTTTTATACTGGTCTTTCAATCCGTACGACACGAAAACATGAGTTCCCACTCCCTCGTCATTAATAACGCGGTAAACGAAGTTTGATCTGCCCTGGATCATACCCTGGTTGATCAGTTTCTTGAATGGTTCCTCTTCTTCTACAAGAGCCAGGTCTTTCAGAAACTTATTCCAGAAACGGCTGTACAACAGGTGACCGGTAGCATGTTCCGAACCGCCGATATATAAATCGACGTCTTTCCAGTATTCAATCGAATTGCGTGGGGCAAACGTATCTGCCTTTCTTTCTTCGGACGACGCCATATAACGGTACCAGTACCAGCTTGAACCCGCCCAGCCTGGCATCGTACTAAGTTCGTAAGGAGCCTCGCCCCTGTACTTCCATTCTTTTGCCCTTCCTAATGGAGGATCACCTGCTTCTGTAGGCAGGTATTTATCCACCTCAGGCAAAACCAAAGGCAGCTCACTTTCTTCTATCAGGTAAGGAACATTACCCTTAAAATAAACAGGGACCGGCTCTCCCCAGTAGCGCTGGCGTCCAAAAATGGCGTCGCGCATCCGGTACTGTATTTTTGCCTTACCTGCGCCAAGCTCTTCCAGTTTATTAATTAAAGCTGGTATTGCTTCCTGGTAGGTCAGTCCATTTATAAAGTCCGAGTTAATGTAACGTCCTTCCTTTGTCGGGTCGGCTTCATGTTCAACATCTTTCTGCTTGTCAAGGATCTGAATCACAGGAAGGTTAAAGTGTTTTGCAAAGAGCCAGTCGCGCTGGTCGCCCGAAGGCACAGCCATTACAGCACCCGTACCATAGCCTGCCAGTACATAGTCAGCTATCCAAACAGGTACTTTCTCACCGTTAAGAGGGTTCAGTACATAGCTTCCTGTAAAGGCCCCCGATACCGTCTTCGTATCGGCCATGCGGTCAAGCTCAGACTTCTTCCTGGCCTGGGCTATATATGTTTCTATTTCTTCCTTTTGTTCCGGAGTGGTCAAAAGAGGTACCAGCTCATGCTCAGGGGCAATAACCAGAAAAGTGACACCAAAGATCGTATCTACACGTGTAGTAAATACCTCTATGGAGTTGTGAGTTGGCTCTGAACTTTCTACTTTAAACTTAACGCTTGCCCCGGTGCTTTTACCGATCCAGTTTCTCTGCATCTCTTTCAAAGGTTCAGGCCAGTCTATGATATCCAGGCCCTGAAGAAGCCGGTCGGCGTAAGCAGTGATCCGCATACTCCACTGCATCATCTTTTTCTGTTCTACCGGATATCCTCCCCTTTCAGAGACTCCATCCTTTACCTCATCATTGGCGAGTACCGTTCCAAGTGCAGGACACCAGTTTACAGTGCTCTCCCTTAAATAGGTCAGGCGGTATTTCAAAAGCTCTTCCTGCTGCTCACGTTCACTCATTTGCTTCCATTCGTCGGCGGTAAAGTTCTTAACATCTTCATCACAAACGGCCTTTACGCCCGCACTTCCTGATGTCGAAAAATGAATTTCCAGCTCTTTTATCGATTCTGCTTTGTCTGATTCAAGGTTATACCATGAATTAAACAACTGCATAAAGATCCACTGTGTCCATTTATAATAAGAAGGGTCACTCGTCCTTACTTCACGACTCCAGTCGAAAGAAAATCCAATCTGATCAAGCTGCCTCCGGTAAGTAGCAATATTCTGCTCTGTTGTTACCGCAGGATGCTGCCCCGTCTGGATGGCATATTGCTCGGCAGGAAGCCCAAATGAGTCATAACCCATCGGATGTAAAACGTTGAATCCTTTAAGGCGCTTATAACGGGCAAAAATATCTGAAGCAATATATCCCAGAGGATGTCCTACGTGTAAACCCGCTCCTGAAGGATAAGGGAACATGTCTAACACATAATATTTAGGCTTTTCGGAGTTATTATCAACCTTATAAGTCTGATTTTCTGACCAAAACTGTTGCCATTTTCTCTCTATTTCTCTAAACTGGTAATCCATGCTGCGAAAATAGCAATTTGAGCTGAATTTGAAGCAGATTAACAGCGATGAGTTGCATGTAAAACACACTTCACTTTCAACTTTAGACTCTAAACTTGTCCCGCTTCTTTCAACGTTTAGCTTTTAACTTTCAACTTTTAAAGTTCAACTTTCAACTCAAATCACTATTTTCGCATATCTTAAAATTGACTATGGAAGAATTTGAAAGCAGTGCTTCTTCTAAAAAGACCAAACAGGTGTATATATCGACAGTAATCAGCATAGCGCTGGTACTGCTCATGATTGGGTTACTTGGGCTGATATTGGTTCATGCACGTAATCTTTCGAACTACGTTAAAGAAAATATTGTATTGAATATTATAGTGAGCGACGGAGCAAAGGAAGTGGACGTGCTCGCGCTTCAAAAGCAGCTCGATACTCATCCCTTTGTGCTAAAGACACAATACGTGAGTAAAGAACTCGCCGCCCGCAATCTACAAAAAGACCTGGGAGAGGATTTTGTACAGTTCCTGGGATATAACCCGCTCCTTTCATCCATCGACATCTACTTAAAGGCCGACTACGCTAACAATGCCAGCATCGAAACGCTAAGTCGCCAGCTTACAAAGAATCCCCTTGTAAAAGAAGTTATTTATCAGAAGTCCCTGATTGATATGGTTAATCAGAATATAAAGGTCATCGGACTGGTTATTCTGGCCTTTGCGATGGTGCTTCTTGTGATTGCAGTGGCCCTTATTAACAACACCATTCGTCTTGCTATTTATTCACAACGCTTCCTGATAAAAAGCATGCAGCTTGTGGGTGCAACCAAAGGCTTCATTCAGAAACCTTTCCTCGGATATGGCCTGTTGCACGGTTTCCTTGGCGGCCTGATAGCGATCATTCTTCTATTGTTAACCCTGTATCTCGCACAGCAACAAATACCTGAGCTCATCATACTTCGTAACTGGATTGAGTTTGGATTTGTGTTCATCGCTGTTATCAGCATCGGAATATTAATTTCAGTTTTAAGTACTTACTTTGCGGTCAGTAAATATTTACGGTTAAAAATTTATAACCTCTACAGATAATGGCAAAAAAAACAGTTTCTGAAAATACAGAAAACAGGCAGGTTCATTTTATATTCGACAGAAGCAATTACAGGCTCATGCTCATCAGCATTGCCGTAGTCGTTATTGGTTTTGTGCTGATGGCGGGAGATACCGACATCTACGATTTCCGTAAAACAGTGCTCGCTCCTATAGTAGTACTCATTGGCTTTACCATCGGATTTTTCGCAATTTTAAAGAAGCGTAAATAACATTAAATGACTATTCTTGAAGCAATTATCCTGGCCATCATTGAAGGCCTGACCGAGTTTTTGCCCGTTTCGTCTACCGGACATATGATTATCGGCTCTTCCCTGATGGGAATAGAGTCTAATGAATTTGTAAAACTGTTTACAGTAGTTATCCAGTTAGGTACCATTCTGTCCGTAGTCGTTCTTTATTTCAAGCGTTTTTTTCAGAGCTTCGATTTCTATTTCAAGCTACTGGTAGCCTTCATTCCAGCCGTCATATTTGGCGCTTTGCTTAGCGATATGATCGATCAATTGCTTGAGAGCCCGCTCGCCGTGGCTATTTCGCTGGTGCTAGGAGGAGTTATACTGCTTTACGCAGATAAATGGTTCAACAATCCCGAAATAGACTCAACCGACGAGATCAGTTATCCAACAGCCTTTAAAATCGGCCTTTTTCAGTGTCTTGCTATGATTCCCGGCGTATCGCGCTCGGGTGCAACCATCATCGGCGGTATGTCGCAAAAGCTTTCCCGAAAGGCAGCTGCTGAGTTTTCGTTCTTCCTGGCTGTACCTACCATGCTCGGCGCAACAGCAAAGAAACTTTATGATTTCTACAAAAGCGGCTATGAATTTAAGGACAATGAACTAACACTTCTGCTCGTTGGTAATATAATAGGATTTATAGTTGCCATCATCGCTATCAAGTCGTTCATCGGGTATGTCACCAAACATGGCTTCAGAATATTTGGATGGTACCGCATTGTGGTTGGAGGGATAATATTAATTTTGTTGCTCGCAGGAAAGAGCCTGCAGATAGTGTAATGGATAAAGAAGAGATTAAAAGAGAGTTTCCGGAATTCAACTTCGCCGAAGGCGAGTTGCTACTTGTAAACAAGCCCTACCGCTGGACAAGCTTCGATGTCGTCAGTAAGATCAGAAATGCGTTTAAGCCGTTAAAACTTAAAGTAGGCCACGCCGGAACACTCGACCCACTGGCAACCGGGCTGCTTATAATCTGCACCGGAAAGCTCACCAAAAAAATCGATGAGTATCAGGCCCAGGAAAAGGAATATACCGGAACCATGATCCTTGGAGCAAGCACTCCCTCATACGATCTCGAAACGGAAGTCGATGCAACATTCGATATTTCCGGCATCACAGAAGAAAACCTCCACGCGGCATGTACAAACTTCCGCGGGGCTATCGAACAATTTCCCCCGGCACATTCAGCCGTGAAAATTGAAGGAGAACGGCTATATCATAAGGCTCGCCGTGGCGAAACCGTCGAACTCCGGGCCCGCAGTATTACCATAGATACTTTTGAAATAACCAGGATTGAACTGCCCGAGATTGATTTCCGGGTAGTGTGCAGTAAGGGGACCTACATTCGTTCCCTCATTCACGATTTCGGCAAGGCGCTCAACAATGGCGCTTACCTTTCGCGACTCAGGCGCACCAGAAGCGGCGACTTCAAAAGCGAAAATGCTTACGAAGTCATGGAGCTCGTAGGACATATCAGAAGTAAGAAAGAAAAAGAGTTATCAACACAGCTTTAGTAATTTTGCAGCGGCAAAATGAAAGTATACAAACATCTCAACGAATTTCAGAAATCAAACAATGCTGTAGCTACTATCGGAACTTTCGATGGTGTGCATATCGGGCATCGTAAAATTATCTCCCGGCTTGTCGAAGATGCCAGAATGATGAACGGCGAGAGCGTAATTCTCACCTTTTTCCCTCATCCCAGGATGATCCTCCATCCTGAAGACGAAAGCCTCAAACTCATAACCACCATACAGGAGAAAACAGAACTGATCGAAAGACTGGGTGTTGATCACCTGATCATTACTCCCTTTACGCGCGATTTTTCCAATCTTTCTCCTGAGAACTATATCGAACAGATCCTGATAGAGAAAATAGGGATCAAAAAAATAATCATAGGGTACGACCACCGTTTTGGCAAAGATCGCGCAGGGAACTTCTCTCTTCTGCAGCAATATGCATCGGTGTACAATTATGAAATTGAGAAAATTGCAGAACAGGACATACATGATGTAGCCGTAAGTTCTACAAAAGTACGGGAGGCTCTCCTCCGTGGCGACGTTAGTACCGCTGCCGATTTCCTCGGCTATCCCTTTCATCTCACGGGAAAAGTAATCAAAGGAGATCAGATAGGCCGGAAAATAGGCTACCCTACAGCCAACCTTCTCATTGAAGAAGGGTATAAATTGATTCCAGCCGATGGAATTTACGCTGCCACCATTGAAGTAACAGGGGAAGGTACTACCGGCTATGAATTGAAGGGAATGGCCTACATTGGCAACCGCCCTACCATTAACGGCATGTTGCGCAACATAGAAGTGAACATTTTCGACTTTAATGAGGAAATCTACGGTAAAACATTAAAACTTCATTTCCATCACTTTGTACGCGGCGACATGAAATTCAACGGCCTCGACGAGCTTCAGGCACAGATTTCGAGGGACAAGAAGTCGGTAATGGATTATTTCGGATGATTGGCGGTTAGCTATTGGCATTCAACTCACAACCCGCAACCCCTTTTTCAAAAATAACTCTACTACTTTGGTATACTTTGTATATTTGCTCCCTTTGAAAATACTTTAAGATTCTGTTATCCAACGTACATGGAAATATCACCAAAGGAAGAAGAAGATACCACGGAGATTTTAACAGTAGAGGAACCACCAAAACAATCTGCCGGTCAGAAGTGGATGTTCTGGCTTTTTTCTTTATCAGTCATTACAATTGCATTTATCCTTCTCTGGAATTTCGTTCCCTCTTTTAAGGCGCGCTTCGAAGACATTCCGCATATGTTCTACTATTTCCTGGTGGCAGGATTTATTTTCGCAATGATCGACGGAGCTATTGGAATGTCGTATGGGGTCACCTCTACTACTTTCAGTCTCTCGATGGGAATACCTCCCGCTTCAGCAAGTACAGCGGTACACCTCTCTGAAATTCTCAGTAATGGCATCGCCGGCGTAATGCATTACCGGATGGGAAATGTAAACATGAAGCTGTTTAAAATGCTCGTAATTCCCGGGATTGTAGGAGCGATGGCCGGCGCCTATCTTCTGTCGTCGCTGGAACACTACAGTATGTACACCAAGCCAGTTGTTTCGGTATATACCCTGATCCTCGGAACGGTGATACTCCGTAAAGCGCTAAACCTCACAGCGAGAAAAAAAGCACGCCAAAAAAAGATCAGGAATATAAGAGGACTCGGTCTTTTTGGCGGCTTTGTGGATGCCGTAGGCGGTGGCGGCTGGGGCTCCATAGTCCTCTCATCACTTATTGCCGGCGGGCGCCATGCACGATTTTCCCTTGGATCAGTGAAACTATCCCGGTTC
>DALYUO010000008.1:37550-47970 GCA_031981225.1 Pararcticibacter sp.
GTTCTTCGTTGCATTCATGAGTTCTTTAACATTTATCACCATGCTGAAGGGACTTCACTGGGAAGCCATTGGCGGACTAATTCTGGGCAGCGCTATTGCCTCCCCCATCGCAGCAAGGGTTGCAAATAAAATATCGGCAAAATCCATTATGCTCGCAGTGGGAATAATTGTAATACTGGTGAGCCTTAAAAGTATCATAACCTTTATTATAGGATGGCTTTAATCCCGTCAAAATAAATCTATTCACTATATTTGTAATAATTAATTACAGATACTTTTCATCAGCTCAGGTATACTAAGGCACCTGATTCTATACTCTAATGAACGAACAATCCAGATTAATACGCAATCAGGCTGAACGCAGCCAGCACCGTGAACACTCTGTTCCTCTCTACCTCACTTCAAGTTTCATTTTTGATGATGCAGAACAGGGACGTGCAATTTTCGCTGAAGAAGAAGAAGGAAATGTATACTCCCGTTATTCTAACCCGAATACAACCGAGCTCATCAATAAAGTATGCGACCTCGAAGGAGCTGAAGCAGGACTGGCGTTTGCATCTGGCATGGCGGCGGTATTTGCATCAACGGCAGGTCTTTTAAAAAGCGGTGATCACATAATTTCCTGTCGTTCTGTATTTGGATCAACACACCAGCTGCTGAATCAGCTATTTCCGAGATGGGGTATCACATATACGTATGTAGATGCTTTAAAACCAGAAGAATGGGAAGCTGCGATCAGGCCCGAAACGAAGATGATCTTTCTGGAAACCCCCTCCAATCCCGGGCTCGAGCTGGTAGACCTTGAATGGCTGGGCGGCTTTAAAAAGAAATACCCTCATATCATTCTGAACGTAGACAATTGCTTTGCTACCCCCTACCTTCAGAAACCTATTCCTTACGGAATAGACCTGGTTTGTCATTCTGCCACCAAGTATATGGATGGACAGGGACGCGTTCTAGGCGGCATCGTAGCAGGCAGGGCTGATCTGATTAAAGAACTGATGTTTTTTATTCGTCACACAGGTCCGGCTATGTCGGCATTTAATGCATGGATCTTTTCAAAGAGCCTTGAAACGCTTACCATCCGGATGGACAGGCATTGCAGCAGCGCCCTTCAGCTTGCAGAAATGCTTGAAGGACATCCCGAGGTTGAAGTAGTGAGATATCCTCATCTGCCTTCTCATCCCCAGTATGAGCTGGCAAAGAAGCAAATGAAACAGGGAGGCGGCATTGTTACTTTCATTGTAAAGGGTGGTTTTGAAAGAGCCAAACGCTTCCTTGACGCGCTGAAGATGATCCTTATTACATCCAATTTAGGCGATTCCCGATCAATAGCAACACATCCCAGCTCAACAACGCATTCAAAGCTAACAGAAGCAGAACGCGAAAACCTGGGAATATATCCCGGCTCCATACGCATTTCCGTCGGACTGGAAGATACTGAAGACATTATTGCTGACATAAAGCAAGCATTAGACAATTCAAAATAATGAAGATAGAATTAAACCGCATTAACGAGGCAGTTCACTTTGAAGCAGAAGGATCAGGAAACATTAAAGTACACATCGAAGGCTCACCCGAACTTGGTGGCGAAGGACAGGGTGTACGCCCTATGGAACTCGTGCTGATGGCCCTCGGATCATGCAGCGCTTTGGATCTGATACAGATCCTCAAAAAACAACGCCAGGACATTCAAGACTTCTCTGTATCCGTTGAAGGCGAGCGTGCCGACGCAATACCTGCTGTGTTTACCAAAATCCACATGACATTTAAGCTAAGCGGCAATGTTGATCAGGCTAAAGCAGAAAAAGCAGCCGAGCTGGCCGTAAAAAAGTATTGCTCGGTTCATGATATGTTAGCCGCCGGAGGAGTTGAAATTAATTATGAAATAGCGGTAAGTAATAAGTAGTAAGTTGTACGTTTTAAGTTTCTGGAATAGGCGATTTATATTATAACTTATTATTTAAAACGTACAACTTAAAACGTACAACTTAAAACTCAGAAATGCTCCTCCTCACCTTCCTTGTCGCAGTGCTGATGAACTTCCTGGGATATATTCCTCCGGGTAATATTAATCTTACCACTGTTCATATTTCTGTAAACAGTGGAATAAAGCAGGCCCTGTATTTCACAACTACATTTGCAGTAGTCGACACCATATTTACATATATTCTGATGCGCTTCGCCGAATGGTTCGCCATGCACAAGAATTGGCTGTACATCATCGACTATCTTCTGATCGCTGTGTTTCTTACAATGGGATATTTCAGCTGGCACGCTTCTACACACCCAAAGCATGTTGAGTTCAAACGCCGCGACAGTATAAGATACGGCATCATACTGGGCATTTTCAATCCCATGCAGATCCCTTTCTGGATGATCGGAGGCACTTATCTCATTTCGAATCAATGGATTACAACAGATGGCCCCGGAATAGAACTGTTTTCCATAGGTGCAGGTTTAGGAGCCTTTCTCTCGCTCTCTCTTTTCGCGTACTTTGCCCGGTATATCCAGGAAAAGTTTGAACTCAGTACGAAGGTCATTAACAGAAGCATTTCTATTGTATTCCTCGTCCTGGCTGCTATACATATTATCAAAGTCGCTTTCTTTTGATTTCCTCCCGCTGTATCAACTTTCTTTATACTTCTTCCTGAACTCTGAAGGCGTGAAGCCTGTCTGGTTTCTAAAGTACCGGTTAAAAGAGGTTTTGGAGTTAAAACCGCTCAGAAGCCCGATCTCTTCAAGAGATTTAACCTCGCCACCAGTTTTAATAAGATCGCAGGCATAATTTACCCGGTAAGTATTAACGAACTGGTAAAAATTGGCTTTAAGATAAACACTCAGCAATTGAGTAAGATGATGCCTTGGCATTTTAAGCTTTGAGGCGAGTCCCTCCAGAGAAAGTTCCTGATCCAGGAAAAGCTGCTCTTTCTCCATAGCATCTTTCAATCGATCGTAATACCGCTCCATCACATCCTCCGGCAATATGGATTTTTGATATGAAGGTTCTCCATTATCAGCCGTTTTACGTGGAATCTCGCCCTTCCTTTTTAGTGCCATTTGTTCCGCAATCGTCAGCAAACCATGCCTGAATAAAACGACCACTGCCCCGGTCATCACAAGATAAATCACTATCCTCGACCAAAGAAAGCGGTACGGCCCCAGGCCCGGCGACGACACCTGCGCAGCTGATATAAAAATCAGGCTTAGCGTCGCCAGGATGATTGCGAAAAGGCTCAATAAACGCCTCACTTTGGTTCCCTGAAAAATAACAAAGAAAGCATAAACCAGGAAGGATATCTTAATAACACGGTAAAGCCACACTTTATAGTCGCGAAGATAGACCAGCCGGTACTCAGGAAGACAAATAAGAAGAATATACAACACGAAGAAAATCAAAAAAGGCAGAAGCTGTAACAGAAGGCCGGCCTTATTTTTCAACCGTCCTCTGTCAGTATGCTGAGCAGCAAACAGAAAAGGACCGTATACCAAACCATATGGAGCAGCCCAGTCGATATATCGTTTATCGGGACTATTGAAAAACAACTCGCATACCAGGACGTGCAGGAAGTGAATCAGGATAAACACAAGAAAAGCCCGGCACAAACGGTAAAAATTATTTTTATTATCAAGCAAGAAAAACAGGCAAAGCGAGCACGCAGACAATGTACTCCCGGTAATAATAATTGCAAGAATCATATTGCAGCCTCCAGATCCGGGCTGTCTAGATGGCCCTTAAATTCAGAAGGATTAAACCCGGTAAACTCACGAAAATACCTGTTAAACGAAGTTTTCGAATTAAAACCGCACTCGTTAGCCAACGCTTCCATACTTAACGATGATTCGCTGCTGACAATCAGCTCCATCGCATACAAGATCCGGTAATAGGCAACCAGATTATAGAAGCTTCTGCCAATATAAACATTCAGAAGCACCGAAAAATGATGCTTCGACATTCCAAGCTCGGCTGCCACCATGCCAGCAGTAAGGCCGGGGTTCAAAAAAGCCCTTGAACGCTCAAAGTATTCCCTGAATTGCCGCTCGTACACTTCAAGCAAGTGTAGTTCGGGCATAGGCCCTTTATATGTTCTTATTCGCTCATGCAGAGGTAGAATTACCTGTTCTTCCCATTTCTCCTTTCCCTTTATACGTGTCTTTCTATGGGAGTAAATCAAAAATCGCAATATCAGGACAGCCGAAGCAAACAACATAGCCAGCACAATCCACTGAAGGCTAAAACCCAGTTCAGGAAGCAGAGAAACAAAATTCGCAAACATAGCCATAATCAAGCCACCTTCAATGATCTCTATTATCGACAACTGATCTATCAATACCTCGAATGCATTTTGCTTTCCAAGCCGCCTTTTTAAACAGGAAACACCATAAGCGATCAGAGATATAGGCATCGAAAAGAAGTATAAAGTATAATAAGATCGCCGAATTTCCTCCTCACCTAACCCTGCAACAATAAAGGTGTGCAGGATGAAATACCATAAAGAAAAAAAAACGAACGGTATACCGTGTCTGAATAGCTGTAAACGCGAAACCCTTTTCTTTCTGTATTCCTCCAGCGCCAGAAATATAAACGGACCGTACAGCATAACAAAAGGAATCCCCGTATCCGCCATAATTGCGAGTCCATGTAAAAATATTGCAGCTAAAAAAAGAACCAGAAATGTATTTTGACGTGCTTTAGTGAGAATAAAAACAAATACAGTACACACGGTAAGCAGTAAGGCAATGATTCCTAGGTATAAAAGCATTTCATCAGGTACTAAATCGGTATATGCGGAGCTCTTCGAGCGCCACATTATACTTCTCCAGCAAATGTAAGTATTTCATTTTATAAGCACTATCTTCCTCCTTTGGGTAGCTCATACTGACGCGACTTTTAAAAAGGGCCTTACTTTCAGCTAACTGCGGAATCTGATTTGAAAAATCGTAACCTATACATTCTCCAATATTAAGAATAACAGACTCTGGAATCACTGGTTTTGAAAACCAGTTATATAAGGTTCGGCGATTAACTTTTAAGCTTTTAGATACGTCTGTGATACTAACCATGCTGAGTCGTACCTGCTTTTCAACGATCTCTCCCATGTGAATTTTAGATGTAGTGTTCATATTTGTGGATGTGTAACGAATCCAAAGGTAGGACAGAACACGTGCCAAATTGTTTCAATTGTGCGGGATGGTCGACATCCCGCACAATTGAAACAATTTTCATTGAATCTTTATACTCGATACAAAGCTAAAACATACACATCCGGGAGTTCTCTTCAGGATCTTTTCTCCTGATACTGACCACTTAACTCCGTCCCAATTCCGCGTTTTGATGCTACTTGCTTCTTGATACTTGATACTTGATACTTGATACTAAGTACGTGCTACTAAGTATTCAGGTTCCAGATTTTTTCAGCTTTTCGGCCAATAAGCCAGAAAGAGATGGCGAGAATCCCAAAGAAAACAGCCTTGTCGGTAATATCCCACAAGTACTCAAAATAGCGTGTATAAATATTTATAAGAAGAAATGTGATTCCGAATTCGCGTGCGATAGCATCTTTTCGCTTAAGTCCATAGATCATGAAACCAAGAGCCGCTCCGGCCGAGATGATTCCCCAGTAGAAAAGGTCGGTTTGCTTTACCTTAATCCAGTCTTCTATGTCTCCGAAATTGCCGAAGATAGAAAGCAGCCAAAGCGAAATAAACAGATAGAACAGCCCGATAATATAAGTGAGCGTATTAAAATCAGGCAGTCGCCTGGACTTCTCTAGAAACAGCCCCACTGCAGTAAGCAAGCTGCCGAAAACCACAAACCGCAAAGGATAGTTCATTCCCAGAAAGTAATCGCTCCACCGGGTCTGATAGCCTGTTTCAGTACCAAACCAACTTCCCAGGGAGATAAGAGCGAAAGCCCATATAAGCTTCGACTTGAATTTAAACGCCAGGATACTATATACAAGCACCGATAATAGAAAGAGCACAGAAAAGTGTCCTGAACCGTTATCAAGAGCCTTTCCAAGAAAGGCAATACTGATAGCAGTGAAAAGTACTCCCGCAAAAATAGTTGCTTCATTGCTGAATAGCCTTTCCGGATGCTTTCCCTTTAGTTTCTGCCCGTAATAATAAAAGCCGGCAGCTAGTCCCGCAGCAATAATACTGATAACTATATCGGGAGTGTCATACAGCTTTTGCAGAAGATTAATGATCGCATCGTCAATAACCAGCGAGGCAACGGCAATCAGACCACAGGCCAGCGCTATCCAGAACGAATACTGCGCAAGCCGCCGCCAGTCGAATTGCTTAACATCATAAGATGCCCGCAGCTGAGTAGCAGTACCTGGATTGATTAAACCATCAGCCTCCCAATGAGAGATAGTTTGATCAAGAAACTCAGCTTCCTGTTTATCGAGGTTTAGTTTCGTCATAACACCTAACATTTATCCATTTCCCAAAAGAGTCCTTTTCAAAAACTTTCCGGTATATGATTCAGGAACCATCACAAGATCCTCAGGCACCCCCTCGAAGACCAGGTTTCCTCCTTTATCACCTCCTTCAGGACCGATGTCAATAACCCAGTCAGCACATTTAATCACATCCACATTATGCTCAATTACAATGATCGTATTTCCCTGATCAAGCAGGGCACCGAACGATTTCAGCAATTTTTTAATATCGTGAAAATGAAGACCAGTTGTAGGTTCATCAAAGATGAACAGCGTTTTATTGGCATTATTTCCCCTTATAAGGAACGAAGCCAGTTTGATACGCTGCGCTTCCCCTCCCGAAAGGGTATTTGACGACTGGCCCAGTTTAACATATCCAAGCCCCACATCCGCCAACGGCTGAATCTTACTAATTATCTTCGGTTCATCCTTGAAGAAATCCAGCGCCTCCTCAATAGTCATCGACAGGATATCGGCTACATTCTTCTCATGGTACTCAACATCAAGGACAGGTTGCTTAAAACGCTTGCCGCCGCATGACTCACAGGGAAGGTAAATATCAGCCATAAACTGCATTTCAATCTTCACCTCACCCTCACCCTGGCAGGTATCACAGCGTCCGCCTTCCACGTTAAATGAAAATGCCGAAGGCTTCAGTCCTGCAGCCTTAGCTGCCGACTGCGAAGCAAACAAATTACGAATATCATCCCACGCTTTCACGTAGGTAACCGGATTGGACCGCGACGAACGTCCTATCGGGTTCTGATCCACCAGCTCAATCTGTTCCACCCTGTTATAACTCCCATCAATAGCATCGTAAGCGCCGGTCTGCTCGCCAGAATAATTCCCTATAGCTTTCTGTAAGGCGGGCTGAAGGATCCGCTTAACCAGAGAAGTCTTTCCCGACCCCGAAACGCCTGTAACACAAGTCAGCACGTTCAGCGGAAACTTCACATCAATATTCTTCAGATTGTTTTCCCTGGCGCCTTTCACCTCGATATAGTCGGTCCACTTCCGCCTTCCGGAAGGCACATCTATCATCTCCCTGCCACTTAAATATTTTCCCGTGAGGCTCGTTTCATCCTTTATAATCTCCTCATAATTCCCCGTAAAAACGAGTTCTCCGCCGTGAGTCCCGGCCGCTGGTCCGATATCTATTAAATGGTCGGCCGACTTCATCATTTCTTCCTCATGCTCCACCACAAGCACGGTATTGCCCGCATCTCTTAGCGATTTAAGCACGCCTATTAAGCGATGAGTATCACGCGGATGAAGGCCGCTCCTCGGCTCATCAAGAACACTGCCGAGGGAAGTAGCCAGATTAATCCGCTGTGATTCCCCACCTGATAAGGTATTTGATAGCCGGTTAAGTGTTAAATAACTAAGCCCCACATCGTTCATGAATCGTATCCGGTTAGTGATCTCCGTAAGGAGTCGCTTTGCGATCTTCGCTTCATTCTCCGAAAGTTCCAGTGAGTTGAAAAAGTCAAGGGCCGAATCCAAAGGCATCAACACAATGTCTATAATCGAACGCCCTCCTACTTTTACATAGGACGCATCTTTTCGAAGACGGCTTCCCTTACACTCCGGACAATTCGTCTTTCCTCTGTATCGCGAAAGCATCACGCGATACTGAATCTTATAAGTCTGTGATTCGAGTTCAACAAAAAAGTCATCTAAACCACGGAACCATTTGTTTCCCGTCCACAACAAGCTCCTTTGCTGATCCGTCAACTGATTATAAGCTCTGTGCACCGGAAAATCAAACTTCAGAGCATGCCTCAACAGCTCGTCCAGCCATGTTCTCATTTTCTCGCCTCTCCAGGGAGCTATTGCACCATCATAAACCGACTTGCTTTTATCCGGAATTACAAGATCTTCGTCGATCCCTATTACCTTACCATACCCCTCGCAGCGCTTACAAGCGCCATACGGATTATTAAAGCTAAAAAAATTAGGTGTAGGCTCTTCGAAGCGGATACCATCCAGCTCAAACCGGTCGCAAAATACCTGAGTATTTCCATTTTCCTCCACCAGGCAGTCACCTCTCCCTTCAAAAAACGCCGTCTGCACCGAATCGGCAACGCGGCTTAAAGTTTCCTCCTCCTGATTTACAGAAATACGATCCACTATAATCTTGAGCCTTCCGTCGTCGCTTAGTTTTTCATCTTTCAGCGACTCATCTTCCAGCAGATCTTCAATTTTAGAAAGCCGGTCATCTATGTAAACCCTTAAAAAACCCTTTTGCAGCAGTACCGCGAGCTCTTCCTTAAGAGTCCTGTTATTATGGGGATGCAGAGGACAAATAATTGTCACAGAGGTACCTTCAGGCAGCGACGACACAAAATTAACCACAGAACTTACGGTATCGCGCCTCACTTCACCTCCGGAGACAGGAGAATAAGTACGGCCAATCCGCGAAAAAAGAAGTTTCAGATAATCATAGATTTCTGTAGATGTCCCTACGGTCGACCTGGGATTGCTTGTAATAACCTTTTGCTCGATGGCGATTGCCGGAGCGATTCCCTTGATATAATCCACATCAGGCTTATTCATCCTGCCCATAAACTGACGGGCATAGGATGAAAGGCTTTCTACATAACGGCGCTGCCCTTCGGCATATAATGTATCAAAAGCAAGGGATGACTTCCCCGAACCCGACATGCCCGTTATTACAACTAACTTGTTTTTCGGTATGGCAACATCGATGTTCTTCAGATTATGAACGCGCGCACCTTTTATTATAATATATTTTTTCGGATCTCTTTCTGCTTCTGTCATCAAAAGCAAAGTTAGGGAATAGAAATTCAGTATCAAGACACAAGTATCAAGACACAATCATAATTCATACCCATCCATCAGCTCCCCTGTCGGCACTCTTGATACTTGTGTCTTGATACTTGATACTTTTCTAACCATTCTGTTACTAAAAAAATGTTGCACCAATTATAATATTTAATTATATTTGATATTAATTAGTTTTACACACACAGTAACCCAAACAAACAGGAGAAAACATTTGGAGAAATCTCTACTTAATACTTTTTACACGAATAATTAAAGGGAATTAAAAAGAGAGGAGTCCTATGAAACTTCAAGGGAAGAATGACCAGGAGCTGATACATTTATATGTTGCTGGTCACGAGGCGGGTTTGGAAGAGCTAATAAACAGACACAAATCCAAAATTTATACATCTATTTATATGCTGGTTAAAGACCAGTACCTGGCGGAAGATATCTTTCAGGATACCTTTATCAAGGTAATCAAAACATTAAAAACCGGGAAGTACAACGAAGAAGGAAAATTCCTGCCATGGGTTCTGCGTATTGCGCACAACCTGGTGATCGACTACTTCCGGAAAGACAAACGTACACCGCTCATCACAAACGGCGACGGCTTTGATATTTTTGATGTTCTTGGTTTCCACGATGAAAGTACCGAGGAGCGGATGGTTCGCGAGCAAACCCATAAGGATTTGCGAAAGATGATCCAGATGCTTCCGGCAGAACAGAAAGAGGTATTGATAATGCGTCACTACGGCGACATGAGCTTCAAGGATATCGCCGATGTCACACAGGTAAGTATCAATACCGCCTTAGGCCGTATGCGCTATGCATTAAACAACCTTAGGAAAATGCTCCATACCAGCGATCAGAGTGTCAGAGTGAGCTAGATTCAATAAAATTTTCAATACGATGAAATAAATCCATAAGCAATGCCGTTCTAATTTGTAAACTGCTAAACGGCATTGCTTATGATACATTTTTCTACTCTCCCTTCAGGCTTGTTTCCGGCAGAGGAAATGGAATACCCCTTATCAGAAACTCTTACAAACGAAGACGAACGCTTCTTTAAATCTCTGAAAGCGCAGCTTAACGAGTCGATGAAAGACCCCCAGCCAGAAACCATAGAACGAATTATGGATTATTCGTCGCGGTTCACTTTGAAAGAGTAATTGTTACCTTTATGCATG
>DALYUO010000008.1:47980-51113 GCA_031981225.1 Pararcticibacter sp.
GTACCGATAAACGGATAAATCAAATTACACCGGCTTTGTTCGAACGCTTTCCGGATCCATATACCCTGGCTGCATCTTCCGTGGAAGAAGTATTTCAATATATCCGGACCGTAAGTTACCCAAATAACAAAGCAAAACACCTGATAGGAATGGCCCGTATGCTCATAGGCGAGTTCCAGGGGGTAGTGCCTTCGTCGATAGACGAACTTCAAAAGATGCCGGGCGTAGGTCGTAAAACCGCCAATGTAATCGCGTCTGTGGTATATCAGGCCCCGGCAATTGCGGTAGATACGCATGTCTTCCGTGTGGCCAACAGGCTTGGACTGACTCAAAACGCCCGAACTCCCCTTTCCGTAGAAAAACAACTAATGAAGTATCTGCCTAAAGAGACACTTGGTCGTGCACACCATTGGCTTATTCTTCATGGCAGATACATATGCGTTGCCCGCAGGCCAAAGTGCGAAATCTGCCCCATAAGCTGGTTTTGCAAATACTATGAAATAGCGAACAGAAAGTTGTAGGTTGTAGGTTGTAAATTTATGAAAGCAATCCAGAACTCAAAAGATTATTACGTATTTTTGATTAGTATTATTTCATAAACATGAAACAAACAACACTCAACTCGCAACCTACAACCTACAACTCACAACCCACAACCAACTAATTTTTTTAGCATTCAAAATAAATAACTATCTTTACAAATCAATAAACTAAATAAATGAGCAACGCAAGTGCAGATAAATTAAAGGCGTTACAATTAACGCTGGATAAACTGGAAAAATCATATGGCAAAGGCACAGTAATGAAACTAGGCGATACTGCAGTAGAACCTCTCGAATCCATTTCAACGGGATCAATAGGTCTTGATATCGCACTGGGTATCGGAGGACTTCCAAAGGGACGTGTCATCGAAATTTACGGACCCGAATCCTCCGGTAAGACCACCCTCGCCATTCATGCCATTGCAGAATCACAAAAAAAAGGAGGAATCGCAGCATTCATTGATGCCGAGCACGCGTTCGATAAGTTTTATGCCAGCAAGCTCGGAGTGGATATCGAAAATCTGCTGATTTCTCAACCCGACAATGGCGAGCAGGCGCTTGAGATAGCCGACAACCTGATTCGCTCGGGAGCAATAGATATTATTGTAATAGACTCAGTAGCAGCTCTCGTCCCCAAAGGAGAAATTGAAGGCGAAATGGGCGACTCAAAAATGGGATTACAGGCACGCCTGATGTCACAGGCTTTAAGAAAGCTTACAGGTACCATTTCAAAAACGGGATGTTGCTGTATCTTCATCAACCAGCTTCGCGACAAAATAGGCGTCATGTTTGGTAATCCCGAAACAACAACGGGCGGTAACGCATTAAAATTCTATGCATCGGTGCGCCTTGATGTTCGTCGGATATCGCAGATTAAAGATTCCGAAGAAGTTTCAGGGAACAGGGTAAAAGTAAAGGTTGTTAAAAACAAAGTAGCACCGCCGTTCAGGCTTGCCGAGTTCGACATTATGTTCGGTGAAGGTATTTCGAAAGCAGGCGAAATAATCGACCTTGGAGTGGAATACGAAATCGTTAAGAAGTCCGGATCCTGGTTCAGCTACGGCGATACCAAACTGGGTCAGGGTCGCGATGCTGTAAAACAACTACTGCTTGATAACCCCGACTTAATGGAAGAGCTTGAAGCAAAGATCAAAGAAGCTGTTACAGCACACGTCCAATAATAGCTGTAGCTAAACAATGAATAAAAAAAGAGGCTGATGACGGCCTCTTTTTTTATTTTTAATAACTTCAAAATGGTTTAGGTATCGGATCTCCCCATTCCGGATTAACAGATACAGGATACTCTCCTGACGGCATCGCAAAAATCTTCCCGTAGAGAATGGTCTTCCTGTTCTTTTCACACTTTACATTTTGAACTTTCACACCGTTTATATATTTCTTAGCAGAGTCATAACAATATATCTGCACCGATAAATCTGATACAGCATTCAAAATGCACATTCCCATTTTGGGATTATTCCGATCGCTATCGTTACTGATTACTTTAGTAAGTTTTTTCGTCGCGGGGGTTGATCCAACAAGAGCAGACTCTGTGGAGAACAGAAAAACATCAGCCTCGTTGAGCACACTAACATCAATACTGGCCACTTCAACAGGCAGAGTTTCATCTATACTTATTTCGACATAACAACTTACACGGTCAAGAACAACATTCTGACTCAGATCATCACTGCCAACGGTTATCGAAATCCTTTTGAAAAACAGGTCGTCATCCACAGCCGAACATAACACTTTAGAACCCGAAAGAGTAGTTGTACCGCCAAAAGTGTCGTTGTATCGGCTGCCCACCAAAACAACAGAATAAGTACCCGACGGAACCTGATCTGTAATCTTCCCAAAATTCGCGTCTGTATCTGCCTGCTTTAAGGAATGAACCAGGTTACCGTCCTGTCCGTAAATGAAATAATTCAGAAAACGAACATAATCTTTTAAAGGGATCGGATCTGACGAAGTAAAACCACCGTTCTTAGCGTCTGTAATTATTTGGCCAAATCCGTTTAACGTTAGGGTAAGTGCATGAAGCTCCGACTCAGGAGAAGGGTTGTTCTCAGTCTTCTTACAGGAAGAGAAACAGAGTAATACAATGATGGATAATAAAGAAAATACTTTCACGGCATTCATTTTCCTGAAAATAGCATTATTCGTTACCAACCTGTATTTAAAAAAAAAAGAAGTTGACAAATATCAACTTCTTCAAAAAAAATTCATTTTTATGGAAAATTTCAATAGGCGTTTTCTTCTCCTTTAAAAATATTGATCACTGTCATAAAGATGATCTTAATATCAAGCATAGCACTCCAGTTCTCCATATACCAGATGTCATGCTCTACGCGTTTCTCCATCAGGCTCGGATCTTCAGTTTCACCACGATAACCATTCACCTGTGCCCAGCCACTAATACCCGGCTTCAGGAACTGTCTCACCATATACCTGTCGATAATCGCGCTATATTGTTCAGTATGCTTAAGCATGTGAGGCCTTGGACCAATAACGCTCATATTACCCAAAAGAACGTTAAAGAACTGAGGAAGTTCATCCAGACTAGTTTTACGAAGGAACTGTCCGATTGG
>DALYUO010000008.1:51123-54579 GCA_031981225.1 Pararcticibacter sp.
AATCCGGCTATCGTCCTTACGGGCCTGCATTTTATCACTTTCATTATTCACCCGCATGCTTCTAAACTTATAGCACCAGAAAGGCTCGTTATTCCTTCCGCTGCGCAACTGTTTAAAGAACACCGGACCCGGACTCTGCATCTTAATAATGATAGCAATAAGCGGAACAAGCCAGCTCAAAAGAAATACAAGTACAAACGTAGCAAAGATCACATCGAACGCTCTTTTTCTAAAGCGGTTCTGAATATTTTCAAGAGGTTCATTCCGTAAACTGATTACCGGAAACTCGCCCAGGTAGCTAACAGTAAAAGGCGCAGCCAAAGAACCACTCAGATCCGGGACAAACTTCAGTCTAACACACTGTTTTTCAGCCTCCTCCAGCAAATACTTTGCTTCTGTCATCCTCTCAGGGGTCAACGAAACATATACATCCTTAATGCCCCTGCTGGCTGCATCCGCAATCTGTTTGCAGGTAGAAGGCATTAGTCCTCCATTTTCATCAACATATAATGTTTCCTCATCATGCAGAAAGCCTTCGAACTTAAAGTTCTGACTCTTTTCAAGAAATCCCGCGAGACGAAGCCCTGTATTGTTCTTACCAAGAACAGCAACCGGGCGGCTCACATTAAAATGCCTGAAAAGCATAAACTCAAAAACAGTGCCCGTAAAACGACTCAATAAAAACCCTAGGGTCGCAATTGCATAAAACGCAAGAATAAAACCCCTGGAAATACTATCGTCATTAGAGAATGTAATATAAAAGACGAACAATACCGCATGAAATGCTACCGCTTTCCAGGTAGCCCTGTAAATATTCACAAGATGTTCAAGAGTAGCATCGCGGTACATCCCAAAAAGAAGATAATAAGCAAAAAGGAACGCAAGATTCACAAAAAGCACATCTGTTACAAGCAAAACAAGACGTAGTAGGTACAAGTAACGAGTTTGCATCGGCGTTAATTTTTGAGAGTTATTAATTATAGCAAAAATAACAAATTTTATCAACACAAGGCACTTTTGTTGATTTTTTTTAAATAAAATAATTTACTTAATATAATCTTAACAATTACAATCCATCATTAAGTGAGCAAAAGCACAAATTAGGCCCATTTATATAACTTCTTGCGAACCTTATTCCAGGCTTCCCGTATAAGCTGAAAAGTAACGCTTTTCCAATGATCAGACGTCTGCGGTTTATTAATTATCAGAATTTAACCATCCTTTATTTTGTATGTGGTATTCTCTGGATCCTTTCCACAGACTTTCTAGTATCGAGCTCTGTAAAAGCAGTTTCCAACGAAACCCCGTTTGCAATCCATTCATTCAAGGGGCTGCTGTTTATTTCCGTTTCATCCCTGTTCTTCTATTCGGTTAGTAAAAAAGCAACTACAGTTCAGCGAAAACTAAGTGAAGTAATGCAGCTCGGATTGATGGGCACGTTCGAAATTGAAGTAAACAATGGCCGGGTACTGCTTTCCGAAGAAGCGGCCTCAATCTACAACATAGCACATAGGGTAACAACTATTGATCAGATACTTTCCAGACTGAACGCCGCAGAAGCGGCAGAAGTCAGAAAGACGCTGTCGTCCAAACTGGAGCATGGCACCATATACAATTTCATTCACGAACTTCATCTCTCTCCGGGACTAACCAAACATGTTAACGCGAGCTTCCGGATAAAAAGAGTAAAAGGAAACTCTTTCGTTGTAAAAGGAATTCTTCAGGATATCACCAGATTAAAGGAACTCGAAAACAAACTCAACAAAAGTTATATCGAAAAAAACCGCCTCGACATCATACTGGAGAATATCAGGACCATGGTGGTTATAACAGACTCCGAACGAAAAATCTCCTGGGTGAACAGGGCATTTGAAAATAAGCTGGGATACTCCCCCGATGAGGTAATCGGGCTGTGGCCTGCCGATATACTTTATGGCGAAAAAACCTCAGCGAACATGCTTACGAAAATTGAAGAAGCAGTAAAACAAAAAAAACACTTCACCGTCGAGTATGATATATATAAAAAGAACGGGGATACCATGTATCTAAAAATAAAAGGTTCCCCCCTTAAAAACGATGAGGGCGAGTTGCAGGGGTACATTATTCTGGCCGACGACATCACAGAAAGCAAAGAAAAGGAAACGCAGATAAGAAATCAGAACCTCTTTTTAAAAGAGATCACCTATTTAACATCTCATGAGATCCGTCGCCCCGTAGCCTCTATCATGGCTTTAGTGCCGCTGTTGGAAGCGGCCGACAACCCTGCCGAAAGCAAAGAATGCCTCGACATGCTTCTCACTTCGGCTAAAGATTTAGATCTGATTGTACGTGAAGTAAACCAGAAGATCAGCAAATTCGAATGTCATTAACTGTTCCCGGCTTTATCGGATGCTAAATAACATGCGATTTTATTATTATTTACTCAAAAACTCTGCATTGATACCGGTAAATTTTAACAATGAGGCAATTTTTTCCATTTCGTTGAAAGTAGACAAACATTTAACGATCTTTATTAAATAATACTACGTCGCTATGCTCTCTCTATTCTCCCACAGAACAAAAAAATGCCCAAGGTGCAGCTCCAATGATGTGAGCCGAATAAAAAGGTCGGTTATCGATAAGTTATTTAGTTTTGGAGGCGATGTCCGCAAGTATCGTTGCGACAAATGCTTTCATACTTTCTTTGTACACATTAAAGCACAAACAGAAAAGCAAAAACAGCAATCTGTCTGATCCACGCGTTGTTTGACTTTAGTTTTTAATCCAGCTTTTCAAGAATAGAAAAGAAGGAATGATATGCTTTTCTTAAAATGTCGGGATCTGTAATTCCATCTTCAATTCTGAGCTCCAGAAAAGGCGCTTTATCATCTGTGCTTTCCAGCAAGTATTGTACAATACCAAAGCTCAGGTCGGGTAACGATGTAAGCGTGTATCTTAATTCGGCATCGCTAAATAATTCGATAGTCTTCGCCTCATCATTGGTTTTCACAACAAACCTCTTATCAAAATCCCCGAATCCTAAAGCCACATCCTGCATCCCGAAAAACTTCCCTATCTCATCCAGAAAACCTTCCCGGTGGATAGCAAAACGAAATGCGTCGCGTCCAAAAAGATACGAGCTGAACGTAGTAAAGGCCGACCCGCTTTCAAAACCGCCCCCCAGATCTATATCCATATCGAGCAACACACGGCGGCTCTCCTGCTGAAGTACAACATGGTATCCCAGGGGATCGGGGTTTATTAAGAAGTCAGCGTTGACCTGGTGCCATATAGCATCTTCGTTGAGTCCTGAGATAATTCTTTCTTCCGGCATTTTAAAGTTTATATATGTTACTATTAACGATAATATAACGCCTTTGGTTTTAAAAGAACCCGCCGCCTCTCCTGCCCGGCCCCGCCGTCACCCAACTGTCAGTTCAGGCATTTGCAGTATCCTCTTTAACCCGCTCTGCAGAT
>DALYUO010000008.1:54589-56388 GCA_031981225.1 Pararcticibacter sp.
CAAAGTTACAGTATATTGTCCCGATCAGATTAATGCGCCCGCTTTCGTTGTGGCCCTCAATCAGGATCATTTCTTTAAAAACGTCCTCCTTGGAAAGCAACTTATCAGAAACAATAAAACCTTCGTCTTTTATTGTAAAATCAGCAGGATTGATAGAATGTTGTTTCAGAAGTTCCGTAAAGCTGGAACTATTAAGCAATAACTCTTTTAATGGCATAAGACCTCCTATCTGTCTATTAAACAGCTTTAATTTAAATGAAAGATTGTCAAACAACGATAATCGCAAATTACAACCCTGCAGATTTGCAATATAAGCAGGAGTATATACCTAAAACCCCCCTGCAACTCAAGCCACAGGGCGATTATAATTTCACAATAATATATTATTATTGGAATATTACCTAATCATTCAATACATTTAATCGTAATCTTTCCGCCGATTGAGATTCAGGCGTGCTCCAGTAAAAACGGACTGTCCAATTCACAATAACCTTTCTCACTATGTGAGCATATCAACCGGCAGATTCCGTTGTCGTAGGCAAGTTTCACAAGTTCATGCCTGCTTTTAATGTCGAGTTTAGCAAATATTTTCGAGAGGTAGGTATCAACCGTCCGTATGCTAAAATGAAGCTTCCCGGCTATTTCCCGGTTACTCATGCCCTGGCAGCAAAGCACAACGATCTTAACTTCCGCCGGACTTAGTTTTTCGATAAACATCTCAGCTTTATTCACTTCGAGAATGAGCTCGCTGGCTTTCCACTGGTCGAAATAATGTTCCTCGAAGAAAAAAGAGCCATTCGTTATTCGCGTAAATGCATGAAGTATGTCCCGAACACTTTTCGAGCAATAACCACTAACTCCATAGCGCTGCAGCAAGGGCAAAAGCTCTGGCTGAAAAACAGAACTCACAGCGAGAATTTTTACGTTCTTATTAAGCTTTCTGATCAGCTGAACACTTTCTATACCATTTAATACCGGCATAAACAAATTGACGATTAGTATATCTGTGCCCAGCATTTTGGTTTTCTCAAAAAGCTCCCTGCCATTTGAAGCGCAAAAGATCACTTTTCGCTCTAAAGAAGCACATAAATACGACACCAATACTTGTCTGAATACGGGATCGCTATCTGCGATGGCAAAACGTATTACTTTCGATTTTATATTACGCATTGCACACCGGTATGTTCAATAACTTTCATTAAAATTCTTTTTCCTGCCACCCTAACCTAATATTTCAGATTGGCGATTTGTCTTTTCAAGATCCGAATAGAATCTGCCTTGCTCTGCTGATCGGCCTTCAACCTTTTAATAGTTGCTAAGGTGCTTACATTTAGTCTAATAGAGAGTATGCATAAAACTGAGAGGGCGACGATTATTATCTTCATTGTAATCTTCATAGATATCTTACACTTAGAATTTTAAAGCTCAATTCTACTAACCTGTAAGCCTTTACAGTAAATGCAAGATAATATAAAACCATTAAGTTAGGAAACGTCAAACCGGCTTTCAGGATAAATTGTCAGTTTTCGGGGCTCCGCTGTCAAAATTCGGGACAGAACCAGCAAATTTTCTGCGTCAAAACCAACCTACTTCAGTTATAATCTATTTATGATATCAGGTCATATTTCATTTTGATAAGTAAGAAAGGGCAAAACTCCTTTGCCCTGCCAGGTGAGCCTAACAGCGCTCGTTGTGTAAACAACAAGCGCTTTTAAACTCTGATAGCGTTAATTTACATAGGCAAAACAGGCAGGTTTCGTCCCGCTTGCTTTTCTATCACCAAACTTAGCGAGCGCATT
>DALYUO010000009.1:0-5586 GCA_031981225.1 Pararcticibacter sp.
AAGAAATACACCAATCTTGGTGGCAAGATACCTAAAGGTGCCTTGCTGGTTGGGTCTCCCGGTACTGGTAAGACCTTATTAGCAAAGGCAGTTGCCGGTGAAGCACAGGTTCCGTTTTTCTCGCTGTCAGGTTCTGATTTCGTTGAGATGTTTGTAGGGGTAGGTGCTTCGAGGGTGAGGGACTTATTCCGCCAGGCGAAGGACAAAGCCCCTTGTATTATCTTTATTGATGAGATAGATGCCATTGGTCGTGCCAGGGGTAAGAATAACATCGTAGGAGGTAATGATGAGCGCGAGAATACTCTAAACCAGTTGTTGGTTGAGATGGACGGATTTGGTACCGATTCGGGTATTATTATCCTGGCAGCGACAAACCGCCCGGATGTTCTGGACACCGCGTTGTTGCGCCCCGGACGTTTTGACAGACAAATTTCAATTGATAAGCCAGACTTAATTGGCCGTGAGCAAATATTTAAGGTTCACCTTAAGCCGATAAAACTTGCGGAAGAGGTAGATCCTAAAAAGCTTTCTGCTCAGACTCCTGGTTTCGCAGGCGCCGAAATTGCGAACGTGTGTAATGAAGCCGCTTTGATTGCAGCCAGAAGAAATAAAGAATCGGTAGATATGCACGATTTTCAGGATGCTATCGACCGTGTGATCGGAGGCCTTGAGAAAAAGAACAAGATCATATCTCCGGAGGAAAAGCGGATTGTTGCTTATCATGAAGCCGGACATGCTATTGCAGGCTGGTTCCTGGAGCATGCCGATCCTTTGGTGAAGGTTTCTATTATACCGCGTGGTGTGGCAGCTTTAGGCTATGCTCAGTATTTGCCTAAGGAGCAGTTCCTTTATACTACAGAACAGCTTATTGATGGTATGTGTATGACAATGGGAGGTCGTGTTGCCGAAGATATTGTTTTCAATAAGATCTCTACCGGAGCACAGAATGACCTGGAGCGTATTACTAAGCTGTCGTATGCAATGATCACGATGTATGGAATGAATCCTAAGGTTGGAAATATTTCGTTCAATGATCAGCAGGACCAGTTCAATAAGCCTTATTCGGAAAAAACCGCTGAGCTTATCGACGTCGAAGTTCGCACGTTAATTGGTTCGGTTTACGATCGTACGAAGCAATTGCTTATCGATAAACGCGAAGGTTTGGAGAAATTGGCTAATAAGCTGCTCGAAAAGGAAATCCTCTTCCAGAGTGATCTTGAGGAGATACTTGGAAAACGGCCGTTTAGTCAGCGTACTACCTACGATGAGTTCGTTAACGGAGACGATAGCGAAAATCAAACTTTAGTGGCAGAAAACCTTCATCCCGAGCCTGTAGGCGACTCAACAGAGCCTCTGCGCAGGGGAGAATCACAGGAAGAATGAGATGTAGATAATATTCAAAGAAAAAGCCCCGAAATCCGGGGCTTTTTCTTTGAACTGTATTTCTTATATGCGATTTTTGCAATCAGGAGCTAAAAATGAAAGATACTACTTCAAAAGAAAAAATGCTTAAAAAAATACGGAAAGCGCTGCTTGAGAAGCGTGACAGTCCGTATCCAAACCTTGAAGAAGCTCCTTTATACGAAGAGTATGACGGGTATCTGGAAGTGCTGTTCGCCGAGCAGCTTAGTCTTGTTGCTGGGAAATTTGTTTTTTGTGAAGATGAAATCCAGTTTATAGAGAACCTGCTTACATTGGCCGACGAAAAATCCTGGCGGAAGATATATTGCTGGGAGCCGCCGCTTCAGGAACTGCTCTCTCATTTCGAATTTCCGTTTTACAGCACGAATACCGATTTTATGCAGGCCGAAGTTGGTATTACGTTATGTGAGTCACTGATAGCCCGCAACGGAAGTATCATGCTTTCGAACGGTAACGCTGCAGGCCGCCGTTTAAGCATTTACCCTCCCCATCATATTGTGGTTGCCTATACATCACAATTGGTGCTCGACATTAAAGATGCAATTAAACAGTTAAAAGCCAGATATAGCTCAGATATTCCTTCTATGGTGTCGATAGTAACAGGACCGAGCAGGACTGCGGATATTGAAAAAACACTCGTTCTCGGAGCCCATGGCCCTAAAGAACTGATCGTATTTTTATTGGAAGGATAAGGAGGTGTAAGTTGAGGGTTCAAAGTTGAAAGTTCAAAGTTACTTTAAACCTTTAACTTTCAACTCTAAACTTTCAACTCTCAACACTTAACTCAATTTCGCTAGTGCTTCCTTAATCCTGGGTAGCATACTTTTTATATCTTCCAGTGAACAACCTCCTACCGAGGCCCTGAACCAGTTTACTGAATTGTCTGTTCCGAACGCTGAAAATGGCACAAAGGCAGCTTTTGCTTCGTTTATCAGGTAGAAGTTAATATCATCACTGTTTTTTAGTATCCGGCCATCGGGCGTAGTTTTTCCTGTATCGTCAATCTTAACCGTCAGATAAATAGCGCCCATAGGTTCTATGGCGTCTACATTAAAGCCTTCAGCTTTAAGCTGCTTAAATGAATCATAAAGCGTGGTAAGACTTTCCTGGATTTTCTCTTTGAAAGAAGAAAGGTAATTGTCAACAGCAGTGCTATCCCTGATGAAAGCAGCCATTGCAACCTGTTCTGGTTTAGGAGCCCAGGCACCCATGTGCATGATCACCGTTCGCATTTTCTCTATGACATTCTCAGGGCCAAATCCCCATCCAACCCTCACACCGGTCGAGGCAAAGCATTTTGATGCACCGTCAATGTAAATGATGTAATCCTTGATTTCAGGACGTAGAGTCACCGGATTATAGTGTTCATGCTTGCCAAAAGTAAGCATAGAATAGATCTGGTCGTAAAGGATATAAAGGGGTTTCTGCCCGCCGTTTCTTCTCTTGTTCTCCTCAAGCACCAGGTCACAGATGCCCTCAAGATCACCTTTGGAGAACATCGTTCCGGTTGGGTTTAAAGGCGAACAAAGCGCCAGCAGTGTAGCGTCGCTTATATGAGGCCGAAGATCGTCTGCAGTGGGCATGAAATTATTTTCAGCAGTGGTAGTAACAGCAACTCCTTCCGCGCCGGTAAGAGCACAGTAATGGTTGTTATTCCACGAAGGTGCCGGATATATTACCTTATCTCCCGGATCAACCAGCGCAAGATACGTTGCATAGATGAGGGGCCTCGATCCACTCGAAATCTGTATTTCCTTTGTGTCGATATTCAATGAATAGCGGTTTTTCAAAAAGAGGCTTACGCTTTCCCTGAGCGCAGGGATCCCGTCGGCAGGCGGATAGTTGGTTTGATATTCGTCGTATGCTTTTTTTATACCGTCCTTTAGTTCGGCAGGGATTGGAAATATCGTCGAGTCAAAATCGCCGATCGTTAGATTTGCAATTTTTTGCCCCTGCTTTTTCAGCTCATTAATCTCTCCCGCAATCTTAATGATTTCAGAACCTTTTAAATTTTTTGCCAGACGTGAAACGCTCATTCTATTTTCTTTTTGTCAAACTTAATAAAACTTTGATATATACCATCGTTCCGCTATTCGGAAACCAGGCTGTTAAGGGCTTCTTCTACCTTTTTAAAGTTGAACGCCGACAGTGTATTCTGGAAGGCGGCGCTGATCTCGGGGTTGCAAAGATTTCCAATGCTCCCTTCATGGGTATGACGTACAGAACCAGGGGCCTTAAACTCACCGCGTTCGATTTCGGCCCCTATTTTCTTATATGCTTCCCTGAATGGCATTCCTTTAAGCACTTCCTCATTTACAGCCTCTACGCTGAAAAGATAGGCATACTTTGGGTCTTTGAGGATATCTTCTTTTATCCGGATATTCTGCAGCATGTACGCGGTCATTTCTATACACTCATTTAGAGAGAGGAACGCCGGGAAAAGGTTTTCTTTCAGCAGCTGCAGGTCGCGATGGTAACCAGACGGCAAATTAACCGTCATCATTGCTATTTCCGTAGGAAGCGCCTGTATCTTATTGCATCTTGAACGTATCAGTTCAAAAACATCGGGATTCTTCTTATGAGGCATAATACTCGACCCCGTTGTAAGTTCGTCGGGAAAGCTTATAAAGCCGAAGTTCTGATTAATAAACAGACAAGCGTCCATGGCAAGTTTCGCAAGGGTTGCTGCTACAGACGACATGGCCTGCGCTATTATTCTTTCCGTCTTCCCCCGTCCCATTTGTGCATATACAACATTATAATTCAAACTCTCGAAGCCCAGAAATTCTGTTGTCATTGTGCGGTTTAAAGGGAAGGACGAACCATAACCGGCGGCGGAACCCAGTGGGTTTTTATTGCAAATTTTCCATGCAGCCAGTAGCAATTCCATATCATCTGCTAAACTCTCTGCATAAGCGCCGAACCAAAGGCCAAAGGATGATGGCATGGCAATCTGAAGATGTGTATAGCCAGGCAGCAGTTTATCTTTGTGTTCTTCGCTCTGAAGAATTAACTGCTTGAAAAGCGTTTCGATATTATCAGTCAGATGCTTTATCTCCGACCGGAAAAAGAGTTTGAGGTCCACTAGTACCTGGTCATTACGTGAACGGCCGCTATGGATCTTCTTGCCCGCCTCCCCGATACGCTGGGTAAGGAGCAGCTCCACCTGGGAATGAACATCTTCCACCCCATCGTCAATCGAAAACTTTCCAGCCTCAATATCCCTGTAAATCACCTTAAGTTCTTTCTGGATCAGATCGAGATCTGATTCCTCCAGCAAGTTGATGCTAGCCAGCATTTTTGTGTGTGCCAGTGAACCAAGCACATCTGCAGCAGCAAGGAACAGATCAAGTTCTCTGTCGTGGCCTACTGTAAATTGTTCTACTGATTTCGATACTTCTTTATCTTTTTGCCAAAGCTTCATTGAAAATAACTTACGATTTTATAATTAACAGGTATAACGGCAATACATCAGAGTGTTGCTGTATCACTTTAATATCACTTCTTCCAATAATTTGATATACACTTCAATACCCTCCTTTATCTCGTTCACATAAATAAACTCATCAGCAGTATGCGAACGTGCCGAATCGCCCGGTCCTATCTTTACCGAAGGAATACTTAGCAAAGCCTGATCGCTGGTGGTAGGAGATCCGTAAGTAGCTTTCCCAAGCGCTACACCAGCCCGTACAATCGGATGATCCTTATCAATAGAGGATGGCTTTAGTCTGGTAGACCGGGCTGTTACCTCGCAGGCAACATGCTGCCTGATGATATCCAGCACCTCTTCATTCCGGTAGGTATCTGTTACCCGAACATCAACTGTAAAGTTGCATGTTGCCGGCACCACGTTATGCTGAGAGCCGGCATTTATAACGGTTACCGACATTTTTAGGGGGCCAAACATTTCAGATTCTTTGGGAAACCTGAACGTTCTAAACCATTCAATGTCTTTTAGCGCTTTGTAGATGGCGTTTTCACCTTCCTCCCGGGCTGCGTGACCGGCTTTTCCGTGCACAGTGCAGTCAAGCACTAATAACCCTCTTTCGGCTATAGCCAGGTTTGTTAGCGTCGGTTCTCCTACAATAGCAAACTCAAGAGGACCCAGGTCGGGAATTAGGAGTTCAAGACCGTTTTTTCCCGAAATCTCCTCTTCCGCTGTAG
>DALYUO010000009.1:5596-6435 GCA_031981225.1 Pararcticibacter sp.
GGCAAGACATAGATTATACTTCATGTCCTTCCTCTCGTTAAAGTACATGAAGACTGCCATAAGCGAAACCAGGCACCCTCCTGCATCATTACTGCCAAGCCCGAATAATTTACCGTCTTCGATGTGGGGAAAGAAAGGATCACGGGTATAGCCGGAATTCGGTTTTACTGTATCATGATGTGAGTTTAGAAGGATAGTGGGCTTGGATGCGTCGAAATACTTATTCCTTGCCCAGATGTTGTTCCTATTCCTGCTGGTTATTATTCCATGCTCCTGCAGAAAGGCTTCAATTATGCCGGCTGTTTTTTCCTCCTCCCTGCTGAAAGACGGAGTGGCAATAAGACTCTTCAGTAATCCGGTGAACGTATCCAAAACTACTTCCTTCATGACTACCTATTTATCTTCAGTATACAGGCCGCCTGCTTTTATCGAGGAAAGCTTGATCCCTTTAATTAATGACGAGCTGAAGCCATTATGCTCCATTTCATTCAATCCTGCTATCGTACAGCCTTTAGGAGAGGTAACTTTGTCAATCTCATGCTCAGGGTGACTTTGATGCTGAAGTAAGAGATCTGCAGCCCCCTTTGCGGTCTGCACTGCCATTTTCAATGCATCTTCTGCATGAAAGCCGATCTCAACACCTCCCTGGGAAGCGGCTCTGATCGCCCTTAGAAAGAAAGCTATTCCGCAGGCGCAAAGCGCAGTAGCGGAAGTCATTAATTCTTCGTTTATCTGAACAACAGAACCTACTGTTTCGAACATTTCGGTAACGATTTCCATATTGAGGTAGCCTGCATTATCAGATGCAATACAAGTCATTGACTGACCAATAGATATGG
>DALYUO010000009.1:6445-10678 GCA_031981225.1 Pararcticibacter sp.
ACCACCTGAACGTTTTCTCCCAGCTTGGCTTTAATATCTTTACAGCTTACTCCAGAGATAACAGAAATCACCAGGTGCTTTTCAGGATCTATAACCGGCAGGATCTCTGCAAGCAAACCGTTTAATTGCTGAGGAAGAACTGCCAGAATAATAACCGATGCGGCTGAAACGGCCTCTGCATTATCGGCGGTAACCCGGAATCCTTCTTTTGCTTTTGCCGTCAGAAGGTGGATTGATCTTCTCGTAAGAATGATATTATCTGCGGTGCAGTATTCTGATTTTACTAAGCCATTAGCAAGAGAAAGTCCGATATTCCCGCTTCCGAGAATAGCTATTGTACCTTTTTTATTTTCCATCTTATGCAAATAATCGTGTGCCAAATAAATGATCGTTAAGGAGGGGCAGCTCATCCGACTTGCCTATATAAACTTCGTTTACCCCGCTTTTGATAGCCTGGAAGGCATTATGAAGTTTGGGAAGCATGCCGCCAGCGATGATGCCATCTGCTTTTAATGTTTCAAATTCGGAAGAGCTTATACTTGAGATTACAGAGCTTTCATCGTCAACGTCCCTTAAAACTCCCTTTTTCTCAAAGCAATATACTAAGCTTACCTTATATAGGTCCGAAAGCGCTACAGCAATTGCTGATGCAATTGTATCTGCGTTCGTATTAAGGAGTTGGCCTTCGCCGTCGTGCGTAATTGCAGGGAATACAGGAATAAGTCCGGTTTCCAGCAATTTGCTTAAAGTATTTTTTTCTACAGACGTTTCTGAGAGATCGCCCACAAAGCCATAATCGATTTCCTTTACGGGACGTTTGGTAGCTCTGATGAGATTAGCATCTGCACCGGTAAGACCAATCGCATTGCATTGATAGCGCTGCAACTGCGCCACTATGTTTTTATTGATCAGGCCTGCGTACACCATCGTTACCACCCGGAGAGTTTCAATATCCGTTATCCTTCGTCCTTCCACCATTTTAGGTTCAACGCCTAATGTGTGCGAGAGGTCCGTAGCAATTTTTCCTCCGCCATGCACGAGCACTTTATACCCCTTCAGCGAGGCGAAGTCGTTGAGGAAATAATGCAGGTTCTCTGAATTATCAATAACATTTCCGCCTATTTTAATAACATACAGATTGTCCATCAATATATAGTTTGAACGAATATAAGGAACCTGTTTTATTTTACTTCAATTCTTCCCGCGCTTATATACCGCCCGTATCATCTACAAGTTCTCAAGCATCCGTTTTAAGACGGTTTGTGCTGCCCAAACACGGTTTCCGGCTTCTTCGATCACAAGCGACGAGTCGCTGTCGAGAATGTCTGATCCAAGTTCCAGATCTCTCCTGACAGGGAGGCAGTGCAGCACTTTCGCTCCGTTAGTTATTTTTAATCTCTCCAGGTTTAGCATCCATCCGTCACCTTTATGGAGTATTTTTCCATAGTCGTGATAACCAGACCAGTTTTTAGGATATATGAAGTCGGCGTCTTTTATGGCTTCATCCTGATTATGGATTATTGTGGCGCCCTCTGTAAATTTCTCTGCGAGTTCATAGCCTTCAGGATGAGTGATAACAAAATCGAGCAGGCCCTCCTGCTGCGCCTTGCACATCCATTCGGCAAATGCGTTTGGTACCGATTGCGGCAGAGGTTTAACATGAGGCGCCCATGTTAATACCACCTTCGGTTTTTGAGTTTTTTTATGTTCTTCAATAGTGATCAGATCTGCAAAGCTTTGTAGAGGGTGTAAGGTAGCGCTTTCCAGACTTACTACCGGAACTCCGCTGAATTCAATGAACTTATTGAAGATCTCTTCATTATAATCCTCGTCCCTGTTTTTCAATCCAGGAAAAGCACGGATGGCAAGGATATCACAATACTGACCAAATACTCTCGCTGCTTCACGGATATGTTCTACGGTGGTTCCGTCCATCACCACGCCATCGCGTGTTTCGAGGGCCCATCCTTCTTTATCTATGTTCATTACCATTACGCTCATACCCAGATTGGCGGCTGCTTTTTGGGTGCTGAGGCGCGTGCGCAGGCTAGGATTCAGGAAAATCACACCTAAGGTCTTGTTTTTTCCCAGGTCCTGAAAGGCGTAGGGATTGCTTTTTAATGCCAGGGCTTCCTGTACCAGTGGTTTTACGCTGGCAACATCTTTAACTGAAGTAAATAGTCTCATAATTCTCTAAAATTTGTCAGATGACAAAATGTATCCAATATATTTTGGAGCTGTATCATTGCTCCTCCTCCTGTGAGGGATTACTGATTCAACGTTTTGTTAAGGGCTTCAAGAAACCTGTCGGCATGCTCCCTTTTTAAGTTTAATGCCGGAAGCAGCCTGAGCACGTTCGGTTTTGATTCGCCGGTAAAAATATGGTGTTTAAATAACAGATCTTTCTTTACATGAGAGAGTTCTTCGGGGAGATCAATCCCTATCATTAGTCCTCTTCCGCGAACTTCGCGAATTTTATCAAGCTTGCTTAATTCTTCAATAAGATAGGAGCCGATAGTCCGGGCATTTTCCATCAGCTTGTCATTCTCAATAACTTCGAGGACAGCTACAGCAGCAGCGCAGGCGAGATGGTTTCCGCCAAAAGTAGTTCCCAGCATTCCGTGCCACGGCTTGAATTTAGGCGCAATAGAAATCCCTGCCACAGGGAAGCCGTTTCCCATTCCTTTAGCCATGGTGTAAATATCGGCCTCTACGCCGGCAAAGTCATGGGAGTAGAATTTTCCCGACCGGCCGTATCCGCATTGTACAGAGTCGGCAATATAGACCGCATTATACTGATCACAAAGTGAACGTAATTTCCGAAGAAAACTTTCAGTGGCAACCCTGATACCTCCAACGCCCTGTATGCCCTCTATAATTACCGCCGATATTTCATTCCCCGATTCAGTAAACACTCTTTCGAGCGCCGCTTCGTCGTTATGAGGAAGAAATATGATGTTTTCAGTCTGGTTAACAGGAGCTACGATTTTAGGGTTATCTGTGCAGGATACAGCTAAAGATGTACGGCCATGAAAAGCGCCTTTAAAGGCGATAACTTTCTTCCTGCCATTGTAAAAAGAAGCAAGCTTCAGCGCATTTTCGTTTGCTTCTGCTCCCGAATTACAAAGGAAAAGTTGGTTGCCAGGCTTCCCCGATACTTTACCAAGTAATTCCGCAAGTTGAGATTGTAAGGGTATCTCTACCGAATTGGAATAAAACCCAATCTTGTGCAGCTGATCTGTAAGCCGCTGAACATAGTGCGGATGGGTATGGCCGATAGAAATAACAGCATGCCCTCCATAAAGATCAAGATACTCCTGTCCTTTATTATCCCATACCAGGCTTCCCTGGCCTTTTGTAATTTCTATTGGGTTGAGCGGATAAACGTCGAATAATTTCATTTGAGTTAAGAGTTGAAAGTAGAAAGTTTAAAGTCTTACCTTTTTAATAAGTGCAATTAACATTGCTTTTATTTCACATATTTGCTCATTGAGCAGTTGGTACTGGTCAGAGGAAATAAACGTGAGGTCCCTAGACAAAAGAAGCAAATATTCTACTTCGTGCGCTGAACCTAACGCATTTTGTAAAAATGATGCAAAATCCTTTTGCGTATATCTGCCACAACCTTCAGCTATATTAGTAGGGATAGAACCTGATGCACGTTTTAATTGATTTACAAGGTTAAAAGTTTCTTCCTTTGGGAAAGAAATTATATTCTTATATACTTCAATCACAAACTCGTGTGATTTCTTCCAGACTTTAAGCTCTTTATAGTTCTGCATAAGTCTTTTAACTTTTAACCTTTTACTTTCAACTCCATCAAAACGCTGTCGCTTTCAGCCTTAGCCCCTCCTTCTCGTCAAGTCCGAACAATAAATTCATATTTTGCACTGCTTGTCCTGATGCTCCTTTAAGCATATTGTCTAATATACTCAGTATCAATAGCTTGCTGTCGTGTTTCTCCACGTGCAGCAGGCATTTATTGGTGTTCACAACCTGTTTCAGGTCAATATTCTTTGCAGAGACATGAGTAAAAGGATGCTCTGCGTAGTAATCAGTATACAGCTTTTTGGCTTCTTCAGCGCTCAGGTCACACTCGGTATAAAGAGATGCCATAATGCCTCGTGTGAAATCGCCCCGGTATGGAATAAAACTTAACTCGTCGGCTTTAATTGAGGACCCGAGGCTATTCAGCGACTCTGTGATTTCCTTTAGATGCTGATGCCCGAATGC
>DALYUO010000009.1:10688-23327 GCA_031981225.1 Pararcticibacter sp.
ATATACTGAGACGTTATTGTTTCTCCAACTGAAATGCGAGGTTGCAGAAAGACTTTGTCCCGCACCTGTAGACCCTGTGGTAGCCGAAATATGAACCTCCTTGTTAAGGAGTCCCGCTTTGGCCAGGGGAAGCAAAGCCAGTTGAATACAGGTGGCAAAGCAACCTGGATTTGCTATATTCCGGGCTGAACGGATCTCTTCTCTTTGCAGTTCCGGTAAGCCGTAAACAAAGCTTTTAGCTTTCAGCTTGCTGGTTGCTGTTAGCCGGAAATCCTGACTTAAATCTATAATTTTAATACGATCCTCAATCTCATTTGCGTCGAGGAATTTTTTGGCGTCGCCATGACCTACGCAAAGAAAAAGAACGTCAATGTCCTGACTGAGGGTATCGGTAAATTTAAGATTTGTATCTCCTAAAAGGTCGGCATGCACCTCGTAGATGAAGTTGCCCGCATTACTTTTACTATGTATAAAAGTTATTTCTGCATAAGGATGATTAATTAAGATCCTCAGCAGCTCACCTCCTGTGTAACCCGCTCCTCCAACAATACCGACCCTTATATGCTGTGCATTTTCCATATATCAGGATTTAACTTGATTTTCCGGAAAGCCGGAGTTCACCTTATGGTAGATCATTACCTGATTCCCAAATATTTTGGAAAACCCTTTAACGTCCTCACCACTCCATGCATTATTCATTTCACCGTAGCTTCCGAACTTATTAGACATCAGGTCGTGAGCCGATTCAATACCTATCACCTGGAAGCGGTAAGGCATCAGCTGAACGAAAACCTTGCCCGACACGGTCTTTTGAGTATCGCTAAGGAAAGCTTCCAAATTACGCATAACCGGATCGTGAAACTGTCCTTCATGCAGCCAGTTGCCATAGAACATTGCAAGCTGGTCTTTCCAGCTCAACTGCCACTTTGTGAGTGTATGCTTTTCGAGAGTGTGGTGTGCTTTTATAATTACCATCGGTGCGGCAGCTTCAAAGCCAACGCGACCCTTGATCCCGATAATGGTATCACCTACGTGCACGTCGCGGCCTATACCATAAGGCTGTGCGATTGCCTGAAGAGCTTTGATGACCTCAGTAGGGTGATCGTATTTTTGTCCGTTCAGTCCAACCAGTTCTCCTTTTTCAAACTCAAGCTCTACCTTTTCAGTTCCATCTTTTGTAACCTGTACCGGCCACGCTTCTTCCGGCAGCATTTCGTTGGATGTAAGCGTTTCCTTGCCGCCTACAGAAGTACCCCAAATTCCTTTATTGATAGAGTACTTAGCCTTTTCAAAATTGTATTCAACCCCATGTTGCTTAAGATAGTCTATTTCAGCCTCTCTGCTAAGTTTCAGATCCCTGATGGGGGTAATGATGCCTACATTCGGGATCAGAATGTTGAATATCATATCGAACCTCACCTGGTCGTTCCCTGCACCTGTGGAGCCATGGGCAACATAGTCGGCTGAAATCTCTCTTGCATATTCGGCAATAGCCGTCGCCTGGGTGACACGTTCTGCGCTAACAGAAAGGGGATATGTGTTGTTTTTTAGTACGTTGCCGTAAATAAGATATCGTATGGAACTGTCGTAATATCCCTTTACAGCATCCACTGCATGGTGAGATGTTACGCCTAGAGCATAAGCACGCTTCTCTATATGTTCCAGCTCTTCTTTACTGAAACCGCCGGTATCCACGATTACTGAATGTACTTCAAGTCCAAGATCTTTGGTAAGATAAATAGCACAGTAGGAGGTATCGAGTCCTCCGCTAAAGGCCAAAACAACTTTCTTCTTCATTTTATAAGTGTAAAAGTTTCGGGATGAGTAATATAAAAGAGAAAAGGACCTTTACAGAGCCACGCAGCTTTTCTTCAATTCGTTCGAACAAGGAAGTTTTACGGCTTGATTTTTTCATTTCCTCTTCAAGCTGTTTCTGCTTTTCTTCAATTTCTTTCTGTTTCTCTACCGGATCGTAGAGCATGGCTGTGCAGAGGCAGTTTTTCCGGCCCTTGGCTGTTAGAATGTCAAAATTCACACAGCTCTTACATCCGCTCCAGAAATTTTCATCCTGGGTAAGTTCAGAATAGGTAACTGGTTCATACCCTAATTCGGAGTTAATCTTCATTACGGCTAATCCGGTAGTGAGACCAAAGATTTTGGCGTCCGGATATTTTTCTCGTGAAAGGGCGAAGATCCTATTTTTGATGGCCTTTGCAAGACCGCATTTGCGGTATAAGGGATTTACAATTAATCCCGAGTTGGCAACAAACTGCCCATGGCTCCAGGTTTCAATATAACAGAAGCCAGCCCATGTGCCGTCCTTGTGTAATGCAATCACAGCTTTCCCTTCAGTCATTTTATTGACTATATAATCAGGGCTTCTGCGGGCAATTCCTGTACCTCTTGCTTTTGCCGATTCTGCCATTTCATCACATATCTGTTCTGCATACCCGGCATGCGCTTCAGATGCTACTACTACAGAGAATTCGTTTTTGTCCATTATTGTAATAATCCGATTGTTCGGATAAGACTATACCTCGTCTATTAAGTTTAAGAAAAATTATTATCAATATCGGTGCCGGGATCTCCGGCGGGTTTGAGAGAGTAGGGCTGCCAACAGAATCAAACTCTTGGCATGAATGGTCGTCGGTGTCTTAAAATTAATTTTTCACTGTTATGTTTCTCACGTACCATAGCGCACACATAACCTGTTTTGGCTGACGTTGCGGTAGTATGGGTAATGGTGGATACGTTCATTTTTCAGCTTTGACTTACAGTGTTTTAATTTTTAAAAACAGTGCAAAATTATCGAATAATAATTTAGTATTACAAGAGTAATTTCAATTTTTATTCATTTAAAGGTAAAGAAAGAGGTTTATTGCTCATTGAGAGGCTTCAGATAGAGGTGTAGTGCTGGTTCACAGAGTCATACAGCCGTATCATCCGCTGTCTTTATCTATGAACCAGGTTTAGTTTTTATCAGAAGGGCAGATCGTCTTCGGTGTTATCGTTCATCCCCATCATCTGTTCTTCCGGTTTGGAAGGGTTTTGGCTTGATGTGCCCGGATGAGCACCATTTTCGTTATCGCTTTTCCTGCCTAACATGTTAAAATTGTCGGCAACGATCTCGGTAACATATCTTTTGTTACCATCCCTGTCGTCATAAGAGCGGGTCCTCAACTTTCCTTCAACATATACCAGCTTCCCTTTTTGAAGGTATTTTGCAGCGATTTCTGCCAACCCCCGCCACATAACCACATTATGCCATTCGGTTTGTTCAACTTTACGGCCATCGCGCGTGTACGTTTCGGTAGTAGCTAACGTGAAGTTGACAACAGTAGCTCCTCCTTCGAGGTGCCGGACTTCCGGGTCCTTGCCCAGATGCCCAACTAGAATAACTTTATTAACGCCTGACATGAGTTTAATAAGAATGTAAATCAGATTTCAAGGTAGGAAACATTTCGAGAAATGCAAAAATTAATTTGGGCTGGGCGAGATGCTTGAGTTCATCGTAAGTGGCGAAAAACCAGGGCTTTTCGGTTTTAAAACTCTCATTAAATCCTTTGATAACAATATATCTGGCATGTAACTTTTGATGACTTAAAAGATGCTTTACCGGTCCGTATACGGACTGTATCTGCGCCTGCGTCCCAAAATGATCAATGAAATCGGCGCTGCTTACTAGTTCCGAAGGATCTACCGGACTCTCTGTTTCAAACAAGGGAAACTCATGAAGATTTTGCCAGATGTCTTTCCCTGTTCGCTTATTCATAAGAATCCTGTTACCATCAGTGGCAATGATGTAATTGAAAAAGCGATCCCTGATTCCCGTTTTCCTAAGCTTCACCGGTAATAGGGCAATAAGCTGCTTATTGAAGGCGAAACATCCGGGTCTGAGCGGGCAGGTAGCGCAGTCGGGATTCATCGGCTTGCATTGAAGAGAGCCGAATTCCATTAATGCCTGGTTACTCAGGCCTGGCCGGTCTCTGTCGATGGTTTCGTTTGCTAATGAATAAAATGTTTTCTTACCCTCCGTACTGTTTATTGCCACATCAATTCCGAAAAAACGGGAGAGTAACCGGAATACGTTGCCATCCACCACCGCCCTTGCCTCATTTGAGCTAAAAGACGAGATTGCAGCAGCGGTATACTCTCCGATGCCTTTCAGCTTGATAAGTTCATCGTATTTCTGCGGAAAATATCCAGCATGCTCTTCCATAACCATTCGGGCAGTCCGGTGCATGTTCCTTCCTCTTGAATAATATCCCAGTCCTTGCCACATGTTTAATATATCATCCTCACAAGCTGCTGCGAAATCAGAAACAGTAGGGTATTTTTCTGAAAAACGATGAAAATAAGGCATGCCCTGGTCCACGCGGGTTTGTTGCAGAATAATTTCTGAAAGCCAGATAAGATAGGGGTCTTGAGTGTTTCTCCAGGGTAAGTCCCTTTTATTTTGTTCGTACCAGCCAATTACTTCATCGATAAAACGCATATTTCCCCCCTAGATTTGCAAAGGTAAAATCTGCCGGCTGGAAATCAAACTCAGGTAGTGGAGGACCGGTTCAAAACCTGATGAGGCTATACACGGTGGAGCTTACCGCTCGCTCCGAAGCTTCGGGTTTTTCTCCAAGAAGGACAGGAGAAGACAAGCCTGGTCGCTAAGTGAGTGCTTTACACTCTGAAACGTTTCAGAAGCGGGTGCGAAGCGGACTGTAGTGTAACCCATAGTATTTAATGGCAATTAAGTTAAGAAAAACATCAAAAATAGGGTCATTTTAAAATGTATCGAACTGTCAGTTCGCGAGTTAGGATAAATTTTTTGGGAATTATTTTAGGTTATCAATTTAAACCAATACTTTTGCAACCCCAAAACAATTAAGAGTTTACGAAAAGTTTAATCAAATTAAGATATGACTAAGGCAGAAATTATCGCAGAGATCTCCAGCAAAACCGGTATCGAAAAGTTAGATGTACAGGAAGCGGTAGAAGCGTTTTTTAAAGTGATAAAGAATTCAATGGTTAATGGCGAAAATGTATATGTGCGCGGTTTTGGGAGCTTTGTTGTGAAGAAAAGAGCAACAAAGACAGCTCGTAACATTTCAAAAAATACAGCCATCATTATTCCAGAACATTTTGTTCCAAGCTTCAAACCCGCCAAGGTGTTTGTAGAAAAAGTAAAAAACGGAAACGTTACAAAATTAGCAGCTGCGGCTGAAGAAGCGAAAACAGCTACAGAAGCATAGTATGAAATTGATGATCAAAAGAAAGCAAATAGCGGTAATAGGATTAGTAGTAGTACTAATGGGCCTTTTGCTTTCTCTTGATATCAAAGGATTGGTAAAGGAAGAAGGGCAGCATTCGGGAGAAGCTGCTACTAATGCCACTCAGGCGACGGTAGTTTCCCTGGAAAGCGTGTCAAATACTGCTAAGCAGTCGATCACTCCTGATTTTTCCCGTCAGATCTCAGAGCTGGAAAGCCAGCTGAAGAATGCCGGGGAGTCCGAAAAACTAAAATTTCAAAAACAGCTCGCTCAGAAATGGGATGATTTGAATCAGCCCGCTCCAGCGGCGTTTTACTTCGAGCAGCTTGCTAAAGCCAGCAATCAATATTCTGAATGGCTAAAGTCAGGCGACCTGTTTACAAATGCCTACCAAACCACTCAGGATAGCCTTATTAAGCCCGGTCTTGTAGCAAAAGCAATCGAATCATATCAAAAAGCGTTAGAATTGCAGCCTTCTAGCCTCGATGCAAAGACAGGCCTGGGCGTTGCATATGTAAACGATAGTTCTAATCCGATGCAAGGCATTCAGCTTCTGCTGGGAGTAGTGAAAGAAGATCCTTCAAATATCAAGGCCAACATGAGTCTTGGTTTATTTTCAATCAAGTCCGGCCAATTCGATAAGGCCGTTAATCGGTTTAAGACGGTTATTGCTCAGCAGCAGATTCCTGATGCGTGGTTCTACCTGGCTACATGCTATGAAAACTTAGGCGAAAAAAGCGAAGCTATCGCTGCTTTTGAAAAAAGCAAGGAGCTTGCTGCAGATCCTGGCTTTTCAGCTTACATCGACAAAAGGATCGAAGAATTAAAGAATAATTAATTAATAACAATAAAAACATTTAAAATTTAAGATTATGCCAAGCGGTAAGAAAAGAAAAAGACATAAAATGGCTACCCACAAACGCAAAAAGCGTTTAAGAAAGAACAGGCACAAGAAAAAATAGATTTAAGTCACTGGTAAAGGTACTCAGCGGGTGTTATACCAAGGTATAGAATTATCGCTTAGTATTTATTACTTATGACTTATCACTTAAAAGACCTCCACGCACATGCGGCCGGGGGTTCTTGTGTTATAAATCATTTCTGGTGTTGTACGCTGGCGGTGGAATATTCCGCCATTAAAAGAGTAGCTGTTGGTAAAGGAATTAATAATCAATTCAAGCCCTAACGGGGTGACTATAGCTTTACTGCAAGACAAGCAACTCGTAGAACTTCACGCAGAGCACATTAACAACAACTATGCTGTTGGAGATATTTACCTGGGCCGGATAAAGAAGATTATGCCCGGGTTAAATGCTGCTTTTGTAGATGTAGGCTACGAAAAAGACGCTTTCCTGCATTATCTTGACCTGGGACCTCAGGTGTTGTCGCTGATTAAGCTGACCAAGATTGTAAAGAATGGCAGTTATAAAGATAAACTGCTGAATAGTTTTAAGCTGGAAGAAGATATCAATAAATCCGGCAAGATCTCTGAGATTCTGAACCGCAACATGCTGTTGCCTGTGCAGATCGCGAAAGAGCCAATTTCAACTAAAGGTCCGCGCTTAAGCTCTGATCTTTCCATTGCGGGAAGGTTTGTTGTACTGGTGCCTTTCTCCGACTCTATATCCATCTCGAAAAAGATTAAGAGTAACACTGAAAGGAACCGCTTAAAAAAGATAGTTGAAAGTATTAAACCGAAGAGTTTCGGAGTAATTATCCGTACTGTTTCCGAAGGGAAAGGTGTCACCGAGCTTCAAAAAGATCTCCTTGATCTGATAGCGCGCTGGGAAACTTTTTCCAAACGGTTGAGTACAACCGAGCCTTCGAAGATAGTATTAGGTGAAATGGGCAGAACATCCACTATTCTCCGGGATCTTCTTAATGCCGATTTCACAAATATTCATGTTAATGATACCAGTATTTATGAAGAAATACGTTCTTACGTTCAGGGGATCTCTCCCGAACTTGAGAAGATTGTAAAACTTTATAAGCACCGGGAACCCATATTTGAACATTTTGGAGTTGAGAAACAAATAAAGGGAGCTTTTGGTCGTACTGTTAACCTCGCAGGAGGGGCTTATCTGGTTATTGAACATACCGAAGCTCTTCACGTCGTTGACGTAAACAGTGGTAACAGAACTGCTAATCCTGAAAACCAGGAAGAAAATGCATTTCAGGTAAACAAGGAAGCTGCAAGGGAGATTGCCAGACAACTCCGATTGCGTGATATGGGCGGTATTGTGGTAGTCGACTTTATCGATATGCACAAACCTAACAATCGTAAGGAACTGTTCGAGTATCTGAAACAGCAGATGGCGCTTGATCGTGCAAAACATACTATACTGCCTCCGAGCAAATTTGGCCTTGTACAGATCACCAGGCAGCGTGTTCGGCCTGAGATGAACATAGTAACGAATGAGAAATGCCCTGCTTGTAACGGTACCGGAGAAATCAAGGCAAGCATCATTTTGATGGACGACATTGAGAGCAATCTCGCTTATATTCTGAATGAGCAGAATGAGAAGAGTGTGACACTTTGTGTACATCCTTATATTGAAGCCTATATCAAGAAGGGTTTTATCTCACGACAGTGGAAATGGTTCTTTAACTTTGGCAAATGGATCACTGTTAAAGCTATTCCATCGTATTACCTTACTGAATTTCACTTCCTCAACTCCAAAGAAGAAGAGATCAAACTATAATTTTCTTATTTATAAACCATAATACCGGACTTACAAACAACGTAAGTTCGGTATTGTGATTTTATGTAGTTTAGCTTTCTATTTACGGGCAAGCCCGGGCGCTTAGCTTAAGCGTTACAGGGGATATCAAAACTTAAAGAAAGAACAAATTGGCCAAGACGAAATCAGCATATTTTTGCCAAAGCTGTGGATACGAGTCGGCGAAGTGGCTTGGAAAATGCCCTTCCTGCAATCAGTGGAATACCTTTGTTGAAGAAGTGATTCAAAAGCCTGGAAATGCAGCTCCCGATTGGAAGGTGAGCTCATCAGGGTCCCGTGTGACACGACCTACAGCTATACATGAAATTGTATACACAGAAGAAAACCGGCTTGTGACTCCCGACGGTGAATTTAACAGGGTATTAGGGGGAGGGATCGTTCCTGGTTCTCTTGTACTAATAGGAGGTGAGCCGGGAATAGGGAAGTCGACGTTGATGCTTCAGCTGACCCTTAACCTGCCGGATTTAAAGGTCCTTTATGTTTCAGGCGAAGAAAGCGAACATCAGATAAAGATGCGTGCAGAGCGGCTGTCCTCTGGTTCTGCAGGCGGCGATGTCTATATTCTCACGGAAACCTCCACTCAGAATATATTTAAGCAGATAGAAGCTCTCGAGCCACAACTTGTGATTATCGACTCTATTCAGACCCTGTATTCAGCTCATATAGAATCAACTCCCGGCAGTGTATCGCAGGTACGCGAGTGCACAGCCGAACTTCTGCGTTTTGCTAAGGAAACTTCCACTCCTGTTTTTTTAATAGGCCATATCACTAAAGATGGCGCTATTGCGGGGCCTAAAATACTGGAACATATGGTTGATACCGTTCTTCAGTTTGAAGGCGACAGGCATCATGTATACCGGATATTGCGTGCTGTAAAGAACCGATTTGGATCGGCATCGGAGCTTGGAATTTATGAGATGCAGGGCAATGGTTTACGCGAAGTATCTAACCCTTCGGAAATATTGCTCTCGCAAAGGGATGAGCAGCTGAGCGGAATTACTATCTCGGCCATGCTTGAAGGCGTAAGGCCGATGCTTATCGAAACCCAGGCCCTGGTAAGTTCATCCGCTTACGGCACTCCTCAGCGCTCTGCTACAGGCTTTGATACCAGAAGAATGAATATGCTGCTTGCGGTACTCGAAAAGCGTTGTGGATTTCGTTTAAGCGCTAAGGATGTCTTTTTAAATATTGCCGGTGGATTAAGGGTTGAAGATCCTGCAGTGGACCTGGGTATTATTGTCGCTGTTATATCTTCTCATGAAGATATCCCCGTATCTTCCAAGATCTGTTTTGCATCAGAAGTGGGCTTATCCGGCGAGATCAGGGCGGTTAACCGCATCGAGCAGCGAATCGCAGAAGCACAGAAACTGGGCTTCGAACAGATCTATATTTCTAAGTACAATCAAAAGGGACTTGACACTTCGCGATATACGATAGAGATTAAAAGTGTATCAAAGATAGAGGAAGTATTTGGCGGCTTATTTGGGCAAAGCTGAAAGAGTTGAGAGTTTAGAGTTGAAAGTATAAAGTTTTGCACTTCTAACTTTCAACTCTAAACATTTAACTCTTAACTACTTACTCAGGTACATCGATTTTTCCTTGTATAGCTTTACAAAGTATGGATCATCCACCCCTGTGATAAAGCGGATAGCTTCGCCGGTTGATTTCATTTCCGGACCCAGCTGTTTGTCTACATCAGGGAATTTATCGAAAGAGAAAACAGGTTCTTTAATAGCATATCCTACCAGTTTTCTTTCTATAGTGAAGTCTTTAAGTTTATTAACTCCGAGCATGATCTTTGCCGCTATATTGATGTAAGGAACATCGTATGCTTTCGCAATGAAAGGTACTGTTCTCGAAGCGCGTGGATTGGCCTCGATAACATATACTTTCTCTTGTTTTATAGCAAACTGAATATTGAGCAGACCGCGTACGTTTAAGGACTTTGCTAGTTTAACAGTGTATTCCTCCATCTGGCGGATCACGTTTTCCGATAAATTGAACGGAGGCAGAACAGCGCTGGAGTCGCCGGAGTGTATTCCTGCAGGCTCTATATGTTCCATTAAACCGATAATATGAACATCCTCACCATCGCAGATAGAGTCTGATTCGGCTTCTTCAGCCCTGTCAAGGAAATGATCAATCAGTACGCGGTTTCCCGGAAGGTCACCTAATAATTTAACTACTGCTTTCTCCAGGTCGTCATCGTTTATCACGATGCTCATTCCCTGTCCTCCGAGTACATAGCTGGGCCTCACCAGCACCGGATAGCCTACCTGATGAGCCACTTCAATAGCTTCTTCGGCGCTTTCGGCAACACCGTATTTAGGGTATGGAATTCCAAGATCTTTCAGCAGGTCCGAAAAACGACCCCTGTCTTCGGCAACGTCCATATCGTTGAAGGTAGTACCAATGATCTTGATGCCCTTTTCGTGAAGCTTTTCAGCCATTTTCAAGGCAGTTTGGCCTCCCAGCTGAACAATTACACCTTCCGGCTTTTCATGTTCAATGATCTCTCTGACGTGCTCCCAGAATACCGGCTCGAAATATAACTTGTCGGCCATGTTGAAGTCTGTAGACACTGTTTCAGGGTTACAGTTGATCATTATAGATTCATAACCCGATTCTTTTGCAGCAAGCAGTCCATGAACGCAGGAGTAGTCGAACTCGATACCCTGTCCGATCCGGTTAGGACCTGAGCCCAGCACGATAATCTTCTTTTTATCACTTACCTGCGACTCGTTCTCATCTTCGAAAGTGGAGTAATAGTATGGAGTTTGAGCCTGGAATTCAGCGGCGCAGGTATCAACCATCTTATAAACCCGGTTAATGCCAAGCTCTTTCCTGCGGTCGTATACTTCGTCTTCGGTTACATTACCTAAGAGCCATGCTATCTGTATGTCTGAAAAACCTTTTTGCTTCAGTGTCAGGAAAAAGTCTTTAGGGATGTTATTCAGAGAATAACGTTTAAGCTCCTGCTCGAGAGTTACCAGTTCCTGGATCTGCACCAGGAACCATTTATCTATTCTTGTTACTTTGCGTATCGACTCGATCGGAACGCCAAGGCTCATTGCATCTTTAATGAGGAATACGCGATTCCATGTTGGATGCTCCAGCCCGTACATAATTTCTTCAAGGTTACGGCTTTGCCTTCCGTCGGCCCCTAATCCGGCACGGCCTATTTCGAGGCTCTGAGTGGCTTTTTGAAGAGCTTCTATAAACGTGCGGCCGATAGCCATCACCTCGCCAACCGATTTCATCTGAAGGCCGAGTTCTTTATTGGCACCCTTAAACTTATCAAAGTTCCAGCGTGGAACCTTAACGATTACATAGTCGAGTGTAGGTTCGAAATATGCAGAAGTAGTTTTGGTGATTTGATTCTCAATTTCATCCAGATTAAAGCCGATAGCCAGTTTAGCAGCTATTTTGGCAATAGGATACCCTGTTGCTTTCGATGCAAGCGCAGATGAGCGTGATACCCTTGGATTGATCTCAATGGCAATGATAGATTCGTCGGCAGGGTTAACAGAGAACTGAACATTACAGCCTCCTGCAAAGTTGCCGATAGCACGCATCATTTTGATAGCCTGATTTCGCATGTCCTGATAACAGCGGTCGCTAAGTGTCATTGCTGGCGCTACAGTAATAGAATCGCCGGTATGAATCCCCATAGGATCGAAGTTCTCAAATGATAATTACATTGTCTTTATTGTCACGCAAAAGTTCAAGCTCAAATTCTTTCCAGCCAAGCACAGCCTGTTCTACCAGTACTTCATGTGTTGGCGAAGCTTGTAGTCCGCGGCTCAGAGCTGCATCGAATTCTTCTTTTTTGTGTACAAAGCCACCGCCTGTACCACCTAAGGTATAAGATGGGCGAATTACAAGTGGGAAACCTATTTCCTGTGCAGCCTCCTTTCCTTCAAGGAAGGAGTTAGCGATTTTTGAGTTCGCGATGCCTACCCCAATATCGATCATCAGCTGGCGGAATTCCTCGCGGTTTTCTGTTTTCTCGATAGCCGCAACGTCGACCCCGATCACTCTTACGCCATACTTTTCCCAGATGCCCAGTTCTTCAGCCTCCTTGCAAAGGTTCAGGGCCGTTTGCCCTCCCATTGTAGGAAGAACAGCGTCAATCTTCTGTTCCTGAAGGATCGTTTCAATGCTTTGGCAATTTAAAGGACGAAGATAAACATGGTCGGCAATCACCTTATCCGTCATAATCGTAGCCGGATTGGAATTGATGATAGAAACTTCAATCCCTTCCTCTTTAAGTGACAGAGCAGCTTGTGAGCCCGAATAGTCAAATTCGCAGGCCTGGCCGATAATAATTGGTCCTGAACCAATGATCAGGACTGATTTAATTGAAGAATCTTTTGGCATGGAGTTATTAAAGTCAAATTTTAAAATTCAGTCAAAAAAGACTTAGCAGCCAGGGAGATTAGTGATGTATAAAAACAAAAATCCCGACTGGATTGTCGGGATGCAAAGGTAAGCATTTCAAGCGTTTCTGTATGTAATAAATGCATTATTTTTTAATACACCCATTTATATTATAGACTGGGGCCGTGCAAGTTTAACATGATAGGCAAAGTATACTGTACTCTCACCGGAATGCCATGCTGCTGGCCCGGAAG
>DALYUO010000009.1:23337-24696 GCA_031981225.1 Pararcticibacter sp.
TCTCAGCATTCTTATGGCTTCGGAACCGGTGCCTTCTCCCAGATCCCTTATTATTTTAATATTAGAAAGCCTACCATCTTTTTCTACAACAAAACCCATTATAAGTCTTCCGCTTACCCCTTTCTTTCTTGCTTCCGGAGGGTAAGCAAAGTTACTTCCTACATAATGGTAAAACTCGTTCATGCCCCCCGGATAATTTGGCATCTTCTCTAATTCATTATATTGATTGGTATTTCCTTTTTCATCTTTCGATACTCCCTGGACGAACTTGCCCTTTTCATAGGTTTCTTCGTAGGTTGAGCTCCCAATCCGTCCTTTCCAAACGCCATCTTTTTCTCCCTCAACGTAGCTACCTTCTTCTGTTACTTCATTTTTATCGTTAAAACGTTTAATGGTGCCCGTGCCATCTTTTACTGATTGAGTACCTGTAGAATCGAAGAAACTAACGAGCCTTTGTATTTCGCCTGTGTAATTATTAGTCGACACTGGCTTGCCCATTCCCGGCGTGATTTCAATGATCTCCTGTAATTGCCCGTTTTGATAGTAGAAAGATGCCTTACCTGTTCGCCTTCCGTTTTGGTAGTTGGTAACCTCTTTCGTATTACCGTTCCGGTAATACGATGTAACCTCCCCTTCAAATACCAGGAAGGGATCAATCTTTGATACAAGTCCAGTGCGTTTTTTAGTATTATCGGGATAATACTCATTAATACTATAAAGCACCGAGCCAGAATCCGGTTCTTCTATGATACGTATAAAGTCGGCTTTCTCTTTTTTCTTTACTTGCTCGCCGTTTTCTTTTAAGAAAAAGGTTTCTTGTTGGTTTTGGCCGAAGGCAGCAGTGCTGATAAACAAGCCAAGGATAAGGATTTTCTTCATATACTATTTTGAGTAAAAATATTTATTTTTTTTATCCTGAAGAAGCTTTTTCTTGCCCCCGCTCCTGCTTTTTATACTTTTGCAAAGTGATCCTTTGCGAAACTACTTTCTGGCGGCTTTTCTGGAATCAACTGGTAGAAACATCTGCTCTCGAGTGGACGGGTACAATTACCGGCTTTTTATGCGTGTATCTTGCAGCGAAGCAGCACATATTGAACTGGCCTGTCTCCATAATCAGCGTTGCGGCTTATGCCGTCCTGTTTTACGATTATAAACTCTATGGCGATGCGGTACTTCAGTTGTATTTTCTCTGCACGGCGGTGTATGGGTGGTATTACTGGATCAAAAGGAAGGAGCAGCATCAGAAGCCGGTAGTGTCTCTTCATCCCGAAGATTATGTAATGGTGGGGGTTTCTATAGCAATACTCTCTTACATCCTTGGCCTTTTCCTTGATCACTATACAAACAGCGATGTTCCTT
>DALYUO010000009.1:24706-26532 GCA_031981225.1 Pararcticibacter sp.
ATGGAGCCTGTACCGCCGTTAGTTTTGTTGCGCAGTTTTTAATGACGCGGAAAGTAATGCAGAACTGGCTCCTTTGGATTATTGTAGATGCATGTTACATTCCTCTATATTTATACAAGCAGCTCGCGTTAACCGCTGTTCTGTATTTATTGTTCCTTGTGCTCGCAACAATAGGATTTATTGACTGGAAAAGATCGTGGAAAACACAGAAAGTATAAAGAAAATTGCAATAGTTGGCCCAGAATCGACGGGCAAGTCGACCATAGCGGCCCAGCTCGCGGAACATTATAATACTGTTTGGGTGCCCGAGTATGCCCGTGAGTATTGCAGCAAATTAACAGAGCCCTGTACATGGCAGGACGAAATCAATATGTTCAGAGGGCAGTTGGATCTTGAAAATCAACTGCTGGGAAGTGCAAATCAACTGCTTATCTGCGATACTACGTTTATAACCGTAAAGATCTGGAGTGATTATATGTTCGGAAAAGCTCCGGAAGAAGTGTTGTACGAGCTCCCGCGTCATCCCTACGATTTTTATCTGCTGATGGATATAGATTTGCCATGGACGGACGATCCTTTGCGCGATTTTCCACACCTGAGGGAATACTTCATGGATGTTTGGCATAAAGAGCTTAATGATTTGAATGCATCTTATGTGGTAGTATCAGGCAGCAGTGATATCCGTGTTAACAATGCCATATCTGCTGTGGATAAATATCTGCATTGTTAATAATTGCTTAACATAATTTAACGGTTTAATATCAGGGATTGTCGTAATTTTGTCTATCAATTTTATAGAGGTTGTAACATTTATTGTAAAGTAGCGTCTTTAGTATATAGATTTCTGAAACAGCAGAATCGAAAGTGTGCAACGCTTTTTAAATTAAGGGTTATTCGGGACGAAAAGAGAAGGTTGATCGGTGTATTCTGGATGCCACATTATTAATCCTTCGACTTAGCTCTCCTAAGTATACGTTCTTTTTAAATTAATGATTAAAACCTTCCGTCAGGCGGAGGGTTTTTTTATTTTAGAACGGATGATTATCTTCGAACAGTTTATTTTATGGAAATACTAGCTACCCCCGAAATATGGATTTCGCTCATCACTCTTACCGTGCTTGAGATTGTGTTAGGAATTGATAACATTATTTTTATATCGATTCTTTCAGGTAAGCTTCCTTTGCATCAGCAAAAGAAAGCCCGGCAGTTGGGTTTAGCACTTGCTATGATTACCCGTATGCTGTTATTGTTATCATTAACCTGGATCATGAGGCTAACGACGCCCCTTTTTAATGTGGGTGAATGGATTGGGATAGCAAACGAAGAGTGGCTGGAAAAGATGGCGATTTCGGGCCGTGACTTGATCCTGATTATCGGAGGACTATTCCTGATTTACAAAAGTACCACAGAAATTCATGAGAAGCTCGAAGGAGAAGATCACCAGCAGGAGTCAAAGACTGTGAAGTCTTTCTCCGGAGTAATTACCCAGATCCTGCTCCTTGACATCGTATTTTCTCTTGATTCAGTAATAACGGCAGTAGGAATGGCCGATGAAGTACTTGTAATGATCGCAGCTGTTGTAATTGCCGTGTTCGTAATGATGCTTTCTGCCAGCGGCATCAGTAGATTTGTAAATAATCATCCTACAGTTAAAATGCTCGCATTGTCATTCCTGTTACTAATAGGTGTGTCTTTGCTCGCTGAAGGCTTTGAGCAGCACATACCCAAGGGATATATCTATTTTGCTATGGCTTTCTCTGTTCTCGTCGAAATGCTTAACCTTAAAATGAAGGCAAGCTCAGCCAGGCCGGTGCACTTAAGGAACC
>DALYUO010000009.1:26572-39102 GCA_031981225.1 Pararcticibacter sp.
TCAGAACAGAATAAATAATTTCTTTAGATAACCCTGCACAACAATCCCTTCAGGTATTCTCCTTCGGGAAAAGAAGCTCTGACAGGATGATCTTCAGGTTGCGAGAACTGATGTATAAACTGTACATCTTTTCCTGCATCTAATGCCGCCCATGCCAGTATCTGCTTAAAGTGATTGATGTCTACAGCACCCGAGCATGAAAATGTCGCCAGGAGTCCGCCGCTGTTAAGAAGGCCCATGCTGATCCTGTTAAGGTCTTTATATGCGCGGGAAGCCTTGTCGAGCAGAGATCGCGAAGGAGCATATTTCGGCGGATCAAGCACGATTACGTCAAAACGTTCATCCTGTTCTTTAAACACGCGTAATTGCTTATTCACATCCGACTGAATCGCCTGGTGTTTGAGATCCGCGACGCCATTCAAGCTTACATTTCGCCTAAGAGTTTCAATGGCGAGTGGAGAGCTGTCTACGCTAATAACTTCAGCAGCGCCTTTCTTCAGACAGTTCAAGGTAAATCCTCCCGAATAAGAGAAGCAGTCGAGTACCCGCTTGCCGCTTGTATGCTCTGATACAATTCTGCGGTTGTCACGCTGGTCACAGAAAAATCCGGACTTCTGGCCTTCTGCTATATTGATCAGATACTTAATGTTATTTTCAGATACTTCTACATATTCTGGAGGCTCTTCGCCATAAAGGCTTCCAAAAGAAGCACCCATTCCCTCATGCGATCGAGCAGAAGCATCGCTCCTGTCGAATATCCCCTTTGGTTGCAGTTGTTGCTGAAGCTCGTCAAGCAATATTCCTTTTATTTTCTCAATACCCGACGTTAGGATCTGTACAGAAATATAGTCGCCATAGCGGTCGGCGATCAGGCCCGGAAGGAAATCCGCCTCGCTGAAAACCAGCCTGTATGCATTGGTCCCCTTAGAAGAAAAAAGGTCCTGCCTCGATTCAAGGGATTTACGAATTTTATTTCTCCACCAGAGCTCATTGATGTCTGTGTTTTCTGTCCATTCCAGAAGCCGGACAGCAACCCTCGACTGGCTGTTGAAGAAACCTTTCGCAAGGAAAGCGCCTGAATGATCTGTAACCGTTACAATATCACCGTCGTCAGGGCTCCCTTTCACATTGTCAACAGCCCCCGAAAAAACCCGTGGATGCAGCTGACGTACTGCCTTGTCTTTCCCTTTTTTTAAACGAATCTCTGCCATGCTGCAAATCTAATATTATGTTTATCAGTTTGTATATTTTGCATATAAAAGCAATTTACTAAGTTTGGTAAGATGGAACACATAACCTGGAAAGACTTTGAAAAAGTTGAGCTTCTGGCCGGAACGGTACTGGAAGTATTGGATTTTCCTGAAGCGCGAAAGCCTGCTTATAAACTGAAAGTTGATTTTGGCGCTTATGGAATAAAGTGGAGCAGTGCACAAATAACCAGACATTATAAAAAAGAAGAGCTGTACGGAAAACAAATCATAGGAGTTGTTAATTTTCCTCCTAAGCAAATTGCAAACTTTATGTCCGAGTTTCTCGTAACAGGGTTTGCAGACAAAGACGGGGATATCGTGCTTTCGACCATTGAGAGGCAGGTTCCAAACGGCTCAAAATTAATTTAGACAAATGCGGTATATCAGTTTTACAGATGAGCCTTCTATAGCTCCCGATGAATTTTACATGAACGAAGCTATTAAAGAGGCTAAAGTTGCCTTAGATCTGGATGAAGTGCCAATCGGGGCAGTAGTGGTGTGTAACGGAAAGATCATCGGTCGTGGCCATAACCTCACCGAGCGGCTGAATGATGTTACAGCGCATGCCGAAATGCAGGCTTTTACCGCCGCTGCTAACTTTTTGGGTGGTAAGTATCTAAAAGATTGTACATTATATGTAACTATTGAACCCTGTATTATGTGTGCAGGAGCTTCATACTGGACTCAGATAAGCCGTATTGTGTTTGGAGCACACGATATGAAGCGGGGGTTTAGTCGCATCAACCAACAAATCACTCACCCGCGGACAGAAATAGTTAGCGGGGTAAAAGAAAACGAATGTGCTACGTTGATGAAAAACTTCTTTTTAAGGAAAAGAAGTAAAACTTGACATACTGCTGAACAAAAAATTTAAGCATAAGTTATCTTTGTACTGGCTTAAATGTTTAACCTTTTAAATATATAGATTATGGCTTTCGAACTACCTGCGTTACCATACGCATCAGACGCGCTTGAACCGCACATTGATAAAGCTACTATGGAGATTCACCATGGCAAGCACCATCAGGCTTATGTTGACAACTTAAATAAAGCGCTGGCCGGAACAGATGCTGAGAGCAAATCGCTTGAAGAGATCCTGGCAAATATTTCCAGTTTCCCGGCTCCCGTACGAAATAACGGTGGCGGTCACTATAATCACAGCTTATTCTGGACTGTTTTATCTCCTGATGGTGGAGGTGAACCTACCGGCGAACTTGCCGACGCTATAAATGAAGCCTTTGGTTCATTTGAGGACTTCAAGAAGAAGTTCAGTGAAGCCGGCGCTACGCGCTTTGGATCAGGCTGGGCCTGGCTTTCTGTAGGTGCCGATGGCAAGTTGCAGGTTTCGTCAACGCCTAACCAGGATAACCCTCTAATGGATGTTGCCGAAGTAAAAGGTACTCCGATTTTGGGAATGGACGTATGGGAACACGCTTACTATCTGAAATATCAGAATAAACGCCCCGACTACATTGCCGCTTTCTGGAATGTAGTTAACTGGGATGCAGTAGCAGAACGTTTTAAAAAGTAAGCTAAAAGAACTTTTTGAATGGAGCAGTGTATGTAGAATACACTGCTTTTTTTATGAAGAGAAAATTGAAATATTTACCCGTACTGCTGTTACTATCAGCAATAAGTTTACTGCCTTCATGTCAGTTGATAACTGATATTTTTAAAGCCGGTTATTATGTGGGCATTTTTGTTGTTATAGCTGTTTTAGTTTTGATTTACTGGATGCTCAGCTTCTTCAAAAGAAGATAACCCATAAATTGTCAATTTTCAATTGTCCATTGTCAACTGACTGAAGTTTCCATTATCTCTTTTTTGTTTCTGCTCAGCATGTGTGGAGGTATAGATTCGATAATTTCTTTTTCAAGAGCAGAGATGATTCCCCTTTTCAAAAAATTACGGTGAGTAACAATGCTCATTTCCCTGGCAGGTACAGGATTGCTGAAACGCTTCACCCGTGTTAACTGCTCTTCAGAAAAATCGGTAAGGCTCAGTTCTGGTAAGATGGTGATGCCGGCATTAATGTCTACCATTCTTTTAAGCGTTTCAACGCTTCCGGTATTGTATTCAAAAGCCCGCAGCTTATTGCCCGTTTCCCGATGGGTACAAATGTTGAGGACCTGGTTTCGCATGCAATGCCCTTCGTTCAGCAACCACAGTTCACCGGGATTGATGTCCCTGGCTTTGATCTCCTCTTTCTCGAGCAGCTTGTTTAATGGAGAGGTATAGGCAACAAAGTCCTCGTAAAACAGAGGAATTTCAGTAAGGCTCTTATCTTCCAGAGGAGTAGAAAGTATGCCGCAATCAAGCAACCCAGTTTTTAATTTCTGAACTATCTGATCGGTTGTATACTCCCAGATCTGAATATGAACCCTGGGGTATTTATCCGAAAAGTTTAAAATAATCTTCGGAAGAAGATAAGGCGCCACTGTAGGAATAACACCTACTTTAAGTTCGCCTGCGAGTTCTTTTTTGTAAGAACTTATTATTTCTTCAAGATTGGATGATTCAGCCAGAACAACACGTGCCTGCGCAATCACCTCCTGGCCAATGTCGGTCGGTACAACCGGCTGTTTACTTCTGTCGAAAAGTTTTACTCCTAATGTTTCCTCCAGCTTCTGGACCTGCATGCTCAAAGTAGGCTGTGTAACAAAACATTTTTCAGCGGCCACACCAAAACTGCGGTAGGTGTCGACCGCCACTACATATTCTAATTGTACAAGTGTCATAGTATTTATCTATGCGAAGATAGTAATTATCGATTTTATATATTAATTATTTATACTGATACTTGTATCTCGGAGTGCATAAGGCGGTTTTACGCTTGACGCGCTTCTTCTAGAAATAGGATATAAGGAATCTGCTCATGCAGATGAGAATGCATAGCGGGGCTCGAAGAAATTATGTTTATGTTGGATATTGGGGTTTTTAATTACAAAGAGGCTTTACAAATTTTGTAAGCCTCTTTTTTACTTATAAGAAATCCTGAATCTGTGGGAAGTATTTGTTGTATAGCTTTCTCCTTTCAGCTTTCAACCCCTTTCCGCCCGCAACCCAACACCTTCAACTCACAACCCACATCCCTACTCCACCGTCACCGATTTAGCAAGATTTCTGGGTTGGTCTACGTTACAGCCTCTTAGCACGGCGATATGGTATGAAAGTAACTGTAAAGGGATAGTTGCCAGAAGAGGTAAATAGGCCTCGTTCGTGTCTGGTATTTCGATAACATAATCAGCCATTTTCTTAACCTCTTTATCGCCTTCAGTAACAATCGCGATAACCTTTCCTTTACGGGCCTTCACTTCCTGGATATTGCTTATCACCTTTTCGTACGACGAATTCTTTGTCGCAATAAAGATAACAGGCATATCTTCGTCGATCAGCGCTATCGGACCGTGTTTCATTTCGGCCGCAGGATAACCTTCGGCATGTATATAGGATATTTCTTTCAGCTTCAAGGCTCCTTCGAGCGCAACGGGAAACCCGCTTCCTCTTCCGAGGAAAAGGCAGTTCCTTGAATCTTTTAACTTTTCGGATATGGCCAGAACCGTGTCATTTGATTTAAGGCATTGCTCAACAAGTGAAGGGATCTCGTCGAGCTCCGTTAGCATTTTTACCATCTCTCCCTGGTGAATAGAACCCCTTTGTTGCGCGATATAGAGAGCCATCAGGGTAAGCACAGTAACCTGCGCTGTAAAAGCCTTGGTAGAAGCAACACCTATTTCCGGGCCAGCATGGGTATAAACGCCAGCATGCGTGATACGCGGAATAGATGAGCCCACTACATTACAAATACCAAATATGGTGGCTCCCTTTTCTTTAGCGAAATGGCAATAACAAGGTCCTTCTCAGAGATAATTGGATTACGGTAACGGAATTCCGACGCATATTCTACTTCAACCGGAACCCTTGCGTATTCTTCTATCAGGTATTCTCCTACGAGGCCGGCATGCCAGGAAGTTCCGCAGGCTATAATGACAATGCGGTCAATATTTTTCAGCTTTTCGGTATAGTCCTTAATTCCGCCGAGCTGTACTTTTCCTTCTTTCGGATAGATGCGGCCTCTCATGCAATCTTTAATCGAACGCGGTTGCTCGTAGATTTCTTTTAGCATAAAATGGTCGAATCCGCCTTTTTCAAGCATTTCAAGCTTAAGAGCAAGTTCCTGTATGGAGGGAGTCTGGATAATGTTGTCAATACTTTTGACAATAATTTCATCCCTTGATACAGCGGCAATCTGGTTGTCCTTCAGGTAGATAACATTTTTGGTGTATTCTACAATCGGCGATGCGTCTGAAGCTATGAAATATTCATTCTGGCCAACCCCAATCACCATAGGACTTCCTTTTCTGGCAGCAATCAGCAGATCTGGCTCATCCTGGCTCATCACAACAATGGCGTAGGCCCCTATAACTTTTGTTAATGCTACCCTGACAGCCTCTGCCAGATCGAGCTTATCGGCCTTCTGGACCTCTTCAATCAAATGTACCAGGATCTCTGTATCTGTATCACTGTTGAAAATATGCCCTTTAGCCTGTAAAGCTTCTTTTAAGGTAGCATAATTCTCAATGATACCATTATGGATGATAGAAAGCCTGCCGTCGCCTGATTGGTGAGGGTGAGAATTCCGGTCGGAAGGCTCCCCATGGGTAGCCCAGCGGGTATGACCCATACCGATAGTACCAGTTTTATCTTTTCCAGCAGCAAACTCTTCCAGTTCGCTTACCTTTCCTGCTTTCTTATAAGTTTTGAGGCTGCCGTCTAATAAGGCAATGCCTGCACTGTCATATCCCCGGTATTCTAACCGGTGTAAGCCTTTAACGATGATGCTCCATGCATCACGATGGCCGATATATCCAACAATTCCGCACATGGTTTTATTAAATGATTTAGGGGGGCTAATTTAGTCAAAAAGATAAAGCGTGAAAGGTATATTATCAACGCATCGGATAGAGATAATACTATAAATGCGTCCCGACAATAGTGAGACGCATTTATAGTATTGAAATTTACCACTTAAGCAACCAAAAATATTTTCATGGCCGCACTTTGCCGCTATTGATGTGGCAGTGTATAATAAATATTAAGCTTTATTTTGTATTCTGGATGATCCTTACCTGCCAGTATAGACCGGGCTGCTGTAGTCGCTACAGTGGAGATATTTCTCGATTGTTGAGATATAAATCTAACATCGGACGGAATAATGTAAACCGGATATTGCTCTGATTTCCCTGAAAGGATCTGTTGTACGTAAGTGCTGAGGTTGAAGATATACCGTTTTTTTGCGCTGTCATAAGACGATCCGCCCCAATACGATACCTGATCCGGCAAACTCTGTCTCTGGCCGGCAATGTCTGGCTGATACAAGGTCAACGCCTGGGGTGTCTCCAGAATATTGGTAGTGCTGGTTCCTGTATATACCACCAGTTCAGCTTTATTTATAGCGATATTGCCGAGTTGTTTTAAGTTCTTAAGATCCGGAAAAGTTACTTTTGTTTTCAAGCCGCCCATAGGCTGAACATACACCGTACTGAACGTTTGCAAAGGAGCGTCAAGCTGAGCTTTTACTGGCGTGCCTTCGTAATTATGCTTAATGGAAGCAGCTTCTCCCGCTACGTTGAAGGATGCAGTAAGAGTATCCTTCCCTCCTGAAGAATTGGTGTTTCTGTAGTAGACCTCCATCCTGGCGACCACATCGGTAGCAGCCATGTTCAGGAATGCAATACCACCTGTTGCATCAGCACCTTTGCTAACCTTCAGGTATAAGCCTTTTAAGTAATTGACAAAAGCAGTATTATTTGTGAGGTGTTGTTTGTTTCCGTCGCCGAAAAGTTTAGTTTCTATGTGAGATTTATCAAGCTTAATCCTTAACTGAGGTGCAACTTTTACCAAAGTATCGGGTCCGCCTTTTACGATTTGCGTGATTCGGATACTGTCTCTCCATGCAAAATTTCTGATGCCCTCTTTAGATCCTGCAGAAGCTCCGGTGCTCCACTCCTTATTGCTGTAGTAGTTGGCGCCGAATTTCTCGTCTAGCTCATACACGTCAATTTTGTAAGTAGTATTAAGCGAATCGCCATAAAAATCATTTCCATACCGCATTACCAACACAGCAGAGTCAAGTATTGGAGTAGTACCGAAAGTAAATCCGCTTGAAGGCAAGCTTAACTGCATGGCAATACCAGCTTCAGTGGTGCCCAGATCAGGGTCGCTTAAAGAGCCCAGGGGATACTGGCCGATATTAAACGTATTAACACTGTCGTCTCTTACAGTAACAGTATTTACATTATAATTCGCTATATATTTTCCATTGATTGAATCCTGTGGATTTATATCCAGTCCGATTAAGTCAGATTTCTGACAGCTGCTAAAAGCAAAAAGACCTATTAATGTGATTAATAAGCCCTGTACAAAATATTTCATTGGCCTTTGTTCTCGTCTCTTTAAATTATTGGCGCTAAGATAACTAAAATTAGTATTTCGTAGCACCAAATAAGTGGTTCATAGCAAAAATGTTAAGATATGTACGCCTGCCGTATGAACAGGCAGTCGGTATGGTTCAGACAATAACGACCAGAAATGGCCCTGTACGTGCCAGAAGACATCAGTATGTACTTGAATGTACAGAGGGTACAGAGAGAATTGCCGTAGCGGTTGCAGGAAGATAAGTCGGGTGCAGAAGGTTCAGGTCTCAGGCGAATTATCCGTATCGCGGGTCAGATATTGTGAGTGGTGATATACGACTGGAGGGTATTTCTGTAGGACTCTCCCACCGGAATTTCTCTGCCCTGAATAACCAGCCGGTATTTTTGTACCGATTCAATTTTATCGAGTGAGATGATGAAGGATTTATGGACACGCATAAAGTATTGCTGATTTAGTTTCTCTTCAAGGCTCCGCATGCTGATGCGCGTTGTTACTACATTGTCGTTTATAAGATGTATTCGGACATAATCTCTGAGGCCCTCAATGTATATAATGTCCTGCAAGCGCACTTTAACAAGGGAATAGCCGGCATTCACAAAAATATGATCATTCTGTAAAGGAACGCTTTGCTGCGGATGTCTGAGCATAAACAGGTCGTGAGCTTTATTAGCCGCCAGGAGGAAACGGTTAAAGGCAACTGGCTTAACCAGGTAATCTACTACATTCAGACTGAAAGCTTCAAGTGCATGATGTTCAAAAGCCGTTACAAGAATTATCAAAGGTGGGTTTTGAAGCGTCTGTATAAATTCGAGTCCCGTTAGGCCCGGCATTTTGATGTCCAGAAATATAAGATCTATTTTATTCTCCTTTAAAACCTCTAATGCCTCAATTGAATTCCGGCAGGAAAATGACAGTGAGAGAAAGGGAACCTTTTTGACGTTATCTTCCAAAAGCTCAAGTGCCAGCTTTTCGTCATCAACAACCAGACAGTTCATTATGTAAGTTTAATTTGAAGTTCGACATTAAAAAGGTTTCTAGCCCGTTCAATTTTTAAATGATGCTTTTCAGGATACAATAGCGCAAGCCTCCTCTTTACGTTGGCAAGGCCAATTCCAATTTCTCCTTCATCCTTGTTTTCCTGGGGACTAATGTTATTTACAACGTTAAAGAGCAATTCACCTGTTTCATTGTTAACAGAAACAGATATATCAATAAGAGGATCCTTAATCATCGAAATACCGTGTTTAAAAGCATTTTCCACAAAAGGAATAAGAAGCATCGGTTCTATATGATAATGCTCCGCTTGTCCGTTGATATATAAGTTAAGTCTTACCGAATCGCCGTAGCGCAACAGTTGCAGGTCGATATAATTTCTTAGATATTCCAGTTCTGTATTTAGCGAAACCAGTTTGCCATTACTTTCATACAACATATAACGCATCAGGTTCGACATGTTAATAAGTGAAGCTTCGAGCAATGGAGATTGCTTGCGGGCCAGCGAAACCATGCTGTTAAGCACGTTGAACATGAAGTGGGGACTGATCTGTGAGCGTAAGAAGGTAAGCTCTGTTTTCAGATTCTCATTTTCATGTTCTTTTAGAGCTCTTTCACGCTTTGTGGTATCTCTAAGGATGCAGTAGCAATAGCTGCATAGGATTACAAAGAGGAACGGGGTTATGCGGAAACCCGGGAATAAAAGGCGTACTTTCATAGGAGGTTCGCCACCCCGGGACGGAAAATGTTCAGGCCTTGGCAAGCTATCCCTGTGCTGAACGATGTCTGGGTGCGGTAAGGCTCTTACTCTCTCTGCAAGTACAGCCGGCCGGGGGCCTGGAGATATTCGTTGTGAAACGAACATAAAAGCAGCCATGCATGCTGCCAAAGCAAGTACGTATAACCATACGCCATTTCTCTTCTTTCTGAGAGGATAAATGCCATAGGCATGGAGGTAAAATACAGCGAGCAACAGAAGGTTATTCAGGAAGATATTCCCCAGAAAATGTATGCGGACATAGGCGGGCATTGACGGCGAACGCATCAAAAAAGGAAGCAGTACAAAGCCCAGCCAAAGCAGCAGCGGGATAGCTTCCTGTAACCAGTTCTGCAATTTGATCTTATTCATCCATGCTAAAATAGATACTAAATAGCTTATTTACGGATAAATAAGATTAAAGGTTCTATTATAACGACTAATCGCCGGATTTCATCTATTTACAATCTTTATACAGGTTGTCAAACCAACAGAGGGTCTTGTGTTTTCGCCAAAATTCTGATAATGGTCTTGCAAATGCGGCCCTATATCGCATTTCTCAAAACAAGGTGTCGATACTCTATAAATTCGTAGTCAAAAAACCAGGATGTTTAGTCGGTTATTTGTTTTTTTCGATTTATAACCGGGTAATTTCATTCTGAAAACATGAAATCTATTAAAGAGAGGCTGCATTGTTGCCGCTTTTCCTGCAAATAGTAAAAAAGTGTTAATGTTTTGATCCCGATCCTGCTGTTGAGTTAAACTATGTTAAAATTCATTTAAAGCATAAAACGGGACCGCATATTTGACACCAATTCAAAAATTCTTAAGGGAGTAAAATGTATAATTCGATCGGACGGTGTATGCAATTGTTAAAGTGGTTTGCTGGTTTCTTAACCTTAGTGGTTGTATTTACATCCTGCGAAAAAAGCAGTTCAATCGGAGTGGGCGAGGATGAAACATTGTTTGCAAATATTACTGATACTGTTACAATAAACACATCGACGATGCTGCTCGATTCTCTTCCTTCAGCAGGAAAAGGTGTGTTGCTGGTAGGAAGGATCAATGATCCCGAGCTGGGCATCATCAGTTCATCCAGTTATTTCCAGATTTCGCCCTCTGGCCTTAATGGCTCTTCCCTGCCCACCGACGCTGTGTGTGATTCGGTCAGGCTCAGATTGAATTATTCAGGATATTATTATGGCGACACCCTGCAGAAGCAGGATATATCGGTTTACCAGCTTTCGGAGCGACTTGTGCTGCCTAAAGTTTCCGACTATCTTTCATCGGATGCACAGAATGTATTTTCAAGCTCAGCCACGTTTTATAACCGCTCGAAGTTCAGGCATGATCCCGCCCCCCTGACTACCCATTCTTATTATCCAAAACCAGGTTCAGACAGTTTGATGCTCCGTCTGCCCGATAATATTGGTAAGTCGTTCTTCAACCTCGTAAAAGAGGAGAGCGCTCTTATCTCTAATACCGACCTTTTTCTCGATTATTTTAAGGGGATAGTACTTAAGCCTGGCGTCAGCGCCGGAAACGCCATCGTCGGCTTTAGAGATTCTGTCGGTGTAAAAATCTATTATTCCTATGTAGATGGAGAAGGGAATAAGAAAAAACAGGAAATGGTATTTAGTTTGTACGATAACAGCTACCAGTTTAACCATTTTGATGCCGACAGGAGCAATACCAAACTAAACGACATCGGTTTGTCTAATCCGATTGTTTCCTCTGACCTGACTTCCGATAAAACCTATATCCAGGCGATGACGGGTCTGGTTACCCGGATATCAATACCTTATATCCGGTTTTTAAATTCAGGAGGCGACGTCGTCATCAATAAAGCGGAGTTGCTGGTAGAAACGCCCGGGGCTCCTTATTACCTGCCTTTTGAAAGGCCAGCCCAACTGGTGCTTCTGGTAGCCGATAAAAACAATCGGCCCACCCAGATACTATCGGATCCGCAGACTAGCCAGTCGGCCTTGTACTTATCGTATGGTGATTATGTTGAAGGGAAGGCATCGTATAGTTTTCCGCTAACTGAATACATATCAAGCTACTATTCCAAATATAACAATACCTCGCTCCTGTTAACTGTGCCGGTTGCAGACCTGCAAAATACCTTTAATCGCCTGATCGTAGGATCCCAGGCCAATGCCGAAGTAAGAATTAAATTAAGAGTTACATACACAAAATTAAAACTATAGGATTATGAATAAACTTTTCACGGGCGCTTTTTTCCTTTGTTTGCTAACCCTCTTTGCGGGATGCAGCAGCAGTGACGATGATGATGATTTAGCGGGTGACTGGCTCAGGAAGTCCGACTTTGGGGGTGTTTCAAGGCGCGGCGCCGTCTCTTTTGTTATCGACAACATTGCCTACGTAGGTACCGGATATAATTATGGAGCCAGCTCAACAGATAAAAGACATCTGGCCGATTTTTGGTCTTACGACGCTGCGCGCGATAATTGGGATACAATAGCAACATTCCCGGGCGCGCCCAGAACAGACGCAGTTGCCTTTTCCGCCGGAGGAAAGGGATATGTAGGTTTAGGCCGTAACTCGCTGACCGATGAGAAATACAAGGATTTCTATGAATACGATCCGGGAACTAACAAATGGACCAAGATAGCTGATTTCCCTACCGCTAACGGGCGTTATTATGCTGTCTCTTTTTCTGTTAATGATATCGGATACGTGGGCAGCGGCACCGATGGCAATAACGATCAGCAGGACTTTTATAAATACGATCCGTCGAAGTCAACCCCGGGATGGGAGAAAATCTCCAATATAAAAACCAAGAGGGTAATGGCATTTTCTTTCGTAATCGGCAATATCGCTTATGTAGGTGGCGGACAGAATAACGGGGCGCTCGTACCTTCTTTTTACGCTTATGATCCCTCTAATGACACGTGGACACGGAAAATCTCCCTGTATCCTGACGGCGATGATGAAGAAAGTGACGAGATACAGGAAAATGACGACTACAATTATAACCTGCAGCGCTATTCGGCAGTAGCCTTCACTATTGGGAACTATGGTTATTTAACTACAGGGATGGGGGGCGGAACGTCTAACACCAGCTGGAG